>NZ_DIMK01000068.1:0-130050 GCF_002425525.1 Pseudomonas sp. UBA5568 | reverse complement strand
AACTGCAACTGCAACTGCAACTGCAATAACAGCAATAACAGCAATAATCTTAACTACGATATTGGAATTAAAAGTTTCAACCTTGACTTGATTGAATGGCTTGAGCCTCGCATATGGCTCAACGATACACTCTTTCCCCTGCGGAAGCGGCCTTGCCGGGCGCCGAACCGAGCGCGGTGGGCCGCTAACCCAGCGTACGTCATCCTGGGTCAAGACTGCGCAAGCCTACTCCCCCTTGCCCCAGCCGTGACCCCCGATGTTTTCCCACGCATTCGCTGGCGCTTTTGCGCCATTGCGGCGAACATTGCCGGCTGATTTTGCTGCCAACGGAGTGACTGTGGCCAACGAGCAACCCAAGGCCCTCGCCGAACTGACCCCACCCACACGGCTACCCTGGCTTAAACGGCTCATCGCCCAGTGCCTTGGGCGTGGCCTGACCCGCATTCAGGCGCAACACCCTCATTCCTGGTGGCTGGGCCATGCCGATGGCCAGCACCAGGGCCGTGACGAAGGCCAGCGCGCAGGGTACGAACGTGGCCATGCGCAAGGGTACGAGGCAGGCCAGCAAGTGCTGGTCATCCGTGACCATCGCCCCGACACCCCGGCCGTGCCCGGCCAGGACGATCACCTGTTCGAGGATTGGCGACTGGCCTTGACCGCCCACCTGAAGAAACGCTTCAAGGCCGACGTCGCCCAGCGCCTGCCCAGCCACGCGCAACCCAGCGCCGCGCAATGGAAACTGATCTTCAGCGACACACCCTCCACCTGCGTGGTGGCCGGGGCAGGGGCGGGCAAATCCACCTCCCTGGTGCTGCGAATCTTGCTGCTGCGTCACTACCTGGGCTACGAACTCGACGCGATGACGGTCGTCACCTTCACCCGCGAGTCGCGCAAGGACTTCATCAAGCGCTTGGTGCAGGTGTTCGCGCTGTGGGATGTTCACCTGCAACCGGCACAGGCGCGCGAACTGGTCCGCACCTTCCACTCCCGCATCCTGCCCCTGGTGCGCAGCCTGCCTGGGTTCGAGCACGTGCGCGCGTTCGAGACCCTGGGCAACGAGATGCCCGCCGGGCGCGAGGCCGAGGCCGACAGCAACCCGTTCGACCTGCGCCTGAACGATGCCCAGCGCCAACAGCTCAATCATTGCTACAGCACCCTGCTGGCGGACAGCCCGCGCTTTGCCGAGCTGATCGGCCACTTGCGCAACGAAGCCTTGCAACTCAAGCCAGTGGATCCGGATAACCCCGAGGTGCAGAAACGCGCCCAGGTGACGCAGCTGGCTGCGCAACGCGACGAAGAGCTGTGCGATGTGATCGAGGACCTGTGGTTCGCAGCAGGCGCTTGGCCGATCCAGGGCATTGAGCCGACGCGCGACACCGTGGAGATCCGTGGATGCCGTTTTCATGTACACGGCCGGTTGGGTGCCACAGGGCCCTTGGTGGTATTGGGCTTCGACCCCTCCGAGAGTGCCCAGTACCAACGACCCGGCGCCAAGCTGGCCGTACGCGGGGAGTGGGCAGTCAAACGAACCCTGTTGCAGGCATTCTGCGACCAGCCGTTGATCTGGCTGGACAACTACGCCATGGCCCGGCGCCTGGCCGCTTCGCTGGCGGGCGACGCCGTGACGGGGCCGGGGTTTGAATACAAGGTCAAGGGCGAGCTGTCCGCCGCGCCGCTGCTCGACGCATTCGTCAGTGCCGCGGGCTTTATCGAAAACCTCGGGCTCGAAGTGAACACGGCGATTGCCGACATGCGCTTCGTGCCAGGCGACAGCGACGCGCTGTTCTTCGAAGCGTTAGCCCTTTACTGGAAGGCGTTCGAAGCGCATCTGCTTGATCAGGTCCCTCCGGTCATGAGCTACAACCGCATGTTCGCGCTGTTCGGGGAAAACAACCCGGAAAACCTGCAGCTGTTGCCCGACCCGCTGCTACGGCCGCTGGCGCATCTGATGATCGATGAATTCCAGGACGTCTCGCCGCAAATCGTCAGCTGGCTGCGGGCTTCCCTGCGCGAAATCCGCAGGCGCGGGCCCGGGATGAATGTCGGCCGCCATGCTCAGCACTCGTCGCTGTTGTGCGTGGGCGATGACTGGCAGTCGATCTATGGCTGGCGAGGCAGCTCGCCCAAGTACTTCACCGAATTCACCAAGGCGTTTCCAACGCCCGCCAGCACTCGAGTGATGATGGTGGAAAACTATCGCTGCCAGCAGCAGGTCATCGATGCCGCTGAGCACCTGGTCAAGGGCACACCCACCATCGCCGGCAAGAAGGCCCGAGCCGCTGGCCCTGCCGCTGAACTTGCCGGGTCACCGGTCAAGGTCTTCGAGCGTGACGAGGCCGCCCTGGGCCAGACCCTCATCGAGCATTACCAGCGCGGCGAGTCGGTGCTGATGCTCTACCGCAAGGGCAATGACCGGGCAGCGATGAGCGAACACCTGGAACCTGTGCTTCAGGCCGAGGCAGCAGTGCCCGCCGAGCAGCGGCGTCTTCGCCAACTCACCTACCACAGCGCCAAGGGCTTGCAGGCCGATGCGGTGTTCATGCTGGGCGACTGCCAGTACCTGACCAGCTCGCCTTACAAGAACCAGGTGTATCGCCAGGCGGGCCTGGGCAAGGCGGGCGACCCGCAGCCGTTCGACACCGCCCAGAAAGAGGAGGTGCAGCGCTTGGCCTATGTGGCCGTGACCCGAGCAGTGCAGCATTGCTACTGGCACGTGGAACCGGCCAATGGCGATGCCGCCGTGGCCGCTCGCGCGTCCAGCCGCGTCGATGGCCGCCAGGACTGTTTCGAAGACTGCCGGGGTCGGTGACGGTTAAGTCACCGTCGGTAAGGGGCCAGTGGTGGCCACTGGCTTGCGCCAAGGTGACCTGTCGGCGCCCTGCGTGCTCCGGCGCAAGGGTTGCCGCAGACGACAGGCGTCGTGGAATGCGGCGGCGTGTTCGGTCTGGTGTACGTGCATCAGGCTGCCGATCAGGAAGCATACCCATGCGATCAACCACCACACCCAAGGATCACCCGCTGGACATCAATGGCATCGAAGTGGCGGTGCGCTGCTGGGGCCCGGAGGATGGCATTCCCGTACTGGCCTTGCATGGCTGGTTGGACAACGCCGCCTCGTTCGAGCGCCTGGCACCCCTGCTCGATGGCTGTTTCGTGGTAGCCCCCGACCTGGTCGGCCACGGACGTTCCGACCATCGTCGTCATGACAGCGGCTACTACTTGTGGGAGCACGCCGAGGACATGCTGTCGGTCACCGAAAGCCTTGGCATGCGGCAATTCCATGTGCTGGCGCACGGCATGGGCACCGGCGTGGCTTCGCTGCTGGCGGCCATGACCAGCGGGATCGCGAGCATGACCTTCCTCGACGGGATGGGAGCACCGTTCACCGTGGCCGAGCATGACCGCGTGCAGCACCTGGCACGGGCTTATCGCCTCAAGCGCATGGTCCAGCGTACGCAGATGCAGGGCTTCAACGAACGGGACGTGCAACGCTTCGACGATCTGGACAGCGCGCTGGCGCAGCGCCGCGAGCGGCTCGACACCGACCTGTCTCAAGAAGCGGCGAGGTTACTGGCGCTGCGCGACCTGCTCCAGCTCAACGACGGTTATTGCTGGCGACACGACCCGCGGTTGGTGCTCCCAGAGCCCATGCCGCTCACCGAGCCTGAAGCTTGCGCGCTGCTCAGCCAGATTCGCTGCCCGCTGTACCTGATGTTCGGCCGGCAGGGCGCTTTCACTGGCGAGGCTTTCGACCGCCGTGAAGCGGCATTGCCGCCCCAGGCGAAAGTGTCCTGGCACCCAGGCGGCCACCATTTCCACCTCGATGCGCCGGACCGTGCCTTGGTTGATCAACTGCTGCGTATCCTCGCGCGCCATGAAGGCGCCGTGTTGCAGCGGCTGGTCAACGAGTAGCGCCCACACACGGTTGCGCCGTTCGTTCAAGCGCGGGATCGGCCGGGACGGGGACACTAGGGGCTCCTGTCTTTCTGGAGTTACCCATGCGCTACCTCTACGCCCCTGTGTTTTTCTTTGGGTTCATAGGCGCTGCCCTGGCAGTGGCGATGAACACCCATCTGTGCTGGTTGCTGCCCTTGCTGATGGGCGCCGTGGCGGTGTCGCGGCTGTGCGAGCGTGTCATGCCGTTCAAGTCACGGTGGAATCACTCGCAGGGCGATAGCCAGCGAGACGCCTGTCACGCGTTGATAAACGAAGCGCTGACATGGTTCAGCGTTTTCATGGTCGTACCGCTGACGGCGTTGCTGCCGGACACCGGGCTCTGGCCCGTGCATTGGCCTTTGGTCTTGCAGTTGCTGATGGCGATCATCCTGGCCGACCTGGGCATTACCCTGGTGCACTACGCCAGTCACCGCAGCGCGTGGCTATGGCGTCTGCACGCCGTGCACCACAGTGTGACTCGGCTTTATGGGTTCAATGGCTTGATGAAGCACCCCGTGCATCAGATGCTCGAAACCCTGGGCGGCACCTTGCCATTGCTGATGTTGGGCCTGCCAGTACCAGTCGCTGCACTCCTGGCATTTTCCGTGTCCGTGCAGCTGCTGTTGCAACATAGCAATGTGGACATGCGCATCGGCGCCTTGCGCCATGTGTTCGCGTGGGCACCGGTACACCGTCTGCATCACCTGAAGTACGGCACCCACGGCGACGTCAATTTCGCTCTATTCCTGCCGCTGTGGGATCGCCTGCTGGGCACCGCGCTGCACCTGCCCGACTACGCGCTGCGCGATGAGGACGTAGGCATTGGCGATCGCCCTGATTATCCCCGGACCTATCTGGCACAGCTGCGCGAGCCTTGGATGAGAAGTGAGGTGCACCCACCGGCAGTGCTGCCTGCTGCACTGCGTCAGGCACTAGCCAGGCGCGCCCAGTCGTAGGTCGCGCACGATTTCGCTGGGGGTGAGCCCGAAATGGCGGCGCATGCTGCGGGATAAGTGCGCGGAGTCGGCGAAACCGGCTGCGAGCGCCGCTTGGGTCAGGTTGGCACCGGCCAGTGCCTGCTGCACGGCCATCCGCAGGCGCTGCCACAGCACCAGGCGTCGTACCGAAACCCTTAGTTGGCTAGTGCACAGGCGCTCCAGTTGACTGATTGAAAGCGATGCAACGCTGGCCAGTTCATGAGCAGGCAGCGATTTCTCACCGATTGCGCGCACGCGACCAAGCGCTTTTGCCAGGCGTGGGTCCAACGCCGATCGTGGCCATGTCCGCATACGCATGGCAAGTTGCTCTACCGCGTTGGCTGATTCACCCAGGCATTGCAGGTCAGCCACACAGAACGCCAACGGCTCTGCAAACAGGGTGATGCACTGCACGCTCTCGCTCAGGATGGCATGAGCCTGTTGCGAAGGGATCAGTATTCGCGGGCCGCCGTAGGTACGCCCGTCCAGGCAGACCTCGACGTCGGCATCAAGCCCAATCAGCAGTTGATGGGCGTAGTGCTGGTGGCTGTCGGTGCGCCCCAGTCGTCCTGTCACCAGGCAATGGTCCTCGGCCAGCCAGATCTCGCCCTGCCAACCTGGCTGCGCTGCGCGGTTCATGGCCACAGTGAAGAGGTTTCAGTCAAAGTAGCCTCGCAGGCTGAAGCTGTACCCCGTTTCCGCGGTGGTGTTCGCCACACGCCCGCTACGCTTGCTCAGGACGAACTCGAAGGTGGGCTCGTACAGCCCATCGCGCACGCACGCACCGGCCAGGACTTCGACCTCATACCAACCGTTGTCCAGTTCGATCACCGGGCGGCCGGGCTCACGGTAGCGCGCCATCAAGTCGCCCAGTGTCTTGGGGGTGAAGTACTGGAGGATGCGCCAGGTGTACAGCATCACAGCGCCATGCTCGACGTTCAGCGAATAACCACCGCGCTGGTGCTTGAGCCGGCTGCCCGCCTCGCGCAATTTGGGTGTTTGCCCATCGAGCGTGAACACCACGTGATAGGGGAGGTTGTCGACGCCGGCCACAGGCAGCACCACGCCGTCGCGCACGGCCATGTCGCCGCTGTCATGATGGGTGAATTCGTGGGCCAGGTCGTCAGGCAGGCCATGCTCCTGCTTGAAGCGCTCAAGCAGTTGAATGTCACCTAGCAGAAAGTAGTCGACCAGGTCGTTGAGCACTTCGTCGAACTCATGACGCATCGCATGTCCTTGGGCAACGATCAGTAGGGCCGCGCCAGTTGAACTGGCGCAGGCGGTTTGCAAGGGGCGGTCAGTGTAGCTGGGTAATCTGGATGAGGTTGCCGCAGGTGTCGTCGAAGATTGCAGTCATGACGTTATCGACCTCGGCGGGAGACTGGTGAAACTTGACACCGGCAGCGGATAGCCGGGCATATTCGCCTTGAATGTCACGCACCGCGAAGATCGCGGTGGGGATACCGTCTTCCTTGAGCGCAACCTTGTACGCTTTCGACGCAGGGTGTACCTCTGGCTCCAGTTGCAATTGCACGCCGTTGGGGTCGTTGGGCGAGGTCAGGGTCAGCCAGCGGTGCTGGCCCATGGCGAGGTCTTGTTTGGGTTCGAAGCCCAATACGTAGTGATAGAAGGCAAGCGCTTTGGCCTGGTCGTCGACAAGAATACGGGTGAGCATGATCTTCATGGGCGCACACCTATGCCGGGGTCGTTAAGTACCAGTAAAGACGGCCCATGGCGTTTGGCAATCCAGCTCAGCATCAAATCGCTATTTTGTTCATGCCATCGGCGTATCCGGGCCGCAAGCTGGCGCCTGGCCAATGCAGCACAAGCGTTCAGCCTTCGCAGGTGTGCGCAGCGGCTTGCAGGTCAGCGGCGAATACCTCGGTGACCTTCGTCCGATAGGCTTCAAAGGCTGCGATGGCGCCGGCGATCACGCCAGCTTCCTGTTGTTTATCGAGTTCAAGGCCGTCGATTGCGCTCACGAACGCCTTCCAATGCAGCGCCCGTCCTTGCGGGTGCGCTGCCAGGTGCCGCGCACCCAGGCCTTCGTCAAGGCCAAGGCGCTGGGTGTGCTTGAACAAGAAAGCGGCGCCCAGGTTCGATCCTTCGCTGCAATACAGCCAGCCCAGTGCATGGGCCGGGTCTACCTTCACGCTCGTCGGCAAGGCAGGTGGCAGTTGTCCCAAGTCGCGAATGTCCTGCTCGACCGCTGCAAACCGCGACAGCGACGAGAGGCCCGGCAGCCACGTATTGAGGTGGGGGTCTTTGTAAAGTCCCAAGAGGCTGCCGTGAAAATGATGCTGTACCAGCAGGAAGCGCGCATAGCGCGCCCTGTCCTGAAAAGGGTGGGCGGCCATGACCAACTGATCGACACCGTCATGTTCGCGGTGGGTGGCCGCTTTGAGGCGTTTGCAACGGCTCGTCTCCAGGGGTGGCACGGGTACTGCGATCATTCGGTAAGTCCGTCGCGGGCAGAAAGGCCTCCATGATGCGTGGCGGTGAGCATCGCAGCAAGCGTCAGGCACGGTTATCATGGTCGCCGTATCGTTCAGACCCAAAGGAAAAGCCGGTCATGCCTTCGCTTCAGTTCCGTACGCCGTCCCTGGAGGACGCCAGCCGCTGCCACGCCATCGAGATCGGTGCTTACGAGGGAGACGAAGCGGCCACGCTGGAAAAGATCCAGACGCGCATCAGTCAGTATCCACAAGGTTTTCTAGTGCTTGAAAGCGACGGGGCCATCGTGGGCTTCATCAACAGTGGTTGCGCCCATCAGGTCGTGATGTCGGACGAAGCGTTCAAGGAGCTGGTCGGGCATGACCCCGATGCCCCCAACGTGGTGATCATGTCGGTGGTGGTCGACCCGGCTTACCAGGGCCAAGGTCATGCAAAGCGGTTGATGGAAGCGTTCATTCTGCGGATGAAAGCCTGCGCTAAGCAGACCATCCACTTGATGTGCAAGGAACAGCACGTGCCACTGTACCGCAAGCTGGGCTACAACTACGTCCAGCCGTCACCTTCCGACCACGGCGGCATGGCGTGGCACGAGATGGTGATGGTGCTGTAAGCCTGTTGCCGTGCGGTGCCTACAGGGTGAGCTTGCCGTCAGACGGGGGCTGGCTTGCCGGCAATGGGCTGCGATGCAGCCCCGCAGGCACTTGGCAGCCAGCACCTTAAGGCACCGCCTCTATCAGCCCGCGACCAACTGATAGGCCAGGCGGTTGTGGCGCTCGAGTACCCGTGGCAGGTCGACAGTCACCAACTGACCTTCCCTCACCACCACCTTGCCGTTGATGACGCTGGTATGCACCTGGGTCGGGGTGCAGAACACCAGCGCTGCAAGCGGGTCATGATGGCCGCCGGCGTAGGCTACATGGCCCAGGTCGAAGGCGACGAAATCGGCGACCATGCCCGGTGCCAATGCGCCGATGTCATCGCGGTTGAGCACCTTGGCACCGCCCAAGGTAGCGATTTCCAGTGCTTCACGGGCCGTCATCGCGTCCGGGCCAAACCCTACGCGTTGCAGCAGCAGGGCCTGGCGAACCTCGCCGATCATGCTGGCACCGTCGTTGGACGCCGAACCGTCCACCCCGAGCCCGACCGGAACGCCATGATCGCGCATGGCGCGTACCGGAGCGATACCGGAAGCCAGACGCATGTTCGAGCATGGGCAATGGGCGACCCCGGTACCGGTGCGGGCGAACAGTTCGATGCCATGCTGGTCCAGTTGCACGCAGTGAGCGTGCCACACGTCGGGCCCGACCCACCCCAGGTCCTCGGCGTACTCGGCAGGGGTCATGCCGAATTTTTCCCGGCTGTAGGCAATGTCATTGACGTTTTCGGCCAGGTGCGTGTGCAGCGATACACCATGTTGGCGAGCCAGAACAGCCGCTTCGCGCATCAGGTCGCGGCTGACCGAGAAGGGCGAGCAGGGCGCGACCACGATCCGGCGCATCGAGCCATGGCTGGCATCGTGGTAGTCCTCGATCAGGCGCTGGGACTCCTTGAGGATATCCGCTTCCTTTTCCACCACCGAGTCCGGCGGCAGCCCGCCCTGGCTCTGACCCACGCTCATGCTGCCGCGAGCAGCATGAAAACGCATGCCAATTTCGGCAGCCGCATGGATGCTGTCGTCGAGCTTGCATCCGTTGGGGTAGATGTACAGGTGATCGCTCGAGGTGGTGCAACCGGAAAGGATCAGCTCAGCCATGGCCGTCTGGGTCGAAACTGAAATCATCTCGGGCGTGAGCCGTGCCCAGATCGGGTACAGCTGGGTGAGCCAGTTGAACAGTTCGCCGTCCTGGGCGGCTGGCACTACCCGGGTCAGGCTCTGGTACATGTGGTGGTGCGTGTTGACCAGCCCAGGGATGACCACCTTGCCGGACATGTCCAGCACCTCGTCCGCCTGCTGGGGAAGGGTTTCGCTGGGGCCAACCTGCTTGATCAGGTTGTCTTCGATGTACAGCCCACCGCCGCGGATTTCGCGACGCTCGCCATCCATGGTGACGAGCAGTTGGGCATTTTTGATCAGTAGCGTTCTTGAAGTGTGTGCAGATGACATGGTTGATGCCTGTTGCAATACGCGCCGGCGATGGCCAGCGTCGTAGGCGACGCGGCTATGTAATCAGGAAACGGGGAAGTTGTATACATTGAGCTGATTGGTGAATTTGCGTCATCCCATATGTGAAAATCGGCCAAAAATAAGACCTGCGCGATCGAATAGACTGGCGGCCAACGTCTTGAGAGTTTTTCCATGCCTGCCGCATCTTCCACCGCTTCACCCGTCGACGAAGCTCCACGGGCAGCCATCAGTATTGCCATCCTTGCGTTTTCAGCTTTCCTGATCGTCACCACCGAGTTTCTCATTGTGGGCCTGTTGCCTGCCCTGAGTCGCGACCTGGGGGTGTCCATCTCCATGGCGGGACAACTGGTAACGCTGTTCGCCTTCACGGTCATGTTGGCAGGGCCGTTTCTCACGGCCATGCTGGCGCACCTGGACCGTAAACGGCTGTTCATCACCATCCTGCTGGTCTTTGCCGCGGCCAATGCCCTGGCGGCCGTGGCCGACAATTTCTGGGTACTGGCCGTTGCACGTGTCATACCGGCATTGGCATTACCGGTGTTCTGGGGGACCGCCAGCGAGACAGCAGGGCACCTCGCGGGGCCCGAGCATGCAGGGCGCGCGGTGTCGAAGGTTTACCTCGGCATCTCTGCCGCCATGCTGTTGGGCATCCCGCTGGGCACGTTGGCCGCTGACGCGTTGGGCTGGCGTGGCGCGTTCTGGGCGCTGGCGGGGCTTTCGCTGGTGATGGCCGTGGCGATGAGCGTCTGGATGCCCCACGTGGCCCGGACCGCCAAGGTGGATTTTGCCCGCCAGGCGCGGATCTTCACCGAACGCTTCTTCGTGGCGAACGTGCTGCTGTCGATTCTGGTGTTCACCGCGATGTTCACCGGCTACACCTACTTGGCCGACCTGCTCGAGCGTGTGGCGGGTGTGGCCCCGGCTCCCACCGGTTGGTGGCTGATGGGCTTCGGTGCCGTTGGCCTGCTGGGTAACTGGATCGGGGGGCGTGCCGTCGACCACTCCGTTCTCAAGGCTACCGCGGGCTTTCTGGTGCTGCTGGCGATCGGCATGGCCGCGCTGGTGCCCTTGGCCCATGCAGGCCTGGTTTTCTGCCTGGCGCTGGCCTTGTGGGGTATCGCCAACACGGCGCTCTACCCGGTTTGCCAGGTGCGCGTCATGGCGTCGGTGAGCCACGCCAAGGCACTGGCTGGTACTGCCAACGTGTCGGCTGCCAACGCAGGCATCGGCCTGGGTGCGGTGCTCGGTGGCATGACCATCGACGGTCTGGGGATTGCCTACCTCGGTTATGTGGCCGCCGCAGTCGCGGTGCTGGCGCTGCTGGCAGTGCCCGTGGTAGCCAGGCTGGCACCTCAGACGGGTTCGGCGGCACGCGTGCCGTGAGGCGCGAGCCTGGGCAACAGGTAATCGAGCAAGGCACGCACCTTGGGTAGGTGCTCGCGACGCTTGAGCCAGACCAGGTTCATCGGCAGGCCATCGGTCGCCAGCTCCGGCAGCACCTCGATCATCCGTCCTTGATCGAGGTGCTGCTGGGTCAACCAGGTGGGTAGCTGCCCTATACCGTGGCCGGCCAGCACCGCCGCGACCTCGCCTTCGCCATCACCTACGGCGATGCGCGGCTGTACCGTGCGACGCTCCATCTCGCCAGGCTGGCGCCCTTTGAAGAACCACGGGCTGACCAAACCGTCGGTGTGCCCATAGCCCACGCAGTGGTGGTGCTCCAGGTCCTCCTCGCTTTGCGGCGTACCATAGGTGTCGAGGTAGTCGGGGGCTGCACAGAACATCAGGCGCTGGGCGCCAAAGTACTGATGGCCCAGGGCGGCGGGCCATGTATCGGGGCCGCCGATGCGTACCACGATGTCGATGCCTTCCTGCACCGGATCGACGAAACGGTCGGAAAACGATACGTGCGGCTGTAACAGCGGATGCTGCCGGGTGAACGCCAGGATCAGCGGCAGCACATGCAGGCGACCGTAGGAGGCGGGCAGGTCAATGCGTACCCGTCCGTGAGGTTCATTACCCGTCGTGGCGAGGGTGTGTTCGACTTCTTCCAGATCGGCCAGCACCGACGTGCAGGTGCGGTAGAAAACCACGCCGGCCTCGCTCAGCGACAACCGGCGTGTGGTGCGCTCGAACAGGCGAACGCCCATGCGCGCCTCAAGGCGCGCAATACTTTTGCTGACCGCCGAGCTGGTAAGGCTCAGTCGCCCGGCCGCTGCCGTGAAGCTGCCAAGGTCGGCGACCGCGACGAAGACGTCGATCCCTTTGAGTCGTTCTGAGGAGTGCATGGCCGGCCTTTACATGGGTTCGTGGTGCAGACCCCGGCAGCATAAGGGATCCTGAGATGGCGTTTCAGGGTTAAAGCATCGGGCAGGGCTGGATAGCGCGTTGCCAACGGAACACCAGCCCATCTTGCACACTCATAGGCTTTGCGCCAGCGCCTTGGGTAGATCATGCTGTACCCACCGGGCCCCGACGCACCAAAGGACTGCCCCCATGTTCCCTCTTGCCTGGATAGCCTGCGCATGACCCTGACGTTACTCACCTTTTTCGGCACCCTGGCCGCCATGGAAGGCGTGGCCTGGTTTGCTCACAAGTACATCATGCACGGCTTCGGCTGGGGCTGGCACCGCTCGCACCATGAGCCACGCACGGGGATCTTCGAGAAGAACGATCTCTACGCCGCGGTGTTCGCCGTGCTGGCGATCATTCTCATCGCCCTGGGCAATGCCGGCTGGTACCCGTTGCAATGGGTAGGCGCAGGCATGACGGCCTACGGTGTCCTGTATTTCGTTGCCCACGACGGCCTGGTCCACCGGCGCTGGCCTTTCAAAGTGGTCCCGCGCAAAGGTTACTTCAAGCGCCTGTACCAGGCACATCGGCTTCATCATGCCGTGCAGGGGCGCGAAGGCTGTGTGTCGTTCGGTTTTCTGTACGTACCCACTATCGAACGGCTGCGTCGGCAACTTCGGGCGCTGCATGGGGGGCCGCTGCGGGCGAAGGGCGCTGCCACAGGCGAGCTGGGCGCTGAGGGTGGCGATGCAGCCGACAGCTCAGCGCCTGCCAAAACCCCGTGACCAAGGCACCGACCTTTTCGAGTTTTGACGTAGACAGCCGGCCGTCCCAGGCGTCGACCCCGGCGCTGTCGACCTTCAGGCCGATGCGCCGGTAAACCTGGCCTGCCGTGGCCACTGCCCACGCCGAGCGAAGCGGCAAGGCCTGCAGCCCGGCCTGGGCGCTGGCGTAGTAGGGTTCGGCGTGGGCGACCAGGCGCCTGGCCAAGGTAGCGACGGCTGCGCGATGACGCACATCGGCCAGGTCGTCTGCACTGAGGTCGAATTCCGACAGCCAAGCCTGAGGCAAGTAGCAGCGCCCGACCTTGGCATCATCGACGATGTCCCGGGCGATGTTAGTCAGCTGCATGGCCAGGCCCAGGTCGCAGGCCCGGTCCAGCACGCGGGCATCTTGAACACCCATGACCCTGGCCATCATCAGGCCCACCACACCTGCTACGTGATAGCAGTAGACCATGACCTCATCCAGGGTCTGGTAGCGGCAGGCGGACACGTCCTGGGCGAAGCCTTCGAGCAAGTCGAAGGCTTCGGCGCGGGGAATGCCGTGGCGCCTGGCCACTTCGCGCAGTGCGGCGAAGGCCGGCTGGTTCACGGGCAAGTCCGCGCAGGCGGCCTCCGTCTGACGCTGCAGATCCAACAGGCGCACCTGCGCTTCTTCCTGGCTGATGACCACCGCCTCATGCCCGGCTTGCTGACCATCGATCACGTCATCGCAATGGCGGCACCAGGCATACAACAGCACAGCGCTGCGCCGGGTATGGGCATCGAACAGCCGGGCTGCTGCGGCAAAGCTTTTCGAACCCACGGCAATGCTGTGTTCGGCATGGGCAAGCAACTGGTCGTGGTTCGGTGCGGTCATGCGCCCAGGTCCTCGAGCATTAGGCCTGCGGTGGCCTTGGCCGAGGCGATCACGCCTGGCACACCGGCCCCTGGGTGCGTGCCTGCCCCCACCAGGTACAGATTGCTCACTTCGCTGTCACGGTTGTGCGGGCGGAACCAGGCGCTCTGGGTCAGGATGGGTTCCAGAGAGAACGCCGACCCCAGGTGGGCATTAAGTTCTTCGCGGAAGTCCAGCGGCGTGAAGGTGCGGCAGGTGACCAAGTCCTCGCGCAGGCCTGGAATGTAGTGACGTTCCAGGTAGTCGAGAATCTTGTCCCGGAACCGTGGCCCTTCCACCTCCCAGTCGATGGCCGCGTTGCCCATGTGCGGTACGGGCGCCAATACGTAGTGGCTCGAGCATCCTTCCGGGGCCAGGCTAGGGTCGGTGGCGCAGGGGGTATGCAGGTAGAGTGAAAAGTCTTCGGCAAGCTCGTGACCGTTGAAGATTTCGTCAATCAGCTCCCGGTAGCGCGGGCCAAAGCACACCGTGTGATGACGCAGTTGCGGCTGCGTGCGCTTGAGCCCGAAGTGCACCACGAACAGCGAGTTGCTAAAGCGCTTGCCCTTGAGCCGCTTGCCTTCCTGTTCACCGCGAGGGTGTTCGGCCAGCAGGTCGGAGTAGGTGTGCACCACATCGGCATTCGAGGCGACTGCGTCTGCCCGCCAGCGCCGCCCGTCCTGGGTGCGCACGCCGGTCACGCGGCTGCCTTGGGTTTCGAACGCGGCCACCTCGGCATTGAGCTCCAGGGTGCCGCCCAGGTCGGTGAACACCTTGGCCATGCCCTGCACCAGCGCGCCCGTGCCGCCTTTGGGGAACCAGACACCCCAGGTGCGCTCCAGCGCATGGATCAACGTGTAGATCGAGGACGTGGCGAAGGGATTACCCCCGACCAGCAAGGCGTGGAACGAGAACGCCTGGCGCAGTTGGTCATCTTTGATGAACCGCGCCACCATGCTGTAGACGCTGCGCCAGGCTTGCAGGCGAGCCAACTGCGGGCCGGCATGCAGCATGTCGCGAAAAGACAGGAAGGGCACTGCGCCAAGCTTGATATAGCCTTCCTGCAACACGGCCTTGGAATAGGCCAGGAACTGTCGATAGCCTTCCACGTCCTTGGGCTCGAAGGCCTCGATCTGGCGCTCCAGGTCGGCTTGGTCATTGCCATAGTCGAATGCCCGGCCATCCTCCCAGCACAGGCGGTAGAAAGGCGTTACCGGCAGCAATTCCACGTACTCATGCATGGGCCGGCCGGCGAGGGTGAACAGGGCTTCGATGGCGCTCGGGTCGGTGATCACCGTGGGGCCTGCGTCGAAGGTAAAGCCTTGGTCGTGATAGACGTAAGCGCGGCCACCTGGTTTGTCGCGCGCCTCGAGCAAGGTCGTGGGGATACCCGCGGCCTGCAGGCGGATGGCTAGGGCCAGGCCGCCAAGGCCTGCGCCGATGACCAGGGCGGATCGTTCGTTGCTCATGGATAATCCTTGAAATGGGCAGGGGAGTGTCGCAAGGCAGCCTTCATGGCCTCGCCGACGGGCACAGGCGGTTTGCCGCACAGGATCCGCAGGCGATCACGCAGCGTACTCTGGCCTGCGTAGAAACGGGCGATCAGCCCCTCAGGCAATCGATAAAAGCGCTGCATCACCTGCCAGCGACGGTTCGGCCGGCCGGCCAGAAACAGCATTCGGTTGAGCAGGCGATAGAACCCTTGCTCACGCCAGCGTCGATGCAGGTAGGCGCCCAACGCGGGCTTGAGCGACGCCGTGTCCTCCAGCGCTTGCGTTGACAACCAGTCGGCCAGGCGCACGGCATCGGGCAGGGAATAACCCGTGGTGCAGTGAAACAATCCGGCCCGCAGGCCAACGGCGAGCGGCCCGTGCTGTTCGTTCCACCAGGCAGGAAAGTCGTCGACCAGGGTAATCGGCAATACGCCCTGTTCTTCACGCAGGCACTCGGCGACGTGCCAGCCGCGCTGCTGCAGGTAGCACTCGATGTGCTGGCGCAGCTGCTGCGCGGCGGGCGCCTGGCTGTCGACGTAATGGGTGTCCTCCACCAGCAAGGTGTCAGCCGTGAACGGCAGGACATAGACGAAGCGATAGCCCTCGCCTTGAGGTACGCGTGCGTCCATCAGAATCGGTGCGACCAAGCCATGGGGGGCCGTCAGACGTACGACCTGCCCGAGGAACGCCTGCTGGCCGAGGACCCGGTGAGGGCTGTGCTGCATGCCCCGGCCATCGATCACCACCGCGGCGTGCAAGGTTTCGCCACTGGCGAGCGTGACATGGCTGGCACCCACTTCGGCGACCGCGCAGTCGGTGCGCAAGCTCGGGCCGAGGGCTGGGGTGATCACCTGCGCGAAACGCTCGCTGGTAATGCTCGCATAGCCGCCTTCCATGCGCCTGGAAAAAGCCGGGAAGTGCACGTGGTACGCAGGCCAGCGCTGCTCCACCAGCGGGGCGAGCCAGCGCAGTTGCTCGGCAGTAAGGTCGGCGTCGTGGAAGGACCACGTATGGTTGCCGCCCAGGACCGGCCCTTGCTCCAGGCACAACACGCGCCATTGCGGGCGCAGCTGCTGCAGTCGCCAGGCGATCAGGCCGTTGGCCAACCCCCCACCTACCAGGATCAGGTCATAGGGCACGGTACATTCTCCGAAATGCTGGGCTGGCCACTGCGCAGAGCGGCTTCGATGAGGCTGGCAGCGCGCTGTACGCCACCGCAGGTGGCAAGCTCGGCTTCAAGCGCCGCATCACGTGGTGCAGCCTCATCAAGCAGCTGACGCAACGCTTGGCCAATGGCCGATGCGCTGGCACGTTTGGAGAGCACCCGGCCCAAGCGGTGATGGCGCACCCGTGCGGCCACGCCGGGCTGATCGAATGCAATGGGCATGACCAGCAGCGCTGTGCCGGCGCACACGGTATCGAGCACCGTGTTCAAGCCGCCATGGCTGATCACCACATTGGCTCGTCGCACAGCCCAGTGCTGGGGGGCGAAGTCGGTCACGACGGTGGCACCGATCTGGCGTAGCCGTGCCTGCTGATGCGCGTCCAACCCACCGCAGTGAGCTACCAGCAACTGGGCATCCAGGCCCCGGCAAGCCCTGGCAATCCGTGCAAACAGATCGAACCGGTGGCCCTGCAGCGTTCCCAGGCTTGCGAATACCAAAGGCTTGCCGGATTCGAAAGACCAGTTGGGGCTCGCCTGGGAGGGCGTGCTGCGTAAAGGGCCGACGGCGTGAAAGTGCTTGGGTAGATCCGCTCTTGGGAAATCCAGATGCAGAGGTGTCTGGCTCAACTGGGCCAGCGGCGAGAGAAACTCATGGGCACCGCTGCGCGGTGGCAGCCCGTGGCGATGACACGCCTGCACTAAGGTGTCGTGCAGCGGGCGCATGAGCCAGTCATGGACTTGAGCACTGCCTTCGTAGAGGCGCGCATCCAAGCCGAGCCCGAAGGGCATCACGGGCAATGGCAAGCCCGGTTCGCGATTGATCGGCAACGCGCAGGCCACCGAAAAGAACGGCAGGTTGCAAGCCTCGGCCACCAGGCCGCCTGCGGGTTCCATCTGGTCGCAGATCATCGCGTCGACCCGATGGTCCCTAAGGGCCTGCGGCAGGTTGCTGATCAGCATGCCGGTGGTGTGCGCCAACTGCTTGATCAAGCGACGCAGACGCAGCGGCCCGGCGGGGTCGGCCACGCGACGCATGGCGAGGTCAAGGCTGCCCGGCGGGCACTCGGCATGGCCAATGGCGACGAAGCCCAGCCGCGAGTCACTCAGCCAGCGTTCGGCTTCGGGCTGGTGAAAGAAACTGACCTGATGGCCGCGTTCGACCAACTCGCCGCCCAGCGCCTGCATGGCTGCAAAATGGCTGGGGTAGGGTGGGGCGACCAGGGCGAAGTGGCTCATTTGGGGTCGAGCTGGGCATTGACCAGTCGGGCCCGGCGCAAGTGCGCCAGCGTGGCGGAGCCGGTGCAGAAGCAGGCGATACGCAGTTGCCGGATGATCACGTCGAAATGTGAGACCACCGCTTCGGTAGACGTCATCGCAGAGGTCAGCACGCCGGCAGCCTGGCCCACCAAGTCTGCCCCCAGGCGGATGGCCTTGGCCGCGTCCACCCCATCGCGCACCCCACCCGAGGCGATCAGGCCAACCGTGGGCACGGCTCGGCGCACGGCAAGCAGGCTCTGGGCGGTCGGAATGCCCCAGCCGCTGAAGGCCATTGCCACCGCACGCTCAGCAGGGTCATTGGCGCGCTCCGCCTCGACAGCGGCCCAGCTCGTGCCGCCGGCGCCGGCCACATCGATCATGGACACGCCAGCGTCGTACAATTGCCGGGCCACGCCTGGGGAGATACCGGCGCCTACTTCCTTGACGATGATGGGCGCGTGAAGCTGCCCGGCGACGTGCTCGATGCAGGCGAGCACCCCGTTCCAGTTGCGGTCCCCCTCGGGCTGAACGGCTTCCTGCAAGGGGTTGAGATGAATGATCAGGGCGCTGGCATCGAGTGTATCGACCGCACGGCGGGCAAGGTCTACACCATCAGCCTCGCGTAACTGGGCGGCGCCCAGGTTTGCCAGGAGCGGGACGTCGGGTGCGAGCCTTCTCAGCTCCGTGGTCAGCCCCTGGTCCTGGCCGCTGCGCAAGCTAACTCGCTGCGAACCCACGCCCATGGCCAGGCCCAAAGCCTGCGCAGCTTCGGCCAGGTGCTGGTTGATGAACCGTGCGCGCTCAGCACCGCCGGTCATCGAACTGATCAGCAGTGGTGCGCGCAGTGCCATGCCGAACAGCTCGGTACCCAGGTTGACGTCTTCCAGGGCCATCTCAGGCAGTGCACAATGTTCGAAACGCAGCGCCGACCAGCCAGCATCGACCCCATGCGAGATGGTGCCGGCGGCCAGAACGATATCGAGGTGATCATCCTTGCGTTGACTCAACGGGCTTTTGTTCATGCCGGCTCCACTGCCAGGGAATCATCCTGAGGTACGTGCGGTCTGTGTGCTTAGGACAGACAAGTTGTACAACACTACCCGTTTTGTATAGCTAAGCTCATAAAAAGCAAAGCATCAGGCAACGGCGCCTATCAGTCGTTCCTTTTTCATCTACGGTCAATGGGCCGCCCACATCGAGAGGCAAGGATGACGACCATCGCCCCCCCGCACAGCGCTGGCGCTGATCACGATCAGCCACTGGCCGTAGCACATGCGGCCGTAGAAGCCCGGCTGGCGGCATTGCTGCCATCGGCAGGTCACGAGCGTGACCTAGTGGTTGCGGCCATGCGCGACTGCACCCTGGCGCCAGGCAAGCGCTTGCGGCCCTTGCTGTTACTCTTCACGGCACAAGGCCTGGGCGCGTGCCCACACGCCGCGCTCGACCTTGGCTGCGCCGTGGAGATGGTTCATGCAGCCTCCCTTGTACTGGACGACCTCCCCTGTATGGACAACGCCGCCTTGCGCCGCGGTCGCCCTACCTTGCACCTGGCGTTTGGGGAAGATGTGGCAGTGTTGACGGCCATTGCCTTGCTCTCCCGTGCATTCGGGGTTGTGGCGGGGTTGCAGACGGTCGGGCCGGATGTGCGCAGCGACCTGGTCGTGACCCTCACCTCGGCAATCGGTGCCGATGGGCTGGTCAAGGGGCAGTTGCAGGATCTGCGCGACGGTGCACGGCCGCGCACGGCGGCTGAAATTGCCGAGACCAATCAACTCAAGACCGGGGCCTTGTTCTCGGCCTTGCTGGGTATGGCCGGCCGGTTGGCGGGGGCTGGCGAAACCCAGCAGGGCACCTTGCAGCAGTTGGCGGGGGAATTGGGGCAAGCGTTTCAATTGCACGATGATTTGCATGACCGTGACCCTGAGAGCGGCAAGAGCATGGGGTTGGACCAAGGCAAGTCGACCCTGCTGGCCATGTGTGGCGAGATGCAGGTGCGCCAGCGGTTGGAAGCCCATTTGCAGAGCGTCGAACAGTGCCTGACCAGCCTGGGCCTTCAGGCCTCACCGATTGGCGGGGTCTTGCGAAAGGTGTTCGCTGCGAAGGGTGTGCCGGCTGGCGGCAGCACCGTATGGCGTCAAGGCCTGAGCGGGCTTGCGGTGGGTGGGGCAGTCGTGCATCACGTGTAAGACGCAGGACGACGTGCCACAGCGCGAATCCGAGGGTCTACGCGGTCTCGTGTAGGACCGGCCTAGCCGGGGCGCCGGACCGGCCCCAAGTTTTTCAGCTCGCCGGGGGCCCGGCGCGGTCGCTCCTCCACGGGGCCGCGGATCCTTCAGAGGCGAACCTAGGGCGCCCCAGCAATTCCAAACTCACTGATCCAATCGCCTGGCATGCCTGGCAAATACCTTTTCCAGCAGTTCCCACATGACCGGGTCAAGGCTGAACGCCACGTTGAAACGCATCCAGCCCGTTGCCCTGGCGTCCACCATGAACAGCTGACCAGGGCCGAGCATGATGCCTTTTTCGAGCGCGTCATCGAGCAACAGCGCGCTGTCGGGGATCGAGGGATGGCGGGTCCAGATGTACATCCCCTCGTCCGATTCCGTGAACAGCTCGAAGCCTAGTCGGTGCAGATGCGCACCCACCCGTTGATGCGCCTCGGCCAGGCGTTGACGCAGGCGCTTGAGGTGCTTGCGCCAGCGACCGTCGATGATGGCGGCGTAGACGACCCGCTCCATGACCTGCGAGGTGGTCAGGCCCGAGCGCATTTTCAGGTGTACCAGTTGTTGCGCCAGTTCCGGATTGGCCAGCAGGTAGCCCACCCGCACATTGGGTGAGATGCTTTTCGAGTAACTGCCCACGTAGACCACCTGCTGCAAGTGGTCAAGGCTGGCGAGGCAGGGTTGCGGTTCGGCGATCATGTCGGCGTACAGGTTGTTTTCGACCAGCCGCAAGCCATGCTGGCTGGCCAGTTGCAGCAGGCGATGCAACTGCGGCAGCGGTGTGCGCGAGCACGTTGGGCTGTGCAGGTGAGGCTGGGTGAAGAAGGCCGTGGGCCGGTGTTGCGCCAGCAACTGCTCGAGCTGATTGAGGTCGTAGCCATTGGGCGTGCGCGCCACCCCCAGCAGCGTTGCGCCTTGGGTACGCAGGATGCTCATCAGGTTGGGGTAGCCAGGGTCGTCCACCAGCACCACGTCACCGGGGCGGACCAGCGTACGCACGGCCAGGTCCAGGGCCTGGCTGGCGCCGTGGGTCAACATCAGCTGAGCGGGATTGGCGACGATCGACAGATCCTGCTGCAGGTTCTGCGCCGTCAACGCGCGCAGCTCTGGCAACCCCATGGGATCGCCGTAACCGGACAGTTCCAGCGGGCTGCCAGCCACCTGCCGCAGCCCTCGGCGCAAGCCGTCTTCGTACATCCAGTCGTTGGGCAGCCAACCGCAGCCTGGCTTGAACGGCAACTGCCGGGTTTCGAAGATCTGCTGCAGGTACCACTCGGTGTTGAACGTTGGTCGGCTTGCGTCAGGGTCTGCCGTGTGCGTGTCCAACAGCTCAGCGGCAGCCCGATTGACGAAAAAGCCAGCGTTGCCGCGGCTCACCAGCAGCCCTTGGGCGACCAGGCGATCGTAGGCTTCCACCACGGTGAACGTGCTGACCGAGTAGGTGGCGGCGAAGGCGCGGATCGACGGCACCTTGGCGCCAGGCTTGAGCGTCTGGGTGTCGATCA
Organism: Pseudomonas sp. UBA5568; assembly: GCF_002425525.1. Lineage (NCBI taxonomy): Bacteria > Pseudomonadati > Pseudomonadota > Gammaproteobacteria > Pseudomonadales > Pseudomonadaceae > Pseudomonas > Pseudomonas sp. UBA5568. The sequence continues at coordinate 108,965 of NZ_DIMK01000068.1, read as the reverse complement.
GGGTGCGCAGGCCGTCGATGATCTGGTTGACCAACGGTGTGGAAGCGTCTGGATTCAATTGCAGCATGGGGGACCTTCAGGTGTGTAACGCCAGGTGCTGGCCCGGTGTATAGGGTTGGCGACCTGTACAGTGCAGTGCGAGTTTCATGCCACTGTGCATGGCTCTCTGCGATGGACATTTTTACATTAGGTGTCGGATATCGCCACACAAAGCATGTTCAGTTCGCTCCAGGCCTCAGCCCTGGGGCGCGTCAGCAGGCCGCCATGGATGGCCTGCGTGTGTTCGTTCACACCTCCTGCGCGCATTAGCACTGATGTACAGGTGAAACCGCCAGCCATCGGGGTTTCACGGTTTTCCTTGGATAAAAAGAAGCACGGGGTACACAACTGATGGACGCAACATCCACATCCACAACCACCACCGCGAACGGCGGGCACGAGAGCAAGCTCAGTGCCTCGCTGAAGTCGCGCCACCTGACGATGATGTCCATCGCCGGGGTCATCGGCGGCGCCTTGTTCGTAGGATCCGGCAGCGTGATCCACAGCGCCGGGCCGGCCGCGGTGCTGGCCTACCTGGCAGGCGGCATCCTCGTGGTGCTGATCATGCGCATGCTTGGCGAAATGGCAACGTCTTCACCCGACACGGGCTCGTTTTCCACCTATGCCGACCGCGCCATTGGGCGCTGGGCTGGCTTCACCATCGGCTGGCTGTACTGGTGGTACTGGGTCATTCTCATGGCCTGGGAAGCCTACGTAGCCGGCAAGATCCTGCACGGGTTCTTCCCGGACGTCAGTGTCAACGTGTTCGTGCTGGCCACGACGTTGCTGCTGATCACGGTCAACTTCTTCAACGTCAAGCATTACGGGGAGTTCGAGTTCTGGTTCGCGCTGATCAAGGTCATCGCGATCGTCTGCTTCCTGATCGTCTGTACCGCAGCGGTGCTCAACATCTGGCAATTCGGCGAGGTGCGGGGCATTACCCACCTCACCGCCGAAGGGTTCATGCCCAATGGCATCACCACGGTCATCGGAGCCTTGCTGGGGGTGATGTTCGCATTCCTTGGCGCCGAGATCGTGACCATTGCGGCCTCCGAGGCCAAGGACCCGGCTGCGCAGATCGTCAAGGCCACCAACTCGGTGGTATGGCGCGTGTGCCTGTTCTACGTAGGCTCGATCTTCCTGATCGTTTGCCTGGTGCCGTGGAACGACCCGCACCTGGGCGTCTCCGGCTACGGCGCCTATCGTCGTACCCTTGAGCTGCTGGGCGTGCCTTACGCCGAGTTGCTGATGAACTTCGTGGTGCTGACCTCGGTGAGCAGTTGCCTGATCTCCGGCCACTACACCGCCTCGCGCATGCTGTTCTCCCTGGCTCAGCGTGGCGACGCGCCGTCGTTCTTCAAGATCACCCGTGCCGGCACTGGCGTGCCGGTGTACGCGATCATGGGCTCGTGCGCGGTGGCGGTGGTGTGTGCGCTGATCAACTTCAGCGAGACCCTGCGCCCCAAGGACGTACTCGACACGCTGATGAACACCACGGGCATGATTGCCCTGCTGGTGTACCTGGTGATCGCGTTCTCCCAGCTGCGCATGCGCCGCAAGCTGATTGCCGAAGGCAAGGAAGTGCGCCTGAAGATGTGGCTGTTCCCGTGGCTGACCTACCTGGTGATCGCCTTCATCGTGGCGGCCCTGGTGACCATGGCGTTCATGCCTGACTACCAGATCCTGGTGATCTCCACCGGCATCGCGGCGGCGCTGGTGGTGGCGATGGGGGTTGTGCACCAGATGCGCAGCGCGCCTCGACACTAAGGCTCATTGGCTTTGCGAAGCGGCCGGCTCNNAGGGGCCGGCCGCTTCGCGTTTTGGGCGACAGATGGCATATGCTTCAGAGCATCGCTCATCGGAGAACGTCGCCATGTCCTGGTCTGCAACCCAGTATTCCTTGTTCGAAGACGAACGCACCCGGGCGGTGCGCGATCTGCTGGGGGCCGTGCCGCCGCGCCCGGTGCGACACGCGACCGACCTGGGCTGCGGGCCGGGCAATTCCACCGAGGTCCTGCTGCAACGTTGTCCCGACGCGCAGGTGACCGCGCTGGACAGCGACCCAGACATGATCGAGAAGGCCCGAGCGCGCAAGCGGCTGTGCATCCCGCGCGTGCACATGGCCACGGCGGACATCGCAGGCTGGTCCGCCCCTGAGCCCCAGGACCTGATCCTGGCCAACGCCTCGTTGCAGTGGGTGCCCGACCACGGGCAGCTCTACCCGCACCTGGTGCGTCAGCTCAGCGAAGGGGCGAGCCTTGCGGTGCAGACGCCCGATAACCTGGAGGAGCCCGCGCACACCGCGTTGCGCGAGATCGCGCGCCGAGGCCCGTGGGCGGCCAAGTTCGACGACTTCACGTTGCCGCCGCGCCATGGCGCGGCGTTCTACTACGACCTGTTGAGCCCGCTGTGCGCCCGCGTCGAGGTGTGGCGCACCACCTACCACCACCCGTTGGTCGACGGCGCTGAGGGCGTGGTGCAGTGGTTCAAGGGTTCGGCCTTGCGGCCTTACCTGGCGCGGCTGCAGCCGCAGGAGCAGGAAGACTTCCTGCAGATGTACCTGCAGGCCATGCAAAGCGCCTACCCGCCAGCGTCCGACGGCAAGGTGCTGCTGGCGTTTCCGCGCTTGTTCGTGGTTGCCACCCGTTAAGTCGTCGGGTGAGGTGTCGGTGCAGCGCAGACGGTTGTCGATCCTTCCCCATAGGCGTATAAACTGCTCCCACTTTTTGAGCCGGTCGCTTCCTGAACCGGCCGCTGAAACAAGAGAGTCGACATGGGCGCACAGTGGAAAGCCAAACATAAAGAAGCCGCGGCCAATGCCAAGGGCAAGGTCATGGGCAAGCTGTCCAAGGAAATCCAGATTGCCGCCAAATCCGGCGCCGACCCGGACATGAACCCGCGCTTGCGCCTGGCCATCGAACAGGCCAAGAAGGCCTCGATGACTCGCGAAACCCTGGAGCGAGCCATTCGCAAGGGTGCCGGCCTGGATGGCGATGCCGTGCAGTATGCGGCTGTCAGCTACGAAGGCTTTGCCCCGCATCAGGTTCCGCTGATCGTTGAATGCCTGACTGACAACGTCAACCGCACAGTGGCGCAAATTCGTGTGTTGTTCCGCAAGGGTCAGCTAGGGGCCAGCGGCTCGGTCTCCTGGGACTTCAATCATGTCGGCCTGATCGAAGCCACCCCCAACGGTGACGCTGATCCTGAGATGGCTGCCATCGAAGCCGGGGCCCAGGACTTCGAAGAAGGAGAAGAGGAGGGGGCTACCCTGTTCATCACTGATACCACCGACCTGGACGCTGTGCAGAAGGCCCTGCCGGTGCACGGTTTCACCGTCACGTCGGCCAAGATCGGCTACATCCCGAAAAACCCGGTGAGCGCTTCGAGCCTGAGCGCCGAAGCCCTGGCCGAAGTCGAGGCGTTTCTCGAAGCCATCGACGAAAACGATGACGTCCAGAACGTCTACGTTGGCTTGACGCAGTAAGCTCGAGCCCCCTTTGCCGATGCTGCCCATTGCCAGGCGTGTTGTACAGGTGATGGCTGGGCAGCGCTGCACCGGGGCGTGCCCCGAGCTGGAGCTGCCGTGAATCCTGCCTTTGCCACGCTCAGCCTTGCGCACCTGCGTGCGCTCGACCACCTGCTGCAGGTGAAGAACCTCAGTCGGGCGGCTGAGCGCCTGGGCGTGAGCCAGTCGGCCTTGAGCCGTCAACTGGCTCAACTTCGCGAGGCCTTCGACGATCCGCTGCTGGTCCGCCAAGGCCGGGGCTACGTACTGAGCGAGCATGCCCAGACGCTACGCGAGCCCTTGCGCCAGGTGTTGGACGAGCTGCAGGCACTTCGTCAGCCTGCGGTCTTCGAGCCTGCCCGCTGCCAGCGCCGCTTTTGCCTGGCTGCTTCCGATTATGTCGCCGAGCATATGCTGCCTTTGCTGGTGACGACGCTGGAGCAGGAAGCGCCAGGCATCAGCCTGGAGTACCGCACCTGGCAAGCCGGGCAGTATGACTTGCTCGCCAGTGGCGAGATCGACCTTGCCACCACCCTGTTCGACGAATCGCCGCCCAATGTGCACGGGCGTCTGCTCGGCGAGGATCGGGCGGTGTGCCTGATGGCGCAGGACCACCCCTTGACTGTCCATGGGTGGGTTTCGCAAAGCGATTACCTGGCGTGCAGGCATGTACGGATCTCCGGGGGCGGGGACAAGGACAGCTTCATTGACCAGCACCTGCGTGCACAGGGCCTGCAACGGCGCATCAGCCTGCAAGTGCCGTTTTTTTGCGCCACGGTAAAGGTGGTCGCCACCAGCCAGGCAGTGGCTACCGTACCCGAACACATCGCCCGCCAATTGTGCCGCCTGCATCCGCTGGCCTGGCGACCGTTGGGGTTCGTCGAGCACAGTCAGCGTTATTGGGTGGTGTGGCACCAACGCCTGCAGGCATCGGCCGAGCATCGCTGGTTTCGAAACCGGGTGTTCGAGCTGTGGCGCCAATCGCAATTCGGTGTACAGGGCGGCCTTGCGCATTTGCCATAGCAGCTATGCGCAAGGCGCGGTTCTTCGCGCAGGCGACGCGCTCTACACTGCTCTCTGCCAGCCGCCGGCGCGCATTGACCGCCACCAGGCGGTGAGGCGCCCACCACAGGAGCACGTGCATGACCCCCGAAGAGTTTCGCCAGTATGGCCATCAACTGATCGACTTGATCGCCGATTACCGCCAGACCGTGCATCAGCGTCCGGTCATGGCCCAGGTCGAGCCCGGTTACCTGAAGGCGGCCCTGCCGCCGGCCGCGCCGCAACAGGGCGAGCCCTTCGACGCGATTATCAAGGACGTGGATGGGTTGATCATGCCGGGCCTGTCCCATTGGCAGCACCCGGATTTCTACGGTTATTTTCCCTCGAACGGGACGTTGTCCTCCGTGCTGGGGGACTTCCTGAGTACCGGGCTTGGCGTACTGGGGTTGTCGTGGCAATCGAGCCCAGCATTGAGCGAACTGGAAGAAACGACCCTGGACTGGCTGCGCCAGATGCTGGGCTTGTCGCCGCAGTGGAGCGGGGTGATCCAGGACACCGCCTCGACCAGCACCCTGGTCGCGCTCATCTGTGCCCGTGAGCGCTCGAGTGATTACGCCTTGGTCCGTCACGGGCTTCAGGGCCAGGACAAGCCCCTGATCGTGTACGTCAGCGCCCATGCCCACAGTTCGGTGGACAAGGCGGCGTTGCTGGCAGGCTTCGGTCGCGACAATATCCGCCTGATCGCGACCGATGAAGCCTATGCGCTGTGTCCGACTGCGCTGGAGCAGGCCATCGAACAGGACCTGGCGGCTGGCAATCGGCCGTGTGCGGTCGTCGCCACCTGTGGCACCACCGCCACGACGGCCCTCGATCCGCTGCGCGCCATCGGCGCCCTGGCCCAGCAACATGGCCTGTGGCTGCATGTGGACTCGGCCATGGCCGGCTCGGCGATGATAGTGCCCGAGTGCCGCTGGATGTGGGATGGGATAGAGCTCGCCGATTCGGTCGTCGTCAATGCGCACAAATGGCTAGGGGTCGCGTTCGATTGCTCGGTCTATTATGTGCGCGATCCCCAGCACCTTGTGCGCGTGATGAGCACCAACCCCAGTTACTTACAGTCTTCGGTCGATGGGCAGGTCAAGAACCTGCGCGACTGGGGTATACCCTTGGGGCGCAGGTTCCGCGCGTTGAAACTATGGTTCATGTTGCGCGCAGAAGGTGTCGAGGCCTTGCAAGCCCGGCTGCGCAGGGACATGGACAATGCCAGGTGGCTGGCCGAGCAGGTGCGCGCGGCCAGCGACTGGCAGTTGCTCGCCCCAGTGCCGTTGCAGACGCTGTGCCTTCGGCATTGCCCTGAAGGGATGGCCGGCCAGGCGCTGGACGCTCACACCCGAGCCTGGGCCGAGCGCCTGAATGCATCAGGTGACGCCTATGTAACCCCCGCCGTACTAGACGGGCGCTGGATGGTACGTGTGTCGATCGGCGCCCTGGACACCGAGAGGGAGGACGTGCAACGCCTCTGGGCCAGGCTGCAGCACGTGGTGCAGGGCTGACAACGATGGCGCAGGTAACCGTTGCCACGAGAAAAAAGAGACTGCGGTGATGATTGAACTTCCGCGCTCCCGGTATCTCTTCTAGAATCCTGCTGCCACGCCCAATCGGGGCGTGCGCGCGGCTTCATAATGGCGCAGCGCGGTTTTGCGTCCACTTCGAGAGAGCCATGAGTTCCAGTACCCCGCTGTCCGGCGTCAACCAACCGCTTCGTGGCATCGTGTTGGTGGTGTGCGCCACGTTCATGTTCGCCAGCCACGACGCTTTGTCCAAGTTCCTGGGGGGGCTGTACCCCATCGTGATGGTGGTGTGGGCGCGGTACGTGGTGCACACGCTGTTGATGGCTGGCATTTTCCTGCCTCGCTCTGGCCTCAACGTGTTGCGCACCCGGCGCCCGCTGCTGCAAACCTTGCGCGCTTTGAGCCTGCTCAGCACCAGCCTGCTGTTCACGTCTGGGTTGCAGTACCTGCCGCTGGCCGAAGCAACTGCGGTCAACTTCCTTGCACCTGTACTGGTCACTGCCTTGTCCGTGCCACTGCTCAAGGAACGGGTCACGGTAGCGCAGTGGGTGGCAGTGGTATTGGGCTTTCTCGGGGTGCTGATCGTCGTGCACCCAGGCGGGGCCCTGTTCACGCCCGCCATCCTGTACCCGTTCGGCTCGGCGCTGGGCTTTTCCTTCTACCAACTGCTGACCCGCATTCTGGCGGCGCACGACAGCCCGACCACCAGCAACTTCTATGCAGGGCTGTGCAACACCCTGGCCATGAGTGCGCTGGTGCCGTTTTTCTGGGAAACGCCGCGCTGGGACCATGCCTTGCTGATGCTGGCGCTGGGTGGTTTCGGCATGACCGCTCATTTGCTGCTGACCCAGGCCTTCCGTTTGGCAGCGCCTGCGCTGTTGGCGCCCTTCAGCTACTGCCAGATCATCTTTGCGGGCCTGCTGGGCCTGGTGTTCTATGGTCAGACCCCCGATACGCTCAGCCTGATCGGGATTTGCGTGATCTGCCTTAGCGGGCTGGGGGCAGCCTGGATGCAACGGCGGCGTTAGCCACTGGCCAGTGACACTGCAGATGTGAAAGGCAGTGCTGCTGCCAATTCGAAGTCGCTTGGGTACAAACGTGCTTGCCGGTTGCGTGCTGCAATGATTTCAGGCGGCCGGCCTGATTTGCGTGCTCACAACCCCAAGGAATCACGCTCATGCACATGCCCGATACCCTCAGAATTCGCAATGGCCAGAAGGCCGTGGCGACGTTCTCGGCTCAAGAATATGCCCGCCGGCATGCCGAGGTGCGCGCCCTGATGAGCGCTCAGCAGCTCGAAGCACTCGTCTTGACCTCCTATCACAACGTCAACTACTACAGTGACTACCTCTATTGCGCGTTCGGACGCGCCTATGCCGTGGTGATCACCCCTGATCAGGTCGTCCTGATCAGCGCCAACATCGACGGCGGTCAGCCGTGGCGCCGGTCGGCACCGACAACATCGTCTACACCGACTGGCGGCAGGGCAGTTTTTTCACCGCCCTGCGCCAGGCGCTACCGCGGGCAGGACGCATCGGCGTGGAGGGCGACCACCTGACGCTACACACCCATGCCGCGCTCGCGGCGTGCTACCCGCTTGCCGAGCTGGTCGATATCAGCACCGCCTGCATGCGCTTGCGCCTGATCAAGTCGGCTGAAGAGCAGGCCCTGATACGCCAGGGGGCACAGGTCGCCAATGTTGGCGGCGCGGCGGTGATCGAGGCGCTGGCTGACCAGGCGCCGGAGTTCGAGGTAGCCATGCATGCCACCCAGGCCATGGTCCGGGACATTGCCAGGCGCTTTCCCGACAGCCAGTTGATGGACACCTGGACGCTGTTCCAATCCGGGCCCAACACCGATGGCGCCCACAACCCAGTGACCAGCCGTCGTGTGAGCAAGGGTGAAATCCTCAGCCTCAACTGCTTCCCCATGATCAGCGGCTACTACACCGCATTGGAACGCACACTTTTCCTCGATCATTGCCCGGACGAGTACCTGCGCCTGTGGCAGGTGAACGTCCAGGTGCACGAGGCAGGCCAAAGCCTCGTCCGTCCAGGCGTACGTTGTTGCGACATTGCCGCTGAGCTCAATGAAATCTACCGCCAGCATGACCTGCTTCAATACCGCACCTTCGGCTACGGCCATTCCTTCGGCGTGCTTTGCCACTACTACGGGCGCGAGGCCGGCTTGGAGTTGCGCGAGGACATCGACACCGTACTGGAGGCGGGCATGGTGGTGTCGATCGAGCCCATGATCATGCTGCCCCAGGGCCTGCCAGGGGCAGGCGGCTATCGCGAGCATGACATCCTGGTGGTGACCGAGCAGGGGGCAGACAACATTACCCAGTTCCCCTGTGGGCCGCAGCACAACGTCATCTGCCAATAAGCGACAAGCGCGCTGTCATCGCAAAGCTGCCAGGCGGCGCTGCGCAGAAGGCGAAACACCGAACAGTCGGCTGTACGCCTTGGAAAAGTGCGCCGCCGAACCGAAGCCGCAGGCCAGCGCGACGTCGCCAACTGACGCGTCGCCTTGCAGCAGCAACTGCCTGGCGTGGGACAACCGCAGTTCCTGGTAATAGCGTGTAGGCGTGCGCTGCAGCTGGTGCTTGAACAGGCGCTCGAGCTGGCGCACGGTGATGCCGTTCAGGTTGGCCAGCTCGCTGGGCGCCAAAGGCTCCTCAAGGTTGGCTTCCATGATTGCAACGACTTGGCTTAGCCGCGGTTGCGCAGTGCCCAGCAAGGTCCTTAGCGAAACGCGCTGGCGTTCGCGCTCGCTACGCACACGGTCGCACAGCAGCAGCTCGGCGGCCTTGGCGGCAATGCCCTGGCCGCCCGGCTCGCGAGCCACCAGTTGCAGCATCATGTCGATGGCGGCGACACCGCCTGAGCAGGTGTAACGGTCGCGGTCCAGTTCGAACAGCTGCTGCGAGCATATGATGTTCGGGAAGCGTGCTCGCAGCGTTGGCAGGTCCTCCCAATGAATGGTACAGCGGTAGCCGTCGAGCAACCCCGCCTTGGCGAGCATGTAACTGCCGGTGCAGATGCCCCCAATCGGCAGGCGTTGTTTGGCCCGTTCGCGCAGCCAGCGCAGGTAAGCCCCGGTGGCAGGGCCGCGCTCGATGGGATTAGGGCCCACTACCAACAGTACGTCCAGCGCTGGCGCGTCATCGAGCGTGCAATCGGGCAGCACGCGCATGCCGTTGCTGGCGGTGACCGGCGCCCCTTGTGCCGCGATCAGTACGCTGCGAAAAACAGGCCGGCATGCCGCCAGGTTGGCCATGCGCAGGGTTTCGACCGCCGACGCCAGGCCGATGGTGGTGAAGTTGGGCATGATCAGAAAACCGAATGTCTTGACCGTGCCGGACTGCGGATTTACCGAAGCGGGGTGGACCATTGGGCGATTCCTGTGCAAGCTGGGGCATAGTTTGCCCAGAAGGTGGCTGCAAGTGAACCCAGAAAACCTGTTGGCCCAGTTGCCCGGCTACCCGTTGGCTGCCGATGCGATCGAAGTGCTTCCGGATGCCCAGGCCTACCGGGCCTGCCTGCTCGAGCGTATCGGCGCAGCCACCCGGCGTATCGTCATCGTGGCGCTTTACCTGCAACATGACGAGGCCGGCCAGGAGGTGCTGGACGCACTCTATCAGGCCAAGGCGGCGCGTCCAGCGCTTGAAATAACTGTCGTGGTGGACTGGTTCCGGGCCCGGCGTGGCCTGCTGGGGGCGGGCAGGCAGCCTGGCAATGCAGCCTGGTACCAGGCCGAACGCCAGAGCCGCCAATTGGACATTGCGATCCATGGCGTGCCTGTGCAGACCCGCGAGCTCTTCGGAGTGCTGCACCTCAAGGGCAGCATCATCGATGACTGCGTCATCTACACCGGCGCCAGCCTCAACAACGTCTACCTCCATCGGTTCGACCGTTACCGGCTTGATCGCTACCACCTGTTCCACAGCAAGGCCCTGGCCGACTGCATGGTCGACCTGGTGCAGCGGCTGCTCCACCCGCAGGCCACGCCGCGCCTGGACCTTCCAGCGCCTTCCACCGCCGATCTTCGCAGTGACATCCGCCGCCTGCGGGCACGGATGCGCCGGCTTACGTACGCACCGGGCCCTGCAACCGAGCCGGGGCACCTGCGGGTCATTCCGCTGATCGGCGTTGGCAGGCGCAATGCCTTGAACAAGACCGTGTGCGCGCTACTGGCCGTGGCCCGGGAACGTATCGTCATCAGCACACCGTATTTCAATCCGCCTCGCGTCGTGATGCGCGAGATTGACGATGCGTTGGCACGAGGCGTGCGGGTAGAGTTCATCGTCGGCCATCGTACCGCCAATGACTTCTACGTCCCTCCGGGAGAGCCATTCCATGCCAGCGGGGCATTGCCTTATCTGTACGAGGACAACCTGCGGGCCTTTGCGCGGCGTCGCGAGCCTTTGCTGGCCAGCGGTCAGCTGAAGATCAGGCTGTGGAACGACCCAGGACACACCTTTCACGCCAAAGGCGTGTGGGTCGATGAGCGTTATTGCCTGCTGACCGGCAACAACCTGAACCCACGCGGCTTCAACCTGGACCTGGAAAACGGCCTGCTTATCGATGACTCCCTTGGGCAATGGCGGGGGCCGTGCGAGAAGGAACTCAGCGCATTGCGTGAGCACGCCCCGGCTATCGATTCTGCCCGCGCATTGGGCGTCAAGGCCGAACACCCCAAGCCCGTGCGCAAGCTGCTGCGCAGGCTACGCTATAGTCGGTTGGAACCGTTGATCAAGCGGGTGTTGTAGGGCAGGGACGGGTAGTTGGCCTGCTCGATGGTCGATTGCGTTGATCGGCCAGGCACGCTGTTGGTCCACCCAGTGCATCCCAGACAATAGGCGCTCAAGGAATGGAAGCAGCTTTTGGCACTGATTCGCCGCGCAGCCGTGTGATGCGCCATCTTGTATTTGCCTTTTCGAGCCTGCTTTTGTTGGCGATGACGCTGGGGCTGGTGTCGCTGTACCGCATCGCCGTTTCGCTCGATGAGCGGGAGCTGGAACAAAGCCGATTTCATGCGGGCGCGGCCCTGGCACAGTTGCACAAGACCGAGCGCAGCTACCTGTGGACCCATGCTTCCTGGCAGGCTGCCTACGATCATCTGGCGCGTCCAGCAGACCGGCAATGGGCGTTCGAGGAAGGTAACGTGGGTGCCACGCTCTACAGCGATGATGGCTATGCAGGCGTGTTCGTCCTTGACGATCAGGGTACGCTCTATGCGGTCGTGCAAGGGCGTTTGACCGACCTGGGTTTCGATCACTTCAGCCCCGAAGGCCATCGCGTCCTGCAACAGGCCCGCCAGGCCATGGCGCAACAACAACCGGCATCGGGCTACATCATGTTTGCTGGCCAGCCTGCGGTCTTCACCTCTGCCGTGATACGTCCTCCTGCGCTCGCCGACAGCCTGGCGGAGCATAACTCGGTGATGGTCTTCATTCGGATGATCGAAGCCGACTTGCTGAGTCAGATGGGTAAGACGGCCGGCCTCACGGACCTGGCTATCACCGCGAGCGACTATGCTGCGCAAGACATGGGGCATTTGCCACTTCAGGAGGTTCCCTATCGTTTGACCTGGCGCATGGACCAGCCCGGTAGCGATTTGCTGCAAGCGGTGTTCGCACCGCTGGCTGTGGCGCTGCTCATCATCCTGGCGCTGATGGTACTGCTCGCACGCTATGCCATGCGCACCAGCGCCGACATTGACCGCGGCTACCATCAGCTGGCTATTTCCAAGCGGGCACTGGAGGCCAGCGAAACGCGCTTCAAAGCCGTGGCCGAGGCGGCCTCCGACTGGATCTGGGAGACCGATGCGCAGCAGCAGCTGATCTATCTTTCACCACGCTTTGCCGAATTGACCGGGCACGACGTCCAGAACTGGCTGAATCAGCCGATCTGCACCTTGTTCGATTGTGAAACCGGTCATGTCGAAACCTGGCTGCACGGCCTGGGCGCCAGCGAGTCTACCGGCACGCTGCGCTGCCAGTACCTGGACAAGGCCGGGCAGCGACGCGAATGCCGAATTGCGGCCAGAGCCATCATCGAGCACAACATCTGCAAGGGATTCCGCGGAACCTGTACCGACATCACCGATGAGGTGGCAGCCCATGCCCGAATTCAGCACTTGTCCCAACATGATGCCCTGACCGGGCTGCCCAACCGCAACAAGCTGTTCCGCTTCCTCGAGGACAGCGCCAAGGTGTCGCGGGCCGTGCTGATGCTCGACCTGGACAACTTCAAGCCGATCAATGACAGCCTCGGCCACCCGGCCGGTGATGCGGTGTTGATGGAGGTGGCGATGCGGCTCGGTCAAATGACCCGTTCCAGCGATCTGGTCGCGCGCCTGGGTGGCGATGAGTTCGTGATTGTCCTGATCGCACCGGGCGCGCGTGATGAACTCGACCGGTTCTGCGCCCGGCTCATCGACACCCTCAAGCAGCCAATGGCGGTGGAGCACCATAAGGTCCAGGTAGGCGCCAGCCTGGGTGTGGTCATGTCCGACGATTACCCGGGTGGCCCCAGCGACCTGATCCGTTATGCCGACGTGGCGCTGTACGGGGCCAAGCAATCGGGCAAGAACACATGGCGGTATTTCTCCACGCAGATGAGCGCTGCGCTGCTTGAGAAGCGTGTACTCGAACAGGAGCTGCGCGAGGGCATCCCCCGTGGGGAACTACGTTTGCATTTCCAACCGCGGTTCAAGGTGGATGGCGTAACGATCGCCTCCGCCGAAGCGCTGGTGCGCTGGGAGCACCCCCGCCTTGGGTTGTTGATGCCGGATGATTTTGTCGGCTTGGCCGAACAAAGCGATGTGATCGTATTGCTGGGCAATTGGGTGCTGCAACAAGCGTGCAGTGAGGCGGGCGCTTGGCCGCTCGAAGTGATCGTGTCCGTGAACATGTCGCCTGCCCAGTTCAGCCGTAGCGACGTGGTGCGCGATGTGGCCGAGGCTCTGCGCACCACCGGGCTACCTGCACACCGGCTGGAGTTGGAGATCACCGAGAACGTGATGCTCAACGATGTCGAAGGCGCGCTGCAGACGATGAACGCGTTGAAGGAACTTGGCGTGCGCTTGAACATGGACGACTTCGGGACAGGCTATTCATCACTGGGCTACCTGCGTACCTACCCGTTCGACAGCATCAAGATCGATCGTCGGTTCGTTCAGTCGCTGGGCAAGAGCAGCAGTGACCGCAGCGTGGTGCAGGCGATCATCAGCCTGGGGAACGCAATGGGCATGACGGTCACGGCCGAGGGGGTGGAAACAGCAGAGCAGCTCGCCTTGCTCAGTGATGACCAGTGCCATGAGGTCCAGGGATACTTTTTGAGCCGGCCGGTGAACAATCAGGCGCTGATCAAGTTGATGACCTCGGCGGCCACCCCGTCATATACCTCGGATTGAACAGGTCTGGAGGGGCCTTGCCGGGGCGCCGGACCGGCAAGATTCAGGTTTCATGCACACCCGGTCACAGCAGCAGGAAAGTCTGGCGCACGCGGTCGTCAACTGCTCTGAAAATCCTGCGCGAGCGCATACAATCGCCGCCTTTACGAACCACTTCGATAGGCTACACCCGCCATGGCGCTAGACCCACCTACCATGCTCACCATTTCCATAGCCCTGGCGGCAGCGGCTGCGCTTTACCTGGCGATAGAGTGGCGCAGTGTCCGCGAGTCGTCGCTGCTTTACTGGAGCGCCGGTTTTGCGACCATCACCGTCGGTTGCACGCTGGCGCTGCTGCGAGGCGTTGGCCTCTTGTTCATCGGCATCTGGTTTGCGAATGGCCTGCTGGTCGTGGCCCATGGGCTTTTCCTGCTAGGCGTGCTGCGCTTCACCCAAGACCGAATTTCGCGCGCCTGGCTGGTGATCGTGCTGATCTGGTTTGCTCTGTTGTTGCTGCCTGCAGGCCCGGAGTGGTCGAAAGTCATGCTGATGGCCAACTCGCTGCTGGTTGCCGCCCTGACCCTCAAGGCCAGTAGCCTGCTCCAGCCCCATGGGCAATCGCTGAGCGTAGGTGCAGTCCAGTTGCGGTATGTGCTTCTGGTGCATGGGTTGTTCTACGTGATCAAGGCGATCATTGCGATTGCGCCGGGCACGTTGATTGACCTGGCCAGTTTCGGAGGGTTGATCATCCAGGTCTCCCTGGTGGAAGGCGCCATGGCGATCATGATGATCGCCTTGTCGATGACAGGCACGGTTCGTTACCGTCGCGAAGAACGTATCGCTCGGCTGGCAGCACGGGATCCGCTGACTGCGCTGTACAACCGGCGTGCCCTGGAAGTGCGTGCGGGGCCTTTTTTCAAGGAGGTCAGCAATGTACGGCCTGCGGCGTTGTTGATGATCGATATCGACAACTTCAAGCTGGTCAATGACCTGCATGGGCATGCGGCAGGAGACAGGTTGCTGGTGGCGTTGAGTGAAATGATTCGTACGGTGTTACCAGAGCGCTCTTTGGTCGCGCGGTTAGGCGGGGATGAGTTCGTGATTTTGCTCAGTGGGGCGAGCCGTGAAGGCGTCCTGGGGTTGGCCAAGGGTTTGCGGGAGCAGTTTCAGGCCTACGCCGGCGGGGCGGTACCGACACCTGCAGCGGTGACGTTGAGCATTGGGGTGAATGTGTTTGACCAGGCGCCAGCGAGTCTGGCGGCGTTGATCGAGCAAGGGGATGCGGCGCTGTACGCGTCCAAGCGCGCAGGGCGGAATAGCATTCGATTCGTAGAACGGCAGGTCGCCAGTGGTGGGTTTTCTTGAGTGACGGATTAGCGTTGCCGGCCTGAACTTATTGCGCCGTGGGCGTACCGGTACAGCCCTGTAGGTCTCGCTGCCCGCGTGATGGGCCGCAGAGCGGCCCCGGCAAGGCCGCTCAACGGAGGTCGCTAGGTGCCTCGCTGCGAACCGTGGGTCACGTCACCACCTGATAGCAAGGCACATAAGCCGCCCCGCCCGGCAACTTCATCCGATGCTGGTCAACGAAGGCTTGCAACAAACGCCCCAGCGGATCCAACACAGCACTGTCACCGCGAATCTGATAGGGCCCATGCTCTTCGATCAGGCGGATGCCCTTGTCCTTCACGTTACCCGCCACGATGCCGGAAAACGCCCTGCGCAAATTGGCTGCCAGCTCATGAGGTGGCAACTCGCGACGCAAATCCAGGTCAGCCATGGCCTGGTGGGTGGGGTCGAAGGGGCGCTGGAAGCTCTCTTCGATCCGCAGCAACCAGTTGAAATGAAACGCATCGTTGCGCTCGCGACGGAACTGCTTGACCTGTTTGAGCCCCTCGACCATGTGGCGCGCCACTTCAGCCGGGTCGTCAATGATGATCTCGTACAACCGATGCGCTGCCTCGCCGAGCGTCGCGCCGACGAATGCATGCAACTGCTGCAAGTAGGGCTCTGCACTGCGCGGGCCCGTCAGCACGACCGGGAAGGGCACATCCTGGTTATCCGGATGCATCAGGATCCCCAGCAGGTACAGAAACTCTTCTGCCGTGCCTGCACCACCCGGGAAGATGATGATGCCGTGGCCGACCCGCACGAACGCCTCCAGGCGCTTCTCGATGTCTGGGAGGATCACCAGTTCGTTGACGATCGGGTTGGGCGCCTCGGCAGCGATGATGCCTGGCTCCGTCAGGCCCAGGTAGCGGCTGCCTTGCATGCGCTGTTTGGCATGGGCAATGGTGGCACCTTTCATCGGGCCTTTCATGACGCCCGGGCCGCAACCGGTGCACACGTCCAGTTTACGCAGGCCCAGTTCATGGCCCACCTTCTTGGTGTACTGGTATTCCTCGGTGCTGATCGAGTGACCGCCCCAGCACACCACCATCTTCGGCTCGACGCCAGGGCGCAAGGTGCGGGCGTTGCGCAGCAAGTGGAACACGTAGTCGGTGATGCCTTGAGAGCTTTCCAGGTCGATGCGCTGGCTGGCCAGCTCGCTTTCGGTATACACGATATCGCGCAAGGCGCTGAACAGCATCTCCCGAGTGCTGGCGATCATTTCGCCATCGACGAAGGCGTCCGCTGGGGCATTGAGCAGTTCAAGGCGAACGCCTCGGTCCTGCTGATGGATGCGTACTTCGAAATCCTGATAGGCCTCGAGGATGGTCTTGGCATTGTCGACATGGGCGCCGGTGTTGAGGATGGCCAGGGCGCACTGGCGGAATAGGGTGTAGAGACTGCCGGAGCCGGCTTCGCTCAGTTGCTGTACTTCACGTTGGGACAGCGTTTCTAGGCTGCCCTTGGGGCTGACGGATGCATTGATGACATGGCGTTGGGGCATCTAAGTCTTTCCTGTGCGGGTAAAACATCCTTCTTTCACCACACCATACCGAGAAATGGAAGCGGCAACGAGAGGCCTGCAAAAAAAGCCCGGTACTTCATGGCCGCTCCAGCTGCGCGCATTGACAAACAATCAGCCCACCAGCCGTTGCACGGCGAGGGTAATGGCCAAGCCACCCCCAAATAACCACATGTTCAGAATCGCCCCAGTCGCCAGCACGCGAGGCCCAGCATGGCGTATCTGCTCGAACCGAGTTTCCATGCCCAGTGCCGTCATGGCCATGGTCAATGCGAAGGTGTCCAGGCCGTTGACGGCCTCGCGCAGGTTGGAAGGTAGAATCTGAAGGGAATTGATCGCCACCAGTGCCAGAAACCCAAAAGCAAACCAAGGCACCGAGAGCCGACCCTTGCCGGGCACCACGCCAGCCCGTGGGGTACGGCTGATCCACAAGCCAACCAGTAACAGGACGGGCACCAGCAGCATCACGCGCGTCATTTTCACGATGGTTGCTACATGGCTGGCGTCAGGGCCAAGGGTACTGGCGGCGCCTACTACTTGAGCCACTTCATGGAGCGTGCCACCCAGCCAAAGCCCAGCGGTCTGGGCATCCAGGTGCAGCCAGCCGGCCTGAATCAAAAAAGGATAGAAAAACATCGACGCCGTGCCGAACAGCACCACGCTGCCCACGGCCACCGCACTTTTATGCGGCGCGCTGCGCAGCGTCGATTCAAAAGCCAAAACGGCCGCAGCCCCGCAGATGGCGCTGCCCGCAGCCGTAAGCAGGGCCGTCTCCCGGTCAAGCCCGAGCAGTTTCATGCCGCACCACACGCCTATCGCCAATGTGCTGCTGATCACCAGCAGCGAGATCACCAGCCCAGGCCAGCCAACCTGTACGATTTCCTGCAGGCTGATCCGCAGGCCGAACAAGGCCACGGCCACACGCAGCAGGGCACGGGCGCAGAAGTGTATGCCCGGGCCATAACAGGCCGGCAGGCGATCTTTCAGCACATTGCCGCAGATCGCCCCGGCAATAATGCCAAGGATCAACGGGCTGAGGCCAAGTTGGACAAAAAGGGGCAGGGCAGCCACCTGGCTGACGCCAAGGGCGAGAACCGTAACGAAAATCACGCCCTTGAGCACTGCGCAGCGGTGCGCGACAGGTGCGTCAGGGGGCGTACTAGGGGCGGGTGTCATGAGATTCTCCAGCGAGCGGAATCAATGAGCACCACAATAATTTGGTTATAAGCTTATGAAAAATCGTAATCTGGAATGCAGAGTATCCATTTAGCTGATAGTTTTGCGGAATGACCCCTGAACAGCTTATAACTTTCGCTGTCGTTGCGGAGCACGGCAACATCAGCCATGCCGCAGTGGCCTTGCATTTGTCGCAGCCGGCGGTGTCTGGTCAACTCAAGCTACTGCAGGAAGCGTTCGGTGAGCCTCTTTATCATCGGGCCGGGCGCGGGGTGCGCCTCACGGCAGCAGGCGAACAGCTCCTGGCGCATGCGACTCGGCTGCGCGATACATTCGATCAGGCCCGGTCACTTCGCGAAGCGATGCGCGGCCTTCAGCTTGGCACATTGCGGATCGGTGCCAGCACTACGCCTGCAAGCTACCTGCTCCCGTACCTGATCGCCCAGTTCAAGACACTCTACCCGCAGGTAGCGATTACCACCGTACAGGGCAACACCGCCGAAATCGTCGGTGCTCTGGGTAGCGTGGATTTGGCGTTGATAGAAGGGCCACCGGGGCGAGACCTGCCCGTGGGCACTGGCGTGACGGAGTGGCTTGAGGACGAAATCGTCGCCATCGTCCCGGTCGTACACCCCTTGGCTGGCGCCGAACCTCGCTCCTTGAAGGACGTGGCAGGCTTCCCATTAGTGCTCCGTGAGCAGGGTTCGGGCGTGCGCCAGGTCGTCGAGCAAGCATTTGCCAACAATCAACTGCCGATGAAGATCGGCCTGGAGATTGCTGGCGTAGAGGGGGTGAAGGAAGCAGTGCGCGCAGGTATGGGCGTAGGCTTCGTGTCCGCCCTGTCGATTCGTCATGAAAATACGGTCTTGCGCAAGGTCCGGGTGGGGCCGCGTTCACTGACTCGTCGGTTCTCGATAGTGCTGCCCCACGCAGGCTCACCCTCTCGAGCGGCTGCCCGCTTTCACGATCTGTGTGTGGCTTTCCTCGGCGCTTCGGCCTAGCGACGCGGCGAGTTACGACGATACTGGCCGTTGAACTGAGGCTGACCGTGCTCGCTGGCGTAGAGCGAAGCCAGGCAATAACTCGCTGGTGATCAGGGCCAGCGGCCCGGCGGCCACGCCGCACGTGTGCTGCCAGGGCCGCCAGTACTTCATCAGAAATCGTCTTTCGGGCTCTTCTTGAAGGTCCAGTCGGTGTGCTTGCGCGCTTGGAGGAAGCTGTTGCAGTTGGCGGTAAAGGTATTGCGATTGGCCTCTTTGGACAAATCCGCCAGAATTTTCTCCTGCATCTGCGGGGTACAGTTGTCAGCGGTAGGCTCGGGCACCGTTTCCTCGCTGCAGCCTGCGAGCAAGGCTGCCAAGCCCATTGCCGTGACCAGCTTTGCCAATTTGATGTCCATATCGCGATCGTTCTCCTGGTGCGCTGAAAGTGGAGTTGAGTGTTGAACCGGAAGGCATGATACGGACCCAGGCCTTGCATTGCCACCTGCAGAAAGTCACCCGCCTACGTTGAACACATGCTTCAAATAGGCCACGAAATTTTCATCCCGGCACTGTGTTTTCCCAGGGCTGTCCGAAATCTTGGCTACCGGCGCACCGTTGCAGGCTGTCATCTTGATCACCATGTTCATCGGCTCGACTCCTGGGATGTCGCAGGTCAGGCGCGTCCCGATGCCAAAGCTCACGTTGATGCGCTCATGCAATGCGCGGTAAAGCTCAAGCGCTTTCGGCATGTCCAGGCCGTCGGAGAAGATCAGGGTCTTGGTCTTCGGGTCGATGCCCAGCCGGTGGTAGTGCGCGATGGCTTTCTCCGCCCAGGCAAGCGGGTCGCCCGAGTCATGGCGCAGGCCATCGAAGAGCTTGGCGAAATAGAGGTCGAAGTCGCCAAGGAAGGCATCCATGGTGATGCAGTCGGTAAGGGCGATACCCAGCAGGCCGCGGTACTCGCGCACCCAGCACTCCAGGGCTGCCGCCTGGCTGTCCACGAGGCGAGGGCCCAGCTGCTGGTGGGCCATGAACCACTCGTGCGCCATGGTACCAATCGGCCGCAGCTCGTACTCCCGCGCCAGGTGCACGTTGCTGGTGCCGACGAAGCGGCCTGGGAAGTCGCGCTTGAGGATGTGCACCACCTCTTCCTGCACCCGGTAGGAGAAGCGTCGGCGAGTGCCGAAATCCGCTAGCTGAAAGCCTGCCAATTCGTCACTGCTGGCCTCGGCCCTGAGCCAGTCGAGGTTGCGGTACAACTGTTCGCGTACCTGTTCGATCACCACTTCACGGTAGCGGTAGCGGTTGCGAACCTCGCTGATGATCGCCAGCAACGGGATTTCGTACAGAATGACGTGCAGCCAGGGGCCGCGCACGCGTATCGCCAACTGGCCGGCGTCGTCGAGGCCAACATGCACGTAGCGCAGGTTGAAGCGGAACAGGCTCAGGAAGCGGATGAAGTCAGGCTTGATGAAGGCGATCTTCTCAAGGTAAGCAAGCTGGTCCTGGGTGACCGTGACTTCGGCGAGTTGCTCGACCTGGTAGCGGATTTCTGCAAGATACGGGGCCAGGCTCTCACCGTTGCGGCAGCGAAACTCCCACTCCACCTCCGCATTGGGATAGTTGTGCAGCACCGCCTGCATCATGGTGATCTTGTAGAAGTCGGTGTCCAGCAGGTTCTGAACGATCCGTGGGCCAAATACGCTGTCACTCATGCTGCTTGCTCCTTGATCAGGGCCAGTTGATGGTCGAGGGCCGACTCGTCGCCGCACAGCTTCACACCTTCGCCAGCCAGGGCGCCGCAGGCCTCTATCGCGCCGGCCTGGGTCAGGGCACGGCAAGCCGGTAGGTACAGCAGCACCTCGAACCCGGCCTGACGCAGTTGCCGGGCAGTGGTGCGCACGCAGTAGTCGAGCGCCAGGCCGCCTACGATCACGGCACCCACCTGATGCACCTTGAGGTATTCGATAACACCCGTGGAGCGGCGTTCGGCCAGGTCGTGATAGCAGGCGCCATAGGGATGCAGGTCGGGCTCCACGCCTTTCCACACGAAGTAGTCGTACTCGATGGGGGCAGGGAGGCCCGGCAGCAGCTCGAAACCGGGGGTACCAGGGATGCAGTGGCTGACCCAGGTGAGGTCCGCATTGGCAAGGGTCAGCGGCTGCAGCATCTGCGTGGCGTCGGCCACCACCCACGCGGCATTGGCGGGATGCGCGTCCTTGCTGCCCAGCCGCAGGTCGGCCCGCTGTGCCATGGCGTTGAGGTCTGGTGCGATTTCGTGACCGTCGGGGACTGGGAGTTCCTGAGGCGCATGGCACGTGAAGCCTAGTTGTGCATCGACATCGAAGCTGGCGATTTTCATGTTGGCTCTCCTCGCTGGAATGGCTACATAATCCACCTGGTGGACTATATATGTCAAGTGTCCGTAAATAGGCTGCATGATGCAGATTTACTTATTCGCTCTAGTGAACTATAAAAGGCTTCAGTCAAGGAGTTACGAGTGAGTACAGCTGAAGTCCTGGCAAGCGTCGACATCGTCGCGCTGCGCCTGCCGCCTGGCAGTGAGCACCTGCAGGTGCTTCTGCATCGCCGTGAGCGAGAACCGCACCATGGTCAATGGGCACTGCCCGGTGTGATCATCAATGGGCGCACCCCTGATACCAGCCTTGAGAGCGCTGCCCACCGCGCCTTGAGCGAGAAAGCGCGCGTCCAGCCGCACTATCTGGAGCAAGTGGTTACCGAAGGCAATGCCTTTCGCGATCCACGGAGCTGGTCGTTGAGCACCTGTTACCTGGCGCTGTTGCCCGCCTGCCAGGAAGTCGAGAATGAGCAGCTGGCCTTTTTCGACCTCGCCGACGTGGTGGAACGCAGGGTGCTGCTGCCATTCGATCACAACCTGCTGGCGCGCCGAGCCCATGAGCGGCTCGCGGCCAAGTCCGTCTACAGCAGTTTGCCGTTGTACCTGCTCGACACCCGGTTCACCGTCCTCGATGCGCTGGGGGCCATGCAAGCCTGCCTGGGCCAGCCTGTGAACGCGACATCGCTGCGCAAGCGCCTGGAGCGCTTGCGCGTGCTGGGCTGGGTCAAGGACACAGGCGAAAAGAATCAACCACCCATGGGGCGCCCGCAGCAACTGTACCAGTACACCGCGCAAGGGCAGGGGCCGTTCATGTTCGACCGTAGCTTGCTGCCGGAGGGCAGTTGAGCATCGACCCGGCAGACTGGCCGCGCGAGGTAGGGCCAGTGCCGACATTGAACGACTGATCAATCTCAGTGGAACGAACCGCGAGTCAATGCCTCTTATCCAGAGATGGATGGCCTGTGCCGCGGATTCCCCTGACATGAGATCGCTCCAAACCTCTCTGATCGATGACACCTCCACACCGCTGAGCTTCCTGCTCAATGGCGGTGAGATCGGCCGTCTGCTTCAAACGATGAACTGGCAGGATTCTCCACTTGGGACGCCACATGGCTGGTCCCCGCACCTTCAGGCCGCGATGGCCACGCTCCTGCCAGCGCAGACCCAGGTCGTGCTGTTCTGGGGCCCGGACTATGTCGCGCTGTACAACGATGCCTATGCGCCCACCATCGGCAACAAGCACCCGCAAGCCCTCGGGCGCCCGGCGCGTGAGAATTGGGCCGAGCTGTGGGATGACCTCGAACCGTTGCTGCGCGGTGTGCGTGACACCGGGCAGACGTTTTCGGCCAAGGACCGCGCTTTTTACATCGAGCGCCGTGGGCACGGTGAGACGGTGTATTTCGATGTGTCGTATTCTGCCGTGCGCGAGGCTGATGCAAGCGTTGGCGGTGTCTTGTGCCTGGTCACAGAGACCACTGACCGCGTGCGCTTCCACCAGCGCCAGGCGTTTCTTCTGGAATTGAGCCGCACATTGCCTGGGCTGGGTGATGCTGCGCGCATCGAGTCCTATGCGGTTCAACGCCTGGCGCAGGAGTTGGGGGCGGCCAGGGTCTGCTTCGGTGAAGACAAAGGCGACGGTGTCGGCTTCAAGGTCAGTCACGATTGGACCGAGGGCGTGACGTCGTTGGTGGGCACGCATTCGTACCTGACGTTCGGTACCGACTTGTATGAGCAATTGAGCGACGGCAGGACCGTTCAACATAGCTACGAACAGCCCGAGCCTTGTCAGGCGGGCATAAGCACCACCTTGCATGCCCCTGTGCTGCGCGGGGGGCGACTCGAGGCCGTGTTGGCCGTTCATTTCAGTGATGCGCGAGGGTGCTTCGAGGAGGACTGCCAGCTTGTGGAAGAGACCGCCAAGCAAGTGTGGGCTGCAATCCTGCACGCCCGCGCCGAACAGGCGTTGCATCTGCTCAACCAGAGCCTTGAGGAGCGAGTTGCCACGGCGCTGGCCCAGCGCGAGTCGGTGATGATGCAACTGCACGAAGCCCACAAGATGGAAATGATCGGGCAATTGACCGGTGGTATTGCCCACGACCTCAACAACATGCTCACGCCGATCATTGGGTCGTTCGAGCTGTTGCGCCGCCATCCGCAGGCCGATCGCGCGCCCCGGCTGATCGACGGTGGCCTGCAGGCAGCTGAACGTGCGCGCAACCTGGTCGCTCGCCTGCTCAGCTTCGCACGCCGCCAGACACTCAAACCGCAACCTGTGTCCTTGGCAGCCCTGGTCGAGGACATGCACGAGTTGATGGCGCGCTCGCTCGGGCCCACCATTGCCGTGCACGTGAATATCGATCCGTCATTACCCTGCGTCGTGGTCGACCCGCACCAACTGGAGTTGGCCCTGTTGAATCTGGCGGTCAATGCCCGCGACGCCATCGGCGGCGCCGGCCAGCTGCAAATCATCGCCGGTGATGACACCCACTGCCTGGCGCCGCCCGAGGACCTTGCGGGCAAACGTTTGGTATGGATTCAGGTCAGGGACAACGGCTGCGGCATGGACGATGAACAACTCAGGCGGTGCATCGAACCTTTCTTTTCTACCAAGGAGGTGGGCAAGGGGACTGGCTTGGGCTTACCAATGGTCCAAGGATTGGCGGTTCAATCCGGCGGTGGGTTCGAGATTCATTCCATACCAGGCCAAGGGACTCAGGCGACGCTGTGGTTGCCGGCCAGCGACGCATTGCCCACCCACCGTGACATCGAGCCCTGCGACGGGCCTGTGGCCGAGCGTCCGAGCCGGATACTGCTGGTGGACGACGAAGAAATCGTGCGTCACGCAACGGCCTTGCAATTGCGCGACCTGGGCTACGAGGTGACCGAGGCGCCAAGTGCAGTGGCCGCCCTGCGCCTGGTGGAAAAGGGGTGGCTGCCTGATGTATTGGTGACCGACCATGTCATGCCCGAGATGACTGGCGTACGCTTTGCCCAGCAAATGCGCCAGCATCACAGCGAGCTGCCGGTGCTGATCATTACGGGCTATGCGAACCTGACGCCGCGCCAGCTAAGCGGTTTCGAAGTACTGCGCAAGCCTTATCGACGCGCCGAACTCGCTCAGAGTGTGGCGCGCCTGCTGGCGGGGGCTTCCCTCAGTCGACGCTGACACGCCAGCATCAGCCTTTTTGCAGGCTGCACATCTGCTCTTGCTCCAGCAAGGCGGCGGGCGACTGTTGCGGCAGGTAGAGGGTGAAGGTAGTCCCCTGGCCCTGAACACTGCTGACCTTGATATCCCCGCCGGACTGTTTAGCGAAACCGAATACCTGGGACAAGCCCAGACCAGTGCCTTGCCCGGCAGGCTTGGTGGTGAAAAAGGGGTCGAATATACGCTCGAAGAGCTCCGTACTGATGCCAACGCCCGTGTCGGTTACAGAAATGGCAGCATACGCGCACGGATCGGGGACCTCATCGCGGCATACCGGTAAGTGCTGGTGGGCTTCGAGACGTATGCGCACGACGCCCACCGCAGCCATGGCATCGCGGGCGTTGAGCATCAGGTTGATGACCGCCGTTTCCAATTGGCTAACGTCGGCGCGCACATGGCACGGCGAAGCGGGCAAGTCCAGCTCGACGTCAATGCTGGCGCCTGCTGCGGTGTCGAACAGGTCGGCCATGGCTGCCAGCCGCGCCGCTGCGTCGAACACCTGCGGGTTCAAGGCCTGGCGCCGTGCAAATGCCAGCAGCTGGCCGGTCAGTTTGGAGCCGCGCTCGACCGTCTCGACCATGGTGCGTAGATAGCGCATGCGTCGGTCGTCGTCCAAACCTGGACGCTGCAAGAAGTGCAGCGAGGCATGAATGATGGTCAATATGTTGTTGAAATCGTGCGCCACACCACCTGTAAGCTGGCCGATGGCCTCAAGCTTCTGGGCCTGGCGCAGCTCCGCTTCGGTGTGCAGCAGTTGCGTAGTGCGGGTCCGTACGTGTTGCTCCAGGCTCGTATTGAGCGCCTCGAGCGCCAGCAGGGCGGCCTGCGTTTCGCCCGTGGATTGGGCATGCTGGATATGTGCCCAACTGCGTTCGGTCACATCACCGAGCAACGCCCGCTCATATTCGGTCCACGCGTGCGCCGACGTGCTGTTGAGCGCCATCAAGGCGGTAAGCCGCCCGCCTTTTATCAGCGGCACACAGCACGTGGCGGCGATCCCGAGGGCTGCAAACACAGCCGCCTCAGAATCGGGAAGTTCCTGCCTGCAATCATCGAGCGTCAATGCCAGCCCGCTGCGCAGTCGTTCATTCGCCTGCTTGCCGAAATCTCGCAGGCGATGCTCTCCGATCAATGAGGGGCTTGCGTCGGTCAGCGCTTCGCCACAGACCGTAAAGGTATCATCGTCGGATTGCATGACCGCGTAAGTACAACCTGATAGCCCCAGGTGATTGGCGAGCAGGCGGGTGGTCGTCGCCATGATCTCCTGAGGATCAACCGCTTGGGCCACTGCCCGGCCGAGCTCGTCCAGAAACGCCAGCCGTTGGTTGGCGAGCACGGTCGCCGTGGTTTCGGTAACGGTATCGAGCATTCCAAGCACATTGCCCTGCAAGTCACGGATAGGGCTGTAGCAGAACGTGAAGTAGGCACGCTCCGGTCTGCTATTACGGTCGATGACCAGGGGGAAGTCTTGGATGTAGACCGCTTCGCCCTTGAAGGCCCTGTCGGCCATGCAGCGGATATCGTCCCATGCCTCCTGCCAGACCTCTGCAAACGGCACTCCCAGCGCCACCGGCTTGCGCCCTAGAATCGGAAGAAAGGCATCGTTGTGAAAGGTCAGCAGATCGGGCCCCCACAGCACAGCCTGTGGAAAGTGCGAGCCCAGGCACAGCGCCAAGGTGGTCTTGAGGGTATCGGGCCAGTTTTCCAGCGGACCTAACGAGGTGCACGCCCAGTCATGCCCAAGAATACGGTCGGCCATCGCGCCGCCGCCTGCTAGCCACTTCGCCATCTGCTCTGCCGATCATTGAAACAGGGGGCTCTAGGGTGCACCCTTGAGGCAAGATTGGCGAGCGTTTTATGGCGCTTGGCCAGTCAGCGAATGAAATGCACCTTGCCGACGTCATCGTTGCCCGTGTAGATCCCGTAGACACCGGCCTGACGCTCGAGAATGTATCGCTCGAGAATCTGCCGGATAGCGGGGTAATAGATGTCATCCCACGGGATCTGCTCTGGCTCGAAAAACCGATAGGCCAGGGTTTCCGGGCCAAACTGGCCCGTTTCCTCGGTGACGAAGGCGCGGAAGATGATGTAGACCTCGCTGATCTTCGGCACGCTGAAAATGGAGTAGGGGCAGACGATTTCTGCCCGTACGCCGCTTTCTTCCCACACCTCGCGCAGCGCCGCCTGCTCGGTGGTTTCGCCCGCTTCCATGAAGCCTGCCGGCAGCGTCCAGGTGCCGGGGCGAGGGGGGATGGCGCGCTGGCACAGCAGGTATTTACCGTCGCGCTCGATGATACAACCGGCAATGATCTTGGGGTTGATGTAATGGATGTAGCCGCAGCTGGCGCAGTGCAGCCGCTCATGGGTG
The DNA here is from genome assembly GCF_002425525.1 of Pseudomonas sp. UBA5568. Classification (NCBI taxonomy): domain Bacteria; kingdom Pseudomonadati; phylum Pseudomonadota; class Gammaproteobacteria; order Pseudomonadales; family Pseudomonadaceae; genus Pseudomonas; species Pseudomonas sp. UBA5568. The sequence goes on along the minus strand of NZ_DIMK01000068.1, from coordinate 82,451 downwards.
TCTCCCGCAGGCGTGCCCTGGGCCAGCGTCGTGGTGCAATGAGGGCAGTAGCGGGGAGCACTGGGCATGATCAGCGGCCTATGCGAGGTTCCTTGAGGGCCAGGGGGGCGACGATATCGCGAACCTTGGCATTGTCGTCTTGTTTCTGGCGCAGGTAATCCAGGGCAACCTTGGCCGCGGCACGCACGTGATCCACCGAGGCCTGGTGGGCTACCAGCGGGTCGCCGCTCTTGATGGCCTCGACCATCTTTTCCATTTCCAGGTTGCTGGCTCCGCGGCGGTTGGCCTGGGATACCGATGTGGCACGCAGGTAGCTGATGCGCGCCTGCAACTGACGAAGCTGCTGCGCCGCAACCTGGTTGCCTGAACCTTCCAGCAGCACGTCATAGAATCCTTGCACCGACTCGAGCACCTGCTGCAGCTCACCTTCCTCCAACGCCTCACGGTTGACGGCCAGGGCTCGTTCCAGCGCGCGGATGTCCTTGGCCTTGGCATTGAGCGTGAACAGCTGCACGATCAGGCCCTCGAGTACGCACCGCAACTCATAGATGTCGCGCGCATCTTCAAGGGTGATGATCGCAACACGCGGGCCCTTGGCATCGGCGAACTCCACCAGGCCCTCGGATTCCAGGTGGCGCAGGGCTTCACGCACGGACGTGCGGCTGACGCCGAGGCGGTCGCACAGGTCGCGCTCGACCAGGCGATCGCCTGGGAGCAGGTGGAAGTTCATGATCGCGCCGCGCAGTTTGTCGAGCACGATTTCGCGCAGGGTAACGGGGTTGCGATTGACCTTGAAGCTGTCGTCCAGTGGCTGGCGTTTCATCGAGTGCGCTCTGAATAAGGCTGCCCGGCCACGACCGAAACGGGGCACCACGGCCCTGGGTGCTCCTTGCGTGGGTACGAACAGCCCGGTGTTAACGGGTGGACTCCGCGTCGGCCTCGGCGAACGCTTCCCGGGCCAGGCGGAAACTGTCCACCGCCGCCGGGACGCCGCAATAAATGCCGACCTGGAGCAGAATCTCGCGTATTTGCTCGCGGCTCAGGCCGTTGCGCAAGGCGCCGCGGATGTGCAGCTTGAGCTCGTGTGGCCGGTTGAGTGCCGAAATCATGGCCAAGTTTATCATGCTGCGCTCCTTGAGCGACAAGCCTTCGCGGCCCCAGACATGGCCCCAGCAGTACTCGGTCACCAGTTCCTGCAACGGCTGGGTGAATGCGTCGGCATTCTGGATTGACCGGTTCACATAGTCTTCGCCCAGGACCTGGGTGCGTATCTGCAGGCCTTTTTCGTACTTTTCATTGTTCATGCACGCTACTCCGAAATAGAACAGGGGGCGCAAACGAGGGTGAGACGCCAGCGCGGCCCCTGGAAGAGGCGGGCCTTAGCCCAATGGGGGCAGGGCGCCCAGCTTGCCTTTGTGGTACACCATGGGCGTCATCGGCTCGGCGGGCAGTACCAGGTTTTTCACGGCACCGACAATGATGGCATGGTCGCCGCCGTCGTACTCTCGCCACAGCTCGCACTCAATGATCGCCGTGGCATTGTCCAGCAGCGGGTTGCCCAAGGCGCTCAGGTGCCACTGTACGCCCTTGGCCTTGTCCTTGCCTTTACCCGCGAAGGCATAAGCTTCAGCCGTCTGGCCTGCCGACAGCAGGTGAATGGCGAACTGCTTGCTGTCGCGTAGGATCGGGTAGGTGTCGGAGGCGTAGTTAGGGCAGAACAGCACCAGCGCCGGGTCGATCGACAGTGCGCTGAAGGCACTGGCGGTGATGCCGACAATGCCACCCTCGGCGTCCAGGGTGGTGACGACCGTCACTCCGGAGGGGAAGGAGCCCATCACGTCTTTGTAGATGCCGGGTTCGATCATCGGTATTACCTCCTAGCGCATCACGAAGGGGTCGGGCATGGGGGCGGTGGACAGGTTGATCCACACGGTTTTCAGTTCGGTGTAGGCCAGCACGGAGTCGATGCCACTTTCGCGTCCGTAGCCGCTGTTCTTGAACCCACCGATGGGCGCCATGGCAGACACGGCGCGGTAGGTATTGACCCAGATGATCCCCGAGCGCACGTCGCGCGCCAGGCGGTGGGCACGTCCCAGGTCGCGGGTCCAGATACCAGCGGCCAGGCCGAACTGTGAATCGTTGGCAATCGCCAGCGCCTCTTGCTCGGTCTTGAAACGGATGACAGCCGCCACCGGGCCAAACACCTCTTCCTGCATGATGCTCATCGAATTGCTGTCGCATTCGAACAGCGTCGGCTCGTAGAACCAGCCACCGCCATCGACCTCGGCCCGTTTACCGCCCAGGTGCAGCTTGGCGCCTTCGGCCTTGGCCGCGGCGACCAGCTGCTCGACCACGGCCAATTGCTGAGCGGTGGCCATAGGGCCCATCTCGCTGGCATCGTCCTGGGGATTGCCAATGCGAATGCGCTGGGCACGCTCGATCAGACGCTTGACGAATTCATCGAAGATTTCGTCCTGCACCAGCAGGCGCGAGCCGGCCACGCAGCTCTGTCCAGACGCGGCATAGATCCCCGCCACGGCACCATTGATGGCGCTGTCCAAGTCGGCGTCTGCAAAAATGATGTTCGGCGACTTGCCGCCCAGCTCCAGCGACAGCTTGGCGAAGTTCTCGGCGCTGCTGCGCACCACGTGGCGAGCGGTGGCCGCACCGCCTGTGAAGGCGATCTTGCGCACCAGCGGGTGACGGGTAAGCGCCGCGCCGGTGCTCGGGCCGTAGCCGGTGACCACGTTGACAACGCCAGCCGGAAACCCGGCTTCCAACGCCAGGCGCGCCAGCTCCAGAATCGTCGCCGAGGCATGCTCGGAGGGCTTGAGTACGATGGTATTGCCCGCGGCCAGTGCCGGCGCCAGTTTGATCGCCGTCAGGTACAGCGGGCTGTTCCACGGGATGATCCCGGCGACCACACCGATAGGCTCATGCACGGTGTAGGCGAACAGGTCCGGCTTGTCCAACGGCAGCGTGCCGCCTTCGAGCTTGTCGGCCAGGCCTGCGGTGTAATGGAAGAACTCTGGCAAGTAACCTACCTGCCCACGGGTCTCGCGGATCAGCTTGCCGTTGTCACGGCTTTCCAGCTGGGCCAGGTGTTCCTTGTTCTCGGCGATCAGGTCACCGAGACGGCGCAGTAGCTTGCCACGGGCCGTGGCAGTGATGCCCCGCCAGGCCTGGCTTTCAAATGCCCGCTGGGCGGCTTGTACCGCCAGCTCCACATCGGCTTCGCCTGCGTCCGGCAGCTGTGCCCAGGGCTGTGCGGTGGCCGGGTTCAGGCTGTCGAAAGTCTTGGCGCTTTGTGCATCGCACCACTGGCCGTCGATGCACATCTGAAAACGAACGAGGGTCATGCCACAATCCCCTTGGCTGATTCGGTCAGGCTGCGGGCTTTGGCGAGAAAGTCCAGCAGCATCTTGTTCACTTCGCGCGGCGCCTCCACCGGCATCATATGCCGCTGCTCGGTCAGCACCACACTGTGCGCACCCGGGATACGGGCGGCAAGCTGGCGGGCCATGGCCGGCGTAGAGCCGGTATCGAGCTCACCTGTGGCGATCAGCGTCGGCACCTGAATGCTGCCCAGATCACCTGCGCGGTACATGTCCTGGGTGGCAAACAGCGAATAGGTGGTGTGATAACCCTGTGGGTCGTTGCTGGCCAGCACCTGACGGATGGCAGCGACCTGGGCCGGGTTGGCCGCCTTGTACTCGCGGCTGAACCAGCGGTCCAGTGCCGCCTCGACATTGGCGTCCGGGCCCAGCTCTGCTGCCTGAGCGGCACGGGCGATGACCCCGGCGCTCTGTTCGGGGCTGCGGTTGAAGACGCTGTTGAGCACCACCAGGGCAGCGATGCGCTGGGGGTAGTGCAGGGCGAAGGCACGTGCGACCAGGCCGCCCATGGAGAAACCGATGACGATGGCTTGGCTCAGTTGCAGGTGATCGAGTACCTCGGCCAACTGGGCGGCATAACCCTCTAGGCCGACGTCGGCCGGGGGCAAGGCGCTCTGGCCGTGGCCGAGCATGTCATAGGCGATGACGCGGTAGTCGTTGGCCAGGCCAACGATCTGACCGCCCCACATTTCCTTGTTCAGGCCCACGCCGTGAATGAGTACCACGGGTTGACCCTGACCGACGGATAGGTAACTGGTGCCGGCGGGGGTATGTTCAGCGACGGGCTGAATCATGGAGGGCGCTCCTTTGAGGTCGGGCGTGGTGGGAGAATCGCCACGCCCAGGCCCGGCTTGATTGTTGTTATTGAGCGTTGGCCTTTTCGGCCGCCAGTTCTTCCAGGTCGATGTAGCGGTTGCCAATGCGCGGGTGCAGGCGGCCGCCATCGGCAGCGCCAAGAACTACCACGATTTCATCGGCGCGAGGTGCGTCCTCGATCTGCATTTCCAGGGTGATGTAGTGCGAGCGCAGGCCTTCGTCGTCTTTTTGCATCATCGGAATCTGGATCGACGTGCCAGGGCCACCACGCTTATTGGTGAAGCTCAGGTAGCTTTTGGCCTGCACGGCTTCGCGATAGTGATTGCCGAAGCGCAGGGTATGGATGACGGCCGAAGCGTGTTCGATTTCACCGTCGGCGCCCACCACTGCAGCCTTGCCGTAGGCCTCGATCTTGTCGGCACCACCGATGGCGGCGGTCAGACGCTCGACCATCAGCGCGCCCAGTTCCGAGCAATGCGCGCGGATTTCGGGCTTAAGGTCGTCGACGAAGCCACGGCCAGCCCAAGGGTTTTTGATGACCACCGCCAGGCCCACCATGGTGACCGGCTTGTCAGTGGCCTTGCCACCTTCGATACGCGTCTCTTCGGAGTAGGTGACGATCTTGCGAATTTCAAAACTCATGGGGGGCTCCTGTACGGTGTGATCAGATCTTGTTGTCTGATGGTATACCATAATATTTGTTCTGCAAGCACTGCGTGGTGTTTTCTCATCCAGCCGGGACGAAAGGTGAGCTGATGTGCAGGTCTGCATCGCATCTGTATCAAGCAAGCGGCGCAGCACTTAACGTTGGGCTGAAAAAAACCCGCTCGCGCGGTGCCAATTGGCCCACGCGAGCGGGCATGTCCCGCAAGAAATCAGGTAATGGGATTCAGGTGAACGCCGGGATCACTTCCTTGATGAACAGCTCCAGCGATTTTTTCTTCTCAGCGTGGGGCAGGCTGTTGTCACACCAGAAGCTGAATTCGTCGACGCCCAGCTCCTGGTAGTACTTGATGCGCGTGATGATTTCTTCCGGTGTGCCGATCATGGTGTTCTTGCGGATGTTATCAAGTTGGAAGGCAGGGACTTCGGCGAACTTCGCTTCCGGGCTGGGCTCCAGGAACCCATTGACCGGCGTGGTCTTGTTGCCGAACCAGGCGTCGAAGGTGCGGTAGAAACGAGAGATCGCGCTGGCCCCTACCTTCCAGCCGTCCGGCTCTGCCGGGCTGTGCACGTGGGTGTGGCGCAGCACCATCAATTGTGGGCGAGGCACGTCGGGGTTATTGTCCAGGGCGGCCTGGAACTTGTTGCGAAGGTCCAGCACTTCCTCGTCGCCCTTCATCAGCGGCGTGACCATCACGTTGCAGCCATTGGCCACGGCGAAGTTATGCGAGTCAGGGTCGCGGGCCGCGATCCACATGGGCGGCGTAGCATTGAACGGCTTGGGTACGCTGGTGGAGGTCGGGAACTTGTACACCTCGCCTTCATGGGCGTAGTCACCCTCCCACAGTTTACGTACCACCGGGACCATCTCGCGCAGTGCCTTGCCGCCATCGGTGGCTGGCATGCCATTGGCCATGCGATCGAATTCGAATTGATAGGCACCCCGGGCCAGGCCCACTTCCATGCGCCCGTTGCTGATCACATCGAGCAAAGCGCATTCGCCGGCGACGCGGATCGGGTTCCAGAACGGGGCGATGATGGTGCCGGCGCCCAGGCGGATCTTCTCGGTACGCGCCGCCAGATAAGCCAGCAATGGCATGGGGCTTGGCGAAATGGTGTATTCCATGGCGTGGTGTTCGCCGATCCACACGGTGCTGAAACCGCCGTCTTCGGCCATCAAGGTCAGTTCGGTGAGGTCTTCGAACAACTGGCGGTGGCTGACCTGTTCATCCCAACGTTCCATGTGCACGAACAACGAAAATTTCATGGGGCATTCCTCGGACTGGTTGTGTCACCCGGCGTAAAGCCGGGTATCGCGGCGAGCAGAACATTGCTTCCCGCCAAGTGCGTTCAGCGGTGCAGAGATCAGGCGAGCGCGGGCAAGCTGGCCATTTTTCCGCGGCAGTACACCATCGGCAGCGGCGCTTGCTCCGGCACGATCAGGTTGTGGACCTTGCCGACCATGATCGCGTGGTCACCCCCTTCGTACTCGCGCCAAAGCTCGCATTCGATCACGGCGGTAGCGCCGGCGAGGATGGGGTTGCCCAGCGCGCTCAACGACCACTCGATACCGGCCGCCTTGTCCTTGCCCTTCTTGGCGAAAGCATAGGCTTCGGCCTGCTGGTTACCGGACAACAAATGAATGGCAAAGCGCTTGTGCTTGATCAGCACCGGGTAGGAGTCGGACGTGTAATTGGGGCAGAACAGCACCAGGGGAGGGTCCATCGACAGGGATGAGAAGGCGCTGGCGGTCAAGCCAACAACCGAGCCGTCGTCGTCCAGGGTGGTGATGACGGTAACGCCAGAAGGGAAGGAACCCATGACGTTCTTGTAGACGGTTGCGTCGATCATCTGATGTACCTCTTAAAGCTGCGGTGGGCCGCGGTTTTTATCGTTGATGTGTCTGATGGTATACCGTAATACCTTTTTTGCAAGCACATTTTTCGGCTTGGCTAACACTGCGATGAATGGTTCAAAGCCGCGCAGTTAAAGGGGTACACGCGTAAACGAACGAATTGCGGTACTCGCTAAATCGTATCAGCTGACAATTTGAAATACGGATCAGTATTGTCAAAACCTTGGAATACCATAATATGGTCTTCAGCTGAGAGGCCGCCTAGATGCGGTTTCCTTACAACGATAAAAACGACCTTTCGAGCTAAAAATCATGTCCCAACCGTCGTCGCAACATCAGTTTGTCGAGAATCACACGGTCGATTACGTTCCACCTGCCGAGCGCCATGGGAAGGCGCGCGACCTGTTTACCCTCTGGTTCAGCACCAACATTGCACCACTGCCCATCGTCACCGGCGCCATGGTGATCCAGGTGTTCAACCTGAACCTGCTATGGGGACTGATCGCTATCGTCCTGGGGCACTTGCTCGGAGGCGTGGTGATTGCCCTGGCCTCTGCACAAGGGCCGCAGTTGGGCATCCCGCAGATGGTGCAGAGCCGGGGGCAGTTCGGACGCTACGGCGCGCTGCTGATCGTTTTCTTCACCGCGCTGATCTACGTGGGCTTCTTCATCTCCAACATCGTACTGGCAGGCAAGACGATCCACGGCATCGCACCCATGGTCCCTATGCCCGGCGCGATCGTGATCGGCGCCTTGAGTGCCACCGCCATTGGCATCGTTGGCTATCGCTTCATCCACATCCTGAACCGTATCGGCACCTGGGTCATGGGCTCGGCGTTGCTGGCTGGTTTCATCATGATGTTCACGCAGGTACTGCCGGGCGACTTCTTCAGCCGTGGCGCCTTCAACCTGTCCGGGTTCATCGCCACCGTGTCACTGGGCACGATCTGGCAGATCAGCTTCTCGCCGTACACCTCCGACTATTCGCGCTATCTGCCGCGTGAAGTGGGCATCGCGCGTCCATTCTGGGCGACCTACTTCGGCGCCACCCTGGGCACCATCCTGTGCTTCAGCTTCGGTGCAGTCGCCGTGCTATGCGTGCCCGAAGGCACCGATGCAATGGATGCCGTCAAGCAGGCGACCGGCTGGCTCGGGCCGATCCTGATGGTGCTGTTTCTGCTCAACATCATCAGCCATAACGCCCTGAACCTGTACGGCGCCGTGCTTTCGATCGTGACGGCAATTCAGACGTTCTTCGCCCAGTGGACGCCGAGCATCAAGGTGCGTGTGGCCCTGGCCAGCGTCATCCTGGTGGCCTGCGCACTGGTCGCGCTCAATGCATCGGCCGACTTCATCGGCCAGTTCATCGGTCTGATCCTGGCGCTTCTGCTGGTGCTGGTGCCCTGGGCATCGATCAACCTGGTCGACTTCTACCTGATCAAGAAAGGCCAGTACGACATCGCCTCGATCTTCAGCGCCGACGGTGGCATCTATGGCCGCTTCAACCACCACGCGATCATTGCCTACGCCTGCGGCATTCTGGTGCAGTTGCCATTCGCCAACACTGCACTGTATGTCGGCCCCTACTCGAACATCGTCGAAGGGGCCGACCTGTCGTGGCTGTTCGGTTTGCTCGTGACGGTGCCGCTGTACTACTGCCTGGCGACCCGTGGCAAGGTAGCGCAGAACGTGGGGCGCGTGGTCAGCGTCAGCAAGTGAGCCTAGGGCTCCACGTGGAGGGGCCGCTGGACGGCCCCTTTCTGAGGATTACACCTTGAATTGCGCAACCATGGCATTGAGGTCTACCGCCAGGCGTGACAGATCCTGCGCTGCTGCGCTGGTCTGGTTGGCCCCGGCCGAAGTCTGCATGGACAGATCACGGATGTTGACCAGGTTGCGATCCACTTCTCTGGCTACCTGAGCCTGCTCCTCCGAGGCGCTTGCGATCACCAGGTTACGCTGGTTGATCGAGGCGATGGCTTGGGCGATGACCTCAAGCGCCCGCCCTGCACCTTGCGCTACCTCCAACGTACCGGCCGCTCGACCCTGACTGCTGGACATCGCCGTCACGGCGCGTTCGGTGCCGTTCTGGATGCCCGCGATCATGTGTTCGATTTCCGCAGTCGATTGTTGAGTACGGTGGGCGAGGGCGCGCACCTCGTCGGCCACTACAGCAAACCCTCGGCCTGCTTCACCTGCTCGCGCCGCCTCAATGGCGGCGTTGAGTGCCAATAGGTTGGTCTGCCCGGCGATAGCGCCAATCACGTCCAGCACCCGGGTGATTTCATTGGCGCTGCTGGCCAGCTGCTGCACCTGCGCCGACGTGCCGGTGACGTCGGCGACCAACTGCTCGATAGATTGCAATGCCTGGTTGACCTGGTCGCGGCCGTCGCGGGTCGTGCGGTCTGCGCCTTTGGACGCGTCGGCCGTGCTCACGGCATTGCTGGCGACCTCTTCCACGGCGACGGTCATCTGGTTGACAGCCGTGGCCGCCTGGTCGATTTCTGCGCTTTGCTGGTGCAGGCCGCGGCTGGTGTCTTCCGTCACGGTGTGCAGCTCTTCGGACGCCGACGCCAGTTGGTCCGAGGAGGCCGCGATGCGGGCAATGGTCTGGCGCAGGTTGGCTTGCATGCGGGCCAAGGCTTGCACCAGCAAGGCGGGCTCATCGCGGCCCTCGGCTTTGATCGGTTGGGTCAGGTCACTGGCGGCCACACGCTCTGCGGCGGTGACGGCTTCGGCCAGCGGCACGATGATGCTGCGTGTGAGCAGGTAGGCGATCATCACCAGTGCCAGCAGAATCACCACCAATGCCGTGATAATGGCCACGAATGCCTCATCGGCCACGTCACTGCTCAGCTGGGAGGCAGCTTCTGCGCCTTTGGCGTTGAAGGCGATGAGCGTGGACATGGCTTGCATCATCGTTTCGGCACGCGCTGTCAGCGGGCCGTTGATCAGCTGGCGAGCAGTGTCCATGCGCCCGGCCGCAAGCTCGGCCAAGACCGTCTCCTGAAGCTCGTGGTAGTGCTGGTAGGCGCTGCGGGCCGTTTCGAAAAGCGCGCGGTCTTCACTGGACACGATGGTTGCCACGTAGGCCTCGAAGCCTTCATCCAATTCGCGTTCGATGTTCTGGATCGTATTCAGGTAGCGGGTGCGCTCGCTGGCGTCTTCTTCCAATGCACCGCGCAGGGTGAGGGCGCGCGTACGGCCCAGGTTGCTGTTGATTGCACTGAGCGACATGACGGTGGGCATCCAGGTCAGGCGAATCTCATCCGTGGACTCATCCATCTGCTGTGTTTCATACAGGGCGACCAGCCCCATAGTCAGGATCAGCATGCCCAACAAGGCAAACACGCAGGCTGCGCGAATGCCGATCTTCATGTTCCTGAAATGCATTGAAGGCTCCTAGGAAAGGCGTGCAGGGGCGAGGCGCGTTGGCGCAAACCGTTCGGGACGGCGCCAGGCTCTGGAGAGGCTATGGGGGGGGAGGGGGAGTGCGATGAACTGAACGCGCGGATGATGACATAAAGCCATTATTGTAGGACAGTCATGCAATGTAACGAGATGCTAGCGCCAATGCCCTGCACGCAGGCGCTGGAAGCGGCTTCACCTTCGCCCTTGCTGACGCCGATACGCCCCCGGCTGAACACCCACTGTCTTGGCGAAGGCACGCGTGAACGCCGCCACAGATTGATACCCCGCCTGGACGCCAACCTGCTCGACCGTATGGCCAGCGCGCAGCAGCTGGCTGGCATGGCGCATGCGCAGTGCCAAAAGCACTTGGCCAGGTGACTGCCCGGCCAGCTCGCTGAAACGCTTGAAGAACGCCGAGCGCGACAAGCCCGTGCACGCCGCCATGCGCTCCAGCGTCCAGATGGCCCCAGGGGCCTTGATCAACTGTTCGAGCAAGTCGGCAAACGCCGGCTGGCGGGCAAGGGCGATCAGCCCTCCCAGCGGCTGAGCGCCATGCACCTGTTGGCGCAAGGCATAAAGGAACAGCAGGTGCGTCAGCCGCTCCAGCAAGACTTGAGACGGCCCGTTGGCGCGCCGGCATTCTTCCAGGATCAGATCGAACAACGCCCGGGCAGCGCTGCCAGCGGGATCCTCGGCGCGCAGGATGATCAGGTCGGCCATTGCGTCGATGATCAGTGCCGAGAGGCCGCTGCTGAAATGGAAGAATCCACAGACCAGGCCCACCCCATCGCTGGCTTGGGTATCCAGGGGCTGCATGGTTTGGCGTGGTTGGGCGCAGGCCTGCGCTGCATCGGCTTCGCTGGCAAGCCGATAACTTACGTCACGCAGCAGGAACACGGCGTCGCCGCGCTCAAGGCGCACTGGCTGTTCGAGGGTATCGGCGTGCAGCCAGCAGCCGCCTTGCACGACCAGGTGAAAACTGGCGTGACCCATGCCGTGAGTGCTGGCGTGCCAACCCCCGCAGTAACGGCCGACATGAAACAGGCTGGCGTCTAGCTCGAGGCTTTCTAATAACCGCTCGACGAGATGGCTGGACGAAATCATCTAAGGCAAACACTCAGGAGCAAGTAAAAACGACTGATGAATATGGAGCGTACTTCTTATAACCAACAGACTGTACTGATACACGGCAAAGGAGATTACCCCATGTCCTCGCGCATTACCCTACACGACCTGCAGACCGCACCAGAGGCGGCCAAGCCGTTCCTTGAAAACGCCCAGAAGAACTCGGGCTTCATCCCCAACCTGCTGCGTGTCTTGGCCAATGCGCCAGCAGCGCTGGAGACCTATGTCACCGTTTCGGCGTTGAACGGTAAGTCGGAGCTGACCTTGGCCGAGCGCGAAGTGGTGCAGTTGATCGCCGCCACCCAGCACGGTTGCGACTTCTGCGTGGCGGGCCATACCGCAGTGGCCCTGAATAAAGCCAAGCTGCCCCATGAAGTGGTCGACGCCCTGCGCGCGCGCGGTGAGCTTCCCGACGCGCGTTATGAAACCCTGGCGGCGTTTGCCCGCGAAGTCATCGCTACCCGCGGCGACGTGAGCCCGGCAACCTACCAGGCTTTTCGTGACGCCGGCTTCACCGAGGGCAATGCGCTGGAAGTGATTCTGGGCGTCAGCCTCGCAACCCTGTGCAACTTTGCTAATGTGTTCGCCCAGACGCCGCTCAACGAGGAGTTGGGTAAGTACCGCTGGCAACAGCCGTCTGCATAAGGCGCAGGCAACCCGCCGCACGGCGGTCGGTGCAGGAGCGGCCATTGGCCGTGGACGGGTCGCCAGGCGGCCGCGGCGTTTCAAAAGGAGCAAGAACACATGCAAGAGTGCGCATTTGGACAGTGGCTGGATGCCAATGCCGAAGCCATCGACCGAGGCCAGTGCGAGCCGCAACGGGTGCTGTCGCAGATCGCCCAGTCGCAGCTGCTGCGCGTTGGCATTGACCCTGCCCTGGGTGGTTCAGGTGGTCAGATCACCGATGCCGTGGAGGCCATCGCAGCCATTGCCAGCCGTTCACTGGCGACGGCCTTCGTTTGCTGGGGGCAGCGGGCCTTCATCGAGTACCTGCTACAGAGCCCCAATGCCGGGCTGCGCCAACGGCTACTGCCTGCACTGCTGAGCGGTGAACTGGCCGGCGCTACGGGTTTGTCCAACGCCATGAAGTTTCTTTCGGGTATCGAGACACTGCAGGTGCGCGGTAGGCCTCTGGAGGATGGCTGGGACCTGGAAGGGCGGTTGCACTGGGTGACCAACCTGCGCAAGAGCGGCTTCGTTGTCGCCGCGGCTATCGAAGATGAAGGCGGTGGCGCCCCCTTCGTGCTGGCCATTCCGTCCGATGCTCAAGGTCTTGAGCGCTCAGATGACCTGCAACTGATGGGCTTGCAGTCGAGTAACACCGCTGCGCTGGCCTTTCACCAGGTGCAGCTGCCGCGTGACTGGTTGCTGCACGATAACGCACGTGAATTCCTACCCCGGGTGCGGCCGGCTTTCCTGGGGCTGCAGTGCGGCATGGCCATCGGCCTGGCGCGCAGGGCGCTGGAGGAAGTCCAGGGTCACCTGCACGGGCGCGCTTCGTTCCTGGATGAAGCCAGGCAGGTACTCGGTGCTCGCCTGGAGAACACCGTGAGCGAGCTCAAACAGGGGCTGCTCGATGAGCGCTTCAAGGAGCAACCGGCAGCGCTGTTCAAATTGCGCATCACCCTGGCCGAGTGCGCTGCCGATGCCGTGCAGCTTGAGCTTCAGGCAAGCGGCGGCAAAGCTTACCTGTGCGAGTACGGCGAAGGCTTCGCTCGGCGCTGGCGTGAGTCGGCCTTCGTGCCCATCGTCACCCCCAGCCTGGTGCAACTGCGCGCTGAACTTCACCGCCAGGCAGCATCGGCATGACCCGCGTGGTGCTACAAGCCCAGGGCATCAGCCTGGGTTACCCCCGTGCCGAGGGCTGGCAGCAGGTACTGGCGCAGTTCGATCTGCAACTGGCCCCAGGCGAGGTGGTGAGCATCCTGGGCCCCAGCGGGGTCGGCAAGTCCAGCCTGCTGCGCGTGCTGGCCGGCCTTCAGCAACCCCAGGGTGGGCATGTGATGTTGCACGGCCAGCCACTGCAGGGTCCGCATCCGCGCCTGGCAGTGGCCTTTCAGGATCCAAGCCTGCTGCCTTGGCTGAGCCTGGAAAAGAACGTTGCCTTCGGCCTGGACTTCGCTCGCCAGCCAGCGCTTGCCGCAGACGAGCGTCGGGCACGCGTCGACCATGCCATTGCCGCCGTGGGCCTGGAGCATGCGCGCAACCAGTACCCGGCCCAGCTCTCCGGCGGCATGGCCCAGCGCACGGCATTGGCCCGTTGCCTGGCGCGCCAACCTGAAGTGCTGCTGCTCGACGAGCCATTCGGTGCGCTGGACGAGGTGACCCGCGCCGACATGCAGCAACTGCTGCTGCAATTGATCGCCACGCACAACACCGCGGCGGTCCTGATCACGCACGACATCGACGAAGCCCTGCTGTTGTCCGACCGCGTATTGCTACTGGGCGACCACCCAGCGCACACGCTCGGGCAATGGCGCGTCGACCTGCTGCAACCGCGGACGCAGCAGGTCGAGGCATTGGGCGCCTTGCGCATCGAGATTCTCAAAACCCTTCGGCGGGCAAGCCGCTCAAACGAACCTCAACCCACCCCGTTGCCCTCGGAGGCTGTCCATGTGCATGGATGACTGCTGCGGCGCTTCTTCGCGTCGCGATTTTCTCAAGATGAGCGCACTGCTGACCGCAGCTGGCGCCTTGCCGCTGCTGTCCAGCCTGCAGGCGCGCGCCGCCGCAGAACCCGATGCGCCTGTGCGCATCGGTTATCTACCTATCACCGATGCCACCCCGTTGCTGGTGGCGCATAACAATGGCCTGTTCGAAGCCGAAGGCATCAAGGCCGAACGGCCCGTGTTGCTGCGCAGCTGGGCACAGGTGATCGAAGCGTTCATTTCTGGGCAGGTCAACGTCATTCACCTGTTGTCACCGATGACGGTTTGGGCGCGTTACGCAAGCAAGGTGCCGGCCAAAGTGGTGGCCTGGAACCACGTGGGCGGTTCGGGGCTGACGGTAGCGCCGGACATCACCGACATGAAACAGCTCGGTGGCAAGACCGTGGCCATTCCGTTCTGGTACTCGATCCATAACGTGGTGCTGCAACAGATGCTCGCCGACAGCGGCCTGACCGCCGTGTCCAAGCCTGCCACAGCAGCGCTCGCCGCCAACGAAGTCAACCTGCTGGTGCTGCCTCCCTCTGACATGCCCCCAGCGCTGGCCAGCAAGCGCATCGCCGGCTACATCGTCGCCGAGCCGTTCAACGCCTTGGCCGAAAACCTCAAGGTCGGTCGCGTGCAGCGCTTCACCGCAGACGTCTGGCGCAACCATGCCTGCTGCGTGGTGTTCATGCACGAGCACGACCTGAACAACCGGCCGGACTGGTCGCAGAAGGTGGTCAACGCCATCGTCAAGGCCCAGCAATGGACCCGCGAACACCGGGCAGAGGCGGCTGCCTTGCTGTCCAAGTCAGGCCCTAACAAGTACACCCCGCACGATCCCGCGGTGTTGACCAAGGTGTTGGCACCCGCTGCCAGCGACCGTGCCGACTACATTGCCACTGGCGCCATACAGCACCAGCAGTGGGATGAGAAACGCATCGATTTCCAGCCGTACCCGTACCCCAGCTACACCCAAGAGCTCGTTACGCGGCTCAAGCGCACCCTGATCGAAGGCAACAACGCGTTCCTCGCCGACCTGGACCCGGCCCACGTGGCCGGTGACCTGGTCGACGACCGTTTTGTGCGCAACGCCATCGCCAGCGTCGGTGGCCCTTCGGTCTTCGGTATTGGCGACAGCTTCGAGCGCAGCGAGGAGTTCGCGGTCTGATGCGCAAGCACGTGGTACATGCCAGCCTGGGGCTGGCCGGATTGCTGGGGTTGCTGCTGGTCTGGTGGGCGGGGGTGGCAGCCTTCGGCCAGCCCGATGGTCTGTCTGCACGCTTCTCGCCCTCAGCCACCTTTACCAGCCTGATCGAGCTGCTTGGGCAAGGCGAGGTGTACGGTCACATCTGGGTCAGCCTCAAACGAATCCTGATCGGGTTAGTGCTGGCACTGCTGATAGGCGTGCCCCTTGGGCTGTTGGTGGGCAGCTACCGGCACCTGGAGGCGGCGACTACACCTGCTTTTCAGTTTCTGCGCATGATCTCGCCGCTGTCGTGGATGCCGGTCGTGGTGATGCTGATGGGGGTGGGCGACCAGCCTATCTACTTCCTGCTGGCGTTCGCAGCGCTGTGGCCGATCCTGCTCAATACCGCTGCCGGTGTAAGGCAACTGGACCCGCGCTGGCTGCAGCTGAGCCGAAGCCTGAGCGCCACCCGCTGGGAAACCTTGTGCAAGGTGATCGTCCCTGGTGTGATCGGGCACGTGCTCACAGGCGTACGGCTGGCCATCGGCATTCTGTGGATCGTGCTGGTGCCCTGCGAGATGCTCGGGGTGAGCGCAGGCCTGGGATACTTCATTCTCGATACACGCGACCGTCTGGCCTATTCAGAGCTGATGGCCATGGTGCTGCTGATCGGGGTGTTGGGCTTTGCCCTGGATGCGCTGGCCCGTGGTCTGCATCGCCGTTGGGTGCATGCCTGAGTGTGGGCAACCTGCGCCGTGTCACAGGCGCAGGAGCAGGGATCAATGTACCGTCAGGCGCTGTTGCACGCAGGCTTGGGCCTGAAGGGCTAGCTCATCCAGACGCTCGTCCCGACGCTGTTCGGCCTCGATCATGGCGTCCTCGCCGTGCTGGTTCAGCAGATAGGTGTGGATTTGCATGACTTCGGTCGTCTGGTAGATGGGCGCGATGTCCAGGCGCCCGATCAGCGCATCACCGCCCTGACCGGTACTGCTCATCAGTACCTGTGGGCCGTTGGCCGAGACGGCTTGCATGCCCATGACTTCGAACCACGGCACCTGATGGGCAAAGGCATTCAACTCGATGTACCTGTACTGAGCCTGCAGGTCGGCCAGCAAGGCGCGCGCGACCCCCTTGCGGCGGTACGTGGGCGCTACAGCGAGAAAAGCCAGGGCGCAGGCCTGGTCGTCGTTGTCGGCGGGCAATGCCAGAGCGAAGCCCAGTAACTGATCCGGGGCATCGGCATCGAGCGCCAGCGTCAGGGCAACGCGCAGCCCGCGGGTGCCATCGAGTGCTTGCAGGTACTGGTGTACCTCCATGCCTACACCGTATTGGTACAACGGGTACAACGGGTTGTCAGGCGTGATGGCGACACTACTCAGCTCACCCACCTCGTGGATGACCAGTTCCCGGATCTGGTTCTGGAACGACTCGGGTGGCACGCTGGACAGGCGGCTCAGGATGTACATCGGCAAACAGGCTCCGGCGAATGGAATACAGCCCGCAGCATGAGTGCGCGGGCTGTACAGTCTACCCGTTTTTGCCGTTATCGCCGTCGGCGCGCAGGGCGTAGAGCATCAAGTCCAGGTTCTGCACGGCAGCCCCGGCAGCCCCTTTGCCCAGGTTGTCGAAGACGGCGGTCAACAGCACCTGGCCGTGCGAGGGGTTGGCGTACAGGGCCAGGCGCAGATCATCGGTCCCGTTGAGCGCCTGGGGGTCGAGCCGCTCGGCTGTGCCCTGGGTTTGCAGCGGCATCACCTTCACGTGGCGGGCGCCCTGGTAGTGCTGCTCCAGACACGCCTGCAACTGCTGCGCGCTGACCCGGCCGGGCAGCATGCGCAGGTGCAGGGCGATGCTGAGGACGATGCCCTGGCGATAGGCGCCATAGGCGGGCATGAACATGGGACGGGCCGATAGGCCGGCGTGGACCTGGATCTCGGGCACATGCTTGTGCGCCAGGTCCAGCCCGTACATGAGCACGGCCGAGGCGTCGCTATTGTCCTGCTGCTCATGCTGCTGCACCGCTGCGCGCCCGCCGCCGGAATAGCCCGAGATGGCATGGATGGCCAGCGGGTAGTCGGCAGGTACCAAGCCTGCCGCGATCAAGGGGCCGAGCAGTGCGATCGCGCCCGTCGGGTAGCAGCCAGGGTTGCTGACCCGGGTACTTTGGCCGATATGCGCAGCCTGGTCACGATTCAGTTCGGCGAAACCGTAGGTCCAACCTGGCGCGGTACGGTGGGCTGAGCTGGCATCGATCACCCGCACCCCGGGATTGTCGATCACGCTCACCGCTTCGCGTGCAGCGTCATCGGGCAAACAGAGGATGGCGATGTCGGCACGGTTGATGGCCTCGCTGCGGCACTTGAGGTCCTTGCGCTGGGCGTCGGCAAGTGTCAGCAGGCGCAGGTCCTTGCGATCGTGCAGGCGGGCATGGATTTGCAGCCCGGTGGTGCCTTGATCGCCATCGATGAAGACAAGAGGTAGATGCATGTTCACGTGTCCAAGCCAGTAGGTCGGACACCAGCGTCGCTCAAGCCAGACGTAAAGAAAATTTACATTTCATGACCGGGACGTTCAGCTATTCTGAACCTTTCGACGTTTAGCTCAAGGAAACCGTGGCACTGTGCGTGAAATAAGCCTTGACCGCCTGCGTACGCTGGTGGTGATCAGTCAGCTAGGGTCTTTTGCGGCGGCAGCCCGTCAGCTCAATCTGGCACCCCCCACCATCAGCCTGCACGTGGCCGAGCTGGAGTCGCGGGTGGGCGCTTCGCTGCTGACCCGCACACGCGGCCAGGTTCGGCCGACAGCCATTGGCGAAACCCTTCTGGTGCGCGCCAGGCGCCTGCTTGCCGATGCCGAACTGGCCCTGGATGAGGTGCGCAATCAAGTGCAAGGCCTGACAGGGCGTGTGCGGCTTGGCGCATCGACAGGGGCCATCGCGCACCTGCTGCCCGAGGCGCTTGAGCACCTGCGCATTGATCACCCGGGCATCGATGTGCAGGTGCAGGTCCTCACTTCCCAGGCGTCCCTGGTGCAGCTGCGTGAAGGGCTGCTGGACATCGGCCTGGTGGCCTTGCCACAAGTGGCGGGCAAGGGCCTGGCGGTCACTGCTTGGCGCCGAGACCCCATCCTGGCTTACATGCCGGCTGACTGGCAGCCGCCGGCAGCTGTCACGCCTCAGTGGTTGGCCGAGCGCCCCTTGATCCTCAATGACAGCAGCACGCAGTTGTCGCGGGTCTGCTCCGAATGGTTCGCAGCGGCCGGGCTGCACCCACAGCCACGCATCGAACTGAACTACAACGACGCGATCAAGCGCCTGGTGAGTGCCGGGTACGGTGCCACGTTGCTGCCGCAGGAGGGTGAGGTAACGGAGGCAGACCCACGTCTGGTCTGTCGACCCTTGAGGCCTGGGTTGTGGCGGCAGTTGGGGATCGCCTGCCGGGACGCCAGGCAGGATAAGGCTACTCACTATGTGCTTCAGGCATTGGAGCGGCTGAGTCAGTAGCGTGGGCAGGCGCAGCAGCGGTCAATGCTGGGGATGACGGGTTGAGCAATGCCGAAAACGGGCAGGGCGCAAGTATCTGCGCCATGGGCTGAGCAGGCGGGGCCGCGATGGGCTGCGCCGCAGCCCCAGGCGTTCAGCCCGAATCGTCAATACAAGCCTTAGAACCAGCGATCGCTCTTTTTCCGCCCACGGGTCAAGGCCGGTAGAATGAGACCGACCAACAAGCCCGCCCCTGCGATGCTGCCGCCATACACCATGTAGCGCATCATCACCTGCTTGTTCTCGTCACCCAGGCGCGCCTGGGCATCGCGAAGGTTCGACTGGCTCTGGTCCAGTTGCTCGTTCAAGTCCTTGTTGCGCGCCTGGAGTTCGTCGACCAGTTGCTTGCGCGAATCCAGGGTTTCCTGCATGCCCTGCACCCGGTTCTTCCAGCTGTCATCGATGGTCTTCAATTGCCCTGTCAATTCGGCCACCTTGGCATCGAGCTCAGGCAAGCGCTCATTCTGGCCAGGCACTGACTGCAGATCACTGGAGAGGATCCACACCACATCACCGTTTTGTCCACGGACCTGGCTATAGTTGCCCTGGGTACCGATCAGCGTCAGCGGCTGCCCGGACTTCAGCGTACCGACGATACGGTGGCCGTCTGTCGGACCACTGCGTACGTAGGTGCTGAGGCTGTCACTGACCCAGCGGGCATCGCTGGCTGGCGTCTCGGCGTGCGCGGGCGTGACGAGCGCCAGGGCGCTGGCAAGCAGACCGCCGCGCAGGGCAGGGAGGGCAAAGGCAGTTAGGCGGGAGTCGGGCATTTTGGGGTCTTCGCTGAAGCTGGACAAATGTAGGCCGATGAATGGGCCGCGAACCGGTCGGGTAGTGAACCGTCAGCCAAAGACCGTTTTTTTGTAAGCTGGTTCACAGTTGGCGTCGCGAAAAGTCTTCAACATGTTGCGCAAATGGATGAGGTGCGGGGCAGGTTCAACCAGGCATTCTTTCTGTACACCGGTTCGATTGGTAAACCTGACCGCGGCAATGGGGCCTGCCTGGGTCTAGCAGGCGTCGCCCTTGGAATGGAAAACTGATGCCGTTCGTTCCCTGGCTGCAGCCCAACCCTGGCCGGCATCGAACCAGGCGACTCTACCTTGCTGAAGGTCATTCATGAGCGCTGCGCTCATTCGGCTGGAAGGCGTTGACGATATTGCGTCGGTCGCTGGGGCTGCGAAACTGGCACTTTTACCAGTTTCGCGGGTAGGCATCAGAGCGCCCGATCTGGCGACCTCATGATTCGGTCAGCTCTTTGGTTGCAACAGCTTTCACCGAGGCTTTCTTTTCCTGAACGACGATGTAGAACTCTTCGCCATGCTTGACGGCGCCATACAACACAGCTTTTTCGATCAGCTCGGTACCGCGAAGGTGGCGCAGCATCATGGGGTCCTTGCGCAGGTCGGGATAAAGCGCCAGACACAGCAGCACCATGACCAGTACGAAGGGCAGGGCCACCACGATGGTCAGGTTTTGCAGCCCGGTCAGGGCTTTGTCCGGCGCGCTGGGATCACCGATGGCCAGCATGATGGCTGCGACCGTGCCGGTGAGCGCTCCCCAGAAAATCACCGTGCGTCGTGAAGGGGAGGTGGTGCCATGTTCGGACAGCGTCCCCTTGACCAGTGATGCTGCGTCGGCACCGGAAACGAAGAAGATACCGACCAGGATCATCACCAGCACCGAAGTGGCGGAGGCCAAAGGGTAACTGGCGAGCAATTGGTACAGCGCATGGTTGCTGTTGACGGCACCGTTAGCCAGCACGAAGGCGCCTTCGCGCAAGGCGTCGATGGCCGCTCCGCCGAAGATGGTGAACCACACCAGGCTGACCAGGCTTGGCACCAGCAGTACCCCGGTGACGAATTGGCGAATGGTGCGGCCACGGCTGATACGGGCGATGAACATGCCGACGAAAGGCGTCCAGGAGATCCACCATGCCCAGTAGAACACCGTCCAGCCGGCCAGCCAGGCGTTCATCGGTTCGCCGCCGCTGGCATTGGTGCGCGCCATCATTTCCGGCAGCATCTTGATGTAGATACCGATCGATGTCGGCAGCAGGTTGAGCATCAGCAGGGTAGGCCCGACCAGAAACACGAACACGGCGAGCACAAGTGCAAGCACCATGTTGGTATTGGACAGCCACTGGATACCCTTGCCGATGCCCGACACGGCTGAGGTGACGAAGGCGATGGTCAGCACGGTGATCAGTGCGATGTAGAACAGCTTGCCGGGGTGCTCGATCCAGCCGTTGTATTCAAGGCCACCTGCAATTTGCAGCGCCCCAAGCCCCAGCGATGCGGCCGAGCCGAACAGCGTGGCAAAGATTGCCATCATGTCGATCAGCCGGCCGAGCGGGCCATTGGCGTGCTTGCCGATCAAGGGCCTGAAGGCTGCGGATATCAGTTGGGAGCGGCCGCGCCGAAAAGTGCCATAGGCGATGGCGAGCCCGACGATGGCATACATCGCCCAAGGGTGCAGCGTCCAGTGAAACAGGGTGGTGGCCATGGCCACCTGCATCGCTTCGCTCGACTGACCAGTGGTCGAGCCCGGCGGCGGGGAAACGTAGTGCGATAACGGCTCGGCCACGCCGAAGAACATCAGGCCGATGCCCATGCCGGCGCTGAACATCATCGCCACCCACGACACCGTTCGAAATTCGGGCAGTTCCCCGTCCCTGCCCAGCGGCACACGACCATAACGACTGGCAGCCAACCACAGTACGAACACGACGAACACAGTCGAGGTCAGCACGAAGAACCAGCCGAAGTTGAGAATGACCCACGACTGCGCACTGGACGCGCTGCTAGCCAAATTGACTTGGTTGAGGAAACCCCACAGCACGAACGCGATGGCCAGCAGGCTGGTGAAACCGAACACGACCCAGTCGAGCTTGCCCTCCAGGCGCCTGTCCTGTCGGGCTTCGTCCGTTTTGGAGGGATCGGTCACGCCAAGATCGGGTGTCTCTGCGAAGTGTTCCTTTGCCATGAAGTTGAAGCCCTGTGTGACGTGCCTGCTGAAACAGGCTTGTTGTTGTAGGGGCGAGCGCGTGGTGGCGTTCTCGGCAGGGTGGTTTGCCGGGCGATTATCCTGCGCACCAAATCCCGCTGCCTGTCCCGGTTGCGCCCTGGGGCTTCCATTGCGCGACCTGCTGGTCACTTTTAGTTCCTGGGCGGATGACCCTTTCTGTGTCGTGTTCTGTTAACCTGATCGACATCACCCGGGCCTGCTTGTCCGAGTAGCGTGGACACGCTGCTGCTCGTGGCCTGGGCCGCATCAGGAAACGGAGATTCGTCAACATGGCCACTGATCGTGTGAGCCTGATTCATTTCGATAAATTGAGCATGAGCCCCGCCGCTGCCGATCGCTTCCAGCAGGCACTCGACGCCCTGGAGACACTGAAACTGCAGGATCGCTATGTCTACCTCATCGCGCCTTATCTGGGTGATATCGCCGACGCCTCCGATGCGGACCAATTAGCCACTGCCGTCGAGCAAGGCCTGCGTGTGGTCGACGAACTGTTGAGCGGCAAGTCGGTTACCAAGGCCAAAGCCGACGAGGTGCGCGAGGTGTTCCAGCGGGCCGGTGAGCGCGCGCGGGTAGAGCTGACCGCCTGAAGCAGGTTTTACGTCCAGTGCCCAGCGCAGGGAACGAGGAATCACAGCGTCGTCTGCCGGAGTTCTTGCATGATCAAGGGTTTGGTTGGCCTGTTGTGCCTCGGGCTGTTGCCATCGTTGGCAATGGCTGCCGAGCCGTGTAAACGCCTGACCGCTACCGGAAATCCGGAATACCCACCTTACCTTTGGCATGACCCCCTCGACCCGCAACACCTGGTTGGGGCCAATGCCGATCTGGTCACCCACCTGGCCAACAGCCTTGGCCTGGAAATCGACGTCCTCTATGTAGGCCCTTGGTCCAGAGCCCAGGAAGAGGTTCGCACCGGCAGAATCGACTTGATGGCCGGCTACTTCATCACCGACGCTCGCCGGCAGCAGATGGACTACATTCTGCCCGCATTTCTCTACACGCCGAGCGTGATCTGGGCTCGTCAGGGGCATGGCTTCGTCTACGGGCAATGGTCGGATCTGCAGGGCCTCAAGGGCGGAACGCTGGTCAATAACAGTCACGGTCAACAGTTCGATGCCTATGCCAGGCAGCACCTGATGCTCGAAGCGGTGCCCAGCGCCAGGCAGGCTTTCGAAAAGCTGATGCACGGGCGCAGTGACTATGTGATCTATGAGCAGTACCCGGGCATGGCCCTGGCGCGCACCTTGGGCATCGACCAGCAGGTGCTGATCCTGCAGCCGCCTGTCTCCAGCGAAGGCCTGTACCTGGCCCTGTCAAAGGCTTCGCCGTGCAACCAGCCGGCGCTGCGCGAAGCCTTGGGCCGGGCGATGCAGCAGCTCAACGCGCAGGATGTACCGCAGCAGTTGCTCAGACTCAACCTGCAACGCAGCCGCTAAGGCTTTCCCGTGCTCGACGGCGTGGCATGCCTCAGCGCATTTGCAGGATGATCGGGCTGGGGCTGGCAGGGTCGGTATCGTTGCGCAGCTTGGCCACCGCCGTCGCTTTCACGGCGTTGCCGTGGTTACCCCAGGCACTTCGGGTATAGCTCAACACCTCTGCTATTTCCTGATCGCTCAACTGTGCACGCATGGCGGGCATGCGGTAGGCATCGGGCCTGCCATCGGCCACGGCCCGCTGCGACCCGTTCAGGGTGATGTTGATGGCCGAGGCAGCCTCCTTGGCGAGCAAGGAAGTGGCACCAGCCAGGGGCGGCATCCACTCGCCCTGGCCCTTGCCATCCATGCCGTGGCAGGTGGCGCAGCGTGCCATGTAAGTGCGTACGCCTGGGCGCTCCAGCTGCGCGAGTGTGGGCTCGGGCTGATACTGCCAGGGTTTGCCATCACGGGATGGGTCGCCGGGCAGCGCCTTGAGGTAATGGGCGATGGCCTGTAGATCGCCATCGGTCATGAACTGCGTAGAGTTGTTGAATGCCTCGGTCATCGAGCCGAAGACCACGGCATGTCGATTGCGACCGGTCTTGAGAAACTGCACCACCTCAGTCTCGTTCCAGCGCCCGAGGCCGGTGTTGGGATCATTGCGCAAACTTGGCGCGTACCAGCCATCGAGCAAGGCGCCTGCGAGGTACGCCGTGCCCGAGTCATCAAAGGCTTTTTCATTGAAGGCCAGGCCGCGGGGGGTATGGCAACTGCCGCAGTGCCCCGGTCCCTGCACGATGTAGGCGCCGCGATTCCACAGTGTGTTCTTGTCGTTCTTCGCCAAGTACGGGCTGGCAGGGGCGAAGGCTCCGTTCCACAGGGCAATGGGCCAGCGCAGGTTCAATGGCCAGGGTATGTCGACAGGCTTGTTCGGCTGCCGTGCTGGCTGAACACTGCGCATGAAGAATGCGTACAGCGCTCGTACGTCATCGTCGCTGAGTTTGGCATAGGAGGGGTAGGGCATGGCGGGGTAAAGGCGGCGGCCACCAGGCGCCACACCGTGGCGCACGGCCCGGTCGAAATCGGCCAGCGAGTAGGCGCCGATGCCTGTTTCTTTGTCAGGGGTGATGTTGGTGGCGTGGATCGTGCCAAGCGGCGTTGCCATTTCGAGCCCACCTGTCATGGGCGGGTTATCAGGCACGCTGTGGCAGGCGACGCAATCGCCCAGCCGTGCGACGTATTCCCCGCGTCGGATCAATGCCGGGTCGTCGGTGGCGCGTGCCTGCTCATCAGCGAACGGCGAGGCAGGTTCTCGGGTGACGTACCAACCGGTCAAGCCAGCGACGACCGCGCAGGGCAGCAACAGCCAGCCGAGGGTTCTAGCAGTACGAGGGTTCATGGCGGCGTCCTTGTCGGTCAGCTGAAGGTATGACGGCTCATGGGCAGGCTGCGAACCCGCTGTCCGGTCAGCTGGGCCACGGCATTGGCCACTGCCGGTGCTACCGCGGGCAAAGGTGGCTCGCCGATACCGCCCATCTTCGCGCCGCTTTCAACGATGCGTACATGCACCCGGGCCATGCGCGCAGGCGGCAGGATTGGGTACAGGTCATAGTTGCGCGCACGCGGCATGCCATCGACGTATACCGCTTCCTCGACCAGCGTCTGCGACAACCCCAAGGCAACCGCGCCATTGACCTGGTGCTCGATGATGGCCGGGTTGACGATGCTACCCGGATCGATCGCCTGCCAGATGTCGTGGACCTTCACGTGGCCATTTTCGATGGAGACCTCGGCGATCACGGCCGCTTCGGACCCGAAAGGGGACGCCATCGCCAAGCCCCGGGCCCGCCGCGTGCCATCCTCGGCAGTGAAAGGCCCGCGTTTCCAGCCACCTGAAAGCTCGACGACCGCTTGCAGTAACTGGGTCAGGCGCGGGTTGTCTCGCAGCAGGTGTTGACGCAGGGCCAGAGGGTCCTGGCCCCCTTTGTCCGCCAGCTCATCCAGGAAGGACTCATAGAAGAAATCGTTGAGCGAGTTACCCACCGACCGCCAATAGCCGAGCATGGCCGGGCCCTTGACGTACACCTGTGCAATGCGCTTGTTGGCAATGGCATAGGCTTTGCCCGATAGCCCCTCCAATGCCGTGGGGTCTACCTTTTCACCTTGTTTGCCGGCCAGGGCTTCAGTGGGGCCCTCCGTGGCGCTGACCGCTTCCAGGACCACCGGCAAGCCTTCGGCATCGAGCCCGGCCCGGAACTTGACCGCGGCGACTGGGCGTAGCACATCGCGCAAGAACTCTTCCTCGCGGCTCCAGATCAGCTTGACGGGTTGGCCTACCGCCTTGGCCAGCGCGATGGCCTGCGGGTAGGGGTTGGCCGACTCATACAGGAAGTGCCGACCGAAGAAGCCCCCCAGCAGTGGCGAATGCAGCGTGATCTGGTCGGGTGGCAGTCCGGTGCGCTTGGCAATGTCATCGCGGAACATGTCGGGCGCCTGGTTGGGCAGCCAGACCTCCAGTGTGCCGTCGGGATTGAAGCGGGCAAGGGCAGAAGGGGGTTCCAACTGGGCATGGTTCAGGTACTGGTTGTGGTAGCTGGCTTCTACAGTGGTCACGGCGTTGTCCAGCGCGCTTGCCACATCTCCGGCCGTTTCCTCATCACGGGCCGGACCTGTAGCATCGGCCAGGTGCTGGAGCCAGCCGTCGCTGGAGAAATCAGCCGGCATGGCCCGTACGGTGGAGTCTGCGGCCGGCTCCAGCCACTCCACTTGCAGCGCCTCGACAGCACGCTTGGCGTGCCACCACCGCGGCGCAACCACGGCAACAGCCCCGGGCAGGCGATGTACCGAATGCACGCCCTTCATGGCAGACACCTGTGCCTCATTGCGCACTTGGCCCACCGTCATGCCCAGGCGAGGGGCATGCTGCACGGCTGCGTGAAGCATGCCTGGCACGCTGATATCGATGCAGTACAAGGCCTTGCCGGTGGACTTGTCGTACGCATCCAGCCGCCGAACCGGTTTGCCGATCCAGCGAAACTGGGCAGGATCTCGTAGCTTGACGGTGGCAGGGTCGGGGACCGGCAAGTCCATGGCGCGCTTGGCGAGCTCGCCATAACCGAGTGTGCGCCCTGACGTGGTATGTACTACGGTACCCGGCGTCGTGGTGAGCTCGCTCATCTCGACCCCGAGTTGCTGCGCGGCGGCCTGCAGCAACATCGCCCGCGCCAGTGCGCCCAGACGGCGCATGGTGGGGTAGCTCATGCGTACGGACATGCTGCCGCCGGTGATGCGCATGCCGTTTTCCATCACGACATAGGCTTGGCCGGGTGGGGCGCTGTCCACGACGAAATGAGCGGGATCCACATCCAGCTCCTCGCCAACGATCTGCGCCATGGCGGTAAACGGTCCTTGGCCGCCTTCCATGAACGGACTGAGCAGACGAACCGTGCCATCCGGTCGGATTTCCAGGAACGCCGGTACCTGGGTGCCTCGCTGCGCATCGGCAGCGGCTTGCACACGCGCAACGCCCGTCGGCAGGCCGAAGCCCAGGACCAATGCGCCTGCGGCCGTGCCCAAGAGGAAACGGCGGCGCGAAAGATTGACGGTTTCGCCAGCTTGCAACCTATGCAGTTCGGCAACGGGATCAGGAGCGCTCATCAGGCTTTGACTCCCTGCGCCAAGTCATGCATGGCTGCATGGATAGCGTTGTAGGTGCCGCAACGGCACAGGTTGATCATGGCCGCATCGATCTGCTCGGCGCTGGGTGCAGGGGTATGCTTGAGCAGTGCGGTCGCCGCCATCACCTGACCGGACTGGCAATACCCGCATTGCGCGACCTGGTGTTCCACCCAGGCCGCTACCACCCGCTTGCCCACAGGGTCCGCTTCGATCGCCTCGATGGTCGATACCTGTCTGCCAACCACGCCGGACACCGGGGTAACGCAGGCGCGCACCACAACGCCGTCGACCAGCACCGAGCAGGCCCCGCATTGGGCCAGGCCGCAGCCATACTTGGTGCCGGTCATGCCCAGATCGTCGCGGATCACCCACAGCAAGGGCGTGTCGGCATCTGCATCGACCTGGTGGGTCGTGCCGTTGATGTGTAATTCCATGGTTCACCTGCCAGTGATCGGTCTGCGCTGTTCTTGTCGTGATGGTTGGGGGTGCGTTGCCCCGTGCAGAAACGCTAGCACACCGCTGAACCGTTGCCTGCGGCAGGCTGTGCAGATGCAGAGGATCAGGCAAGGATTTCCCCGGAATGCGCAAGCGTGCGCCTGTAGCTGCCGCGTACGACCTTCGGGGAGGATTTCCGCGGTGAAAAACCGGATAATGCCGACCATTGTGTTTTGCACGCTTAAAGTCACGGTAAACCCGCATGGAAATCAAGGTCAATTTTCTCGACAATCTCCGTCTCGAAGCCAAGTTCGACGACTTCACGGTGATCGCCGATCAACCGATCCGCTACAAGGGCGATGGTTCGGCCCCTGGGCCGTTCGACTATTTCCTGGCGTCTTCGGCGCTGTGCGCGGCTTACTTCGTCAAGCTCTACTGCCAGACACGCGGTATTGCGACCGAAAACATTCGCCTGTCGCAGAACAACATCGTCGACCCTGAGAACCGCTACAACCAGGTGTTCAAGATCCAGGTCGAATTGCCCGAAGACATCACTGACAAGGACCGCCAGGGCATCTTGCGTTCAATCGAGCGCTGCACGGTCAAGAAGGTGGTGCAGACCGGTCCGCAATTCGTGATCGAGGTGGTCGACAACCTCGACGCCGATGCCCAGGGTCTGCTGATGCCGGTGGCCGAAACCAGCACGCGCATCCCGGGCAAGGACCTGCCACTGGAACAGACGATTGCCAACATGTCCGGCATCCTGGCCGACCTTGGCATGAAGATCGAAATTGCCTCCTGGCGCAATATCGTGCCTAACGTCTGGTCGCTGCACGTGCGCGATGCGCAGTCGCCCATGTGCTTCACCAATGGCAAAGGCGCTACCAAGGAAGCTGCCCTGGCGTCAGCATTGGGCGAATTCATCGAGCGGCTGAACTGCAATTTCTTCTACAACGACCAGTTCTGGGGAGAGGAGCTGGCCAATGCGGCGTTCGTGCACTACCCGGACGAGCAGTGGTTCAAGCCCGGCCCCCGTGATGCCCTGCCCAACGAAATCCTCGACGCGCATTGCCTGGCCATCTACAACCCCGATGGCGAACTGCGCGGCTCGCACCTGTACGACACCAACTCGGGCAACACGGCCCGGGGCATCTGCTCACTGCCGTTCGTGCGCCAGTCGGACGAGCAAGTGGTGTACTTCCCATCGAACCTGATCGAGAACCTGTTCCTGAGCAACGGCATGAGCGCGGGCAACACGCTGGCCGAAGCGCAGGTGCAGTGCCTGTCCGAAATCTTCGAGCGAGCGGTCAAGCGTGAAATCCTGGAAGGCGAGCTGTGCCTGCCAGATGTGCCGGACGAGGTGCTGGCGCGCTATCCGTCCATCGTCGCGGGTATCCAGGGGTTGGAAGAACAGGGCTTCCCGGTGCTGGTCAAGGATGCCTCGCTGGGTGGTGAATTCCCGGTGATGTGCGTGACCCTGATGAACCCGCGCACCGGTGGTGTGTTCGCCTCGTTCGGTGCGCACCCAAGCCTTGAGGTGGCATTGGAGCGCAGCCTGACCGAACTGCTCCAGGGCCGCAGCTTCGAGGGCTTGAACGACCTGCCGCAGCCCACGTTCGAAAGCCACGCCCTGACCGAGCCGAACAATTTCGTCGAGCACTTCATCGACTCCAGCGGCGTTGTGTCGTGGCGCTTCTTCAGCGCTAAGCCTGACTTCGAGTTCGTCGATTGGGATTTCACTGCCCAGGGCGAAGGTGCCACTGCGCAGGAGGCAGCCACCTTGTTCGGCATCCTCGAAGACCTTGGCAAAGAAGTCTACATGGCCGTGTACGACAACCTCGGGGCGATCGCCTGCCGAATTCTGGTGCCAGGCTATTCGGAAATCTACCCGGTCGAGGACCTGATCTGGGACAACACCAACCGGGCGCTGTCCTTCCGCGCCGACATCCTCAACCTGCACCGCCTGGACAACCGCTCGCTCAAGCTGCTGCTCAAGCGCCTGGACAACTGCGATGTCGACGACTACACCACCATCACCACGCTGATTGGCGTCGAATTCGACGACAACACGGTCTGGGGGCAACTGACCATCCTCGAGCTCAAACTGCTCATTTGCCTGGCCGTGCAGCGCTTCGAGGAGGCCAAGGAACTGGTCGAGGCGTTTTTGCAGTTCAACGACAATACCGTGGAGCGGGGGCTGTTCTACCAGGCGCTTAACGTGGCATTGGAAGTGCAGTTGGACGATGAGCTGGACATGGCCGACTACGAAGTCAATTTCCGCCGCATGTTCGGCAACCCACGGATGGACGCGGTACTGGGCTCGATCGAAGGTAGCGTGCGCTTCTACGGCCTGACCCCGACTAGCATGAAGCTCGAAGGGCTGGATCGCCATTTGCGCCTGATCGACAGCTACAAGAAGCTGCACGCCGCTCGGGCGCGGCTGGCTTGACGTCCTGCAGGCATGCGGGCCTGCATAGGCCGCGCATGCCACACAGGGAGGCGGTTCGGGATTTTTTGCAGGATATTTCAGTGGTGCGTGGCTGAACTATCGGCTCGCCAGGGTGCTCATTTGCTAGGCGCACCCTGCGTATCCCCGTGGGCCGTCTCTCGTCGGCCCTGGTCACTGAACGAAAAGGAGGCACCGTGACCGTATCCGACCCTACCCTGTACCGCTGCAGACCTGGCCCACTGCATGCGTTGTTGTTGGCGGGCGCCGTGCCGCTGTTCCTGGGGGCAATGATCAGTGACATTGCCTACTACAACAGCTACCAGATTCAATGGAGCAACTTTGCCGCCTGGCTGATCGCAGGGGGCCTGGTGTTCTGCGGGCTGGCCCTGCTGTTCGCCCTGGCCAACTTGATCAGCGCTCGGCGCAAGGCCGGGCGGCCGACCCTTTATTTCTTGTTGCTGCTGGTGACGTGGGTGCTTGGGTTGGTCAACGCCTTCGAGCACGCCAAGGACGCCTGGGCTGTGATGCCGTCCGGGCTGGTACTGTCGGTAATCGTGACGGTGCTCGCGGTGGTAACGGCGTGGCTTGGCTTGAGCAACCTGCGTTCGGGAGGTGAAGCATGAGAGCGCTGCACGCTGTGAGCTTGTTGTCCCTTTCGCTGTTGCTGGCCGCTTGCGGCGGTGAGGGTGACCCTACCCAGGCCCGTGGGCCCGACCCGAAACTGCCCGAGCCCCAGCGCGGTCTGCTACCCAGCATGAAGATCGCCGAGCCGGTGGCTTGGGGTCAGCAAAAGCCGACCGTACCCGACGGTTTCAGCGTCACCGCCATCGCCACCGATTTGAAAATCCCGCGTCAGAGCCTGGTGTTGCCCAACGGCGACATCCTGGTGGCAGAGGGGCGCGGCGGCAGCGCTGCCAAACTCAAGCCCAAGGATGTGATCGCCAGCCAGATCAAGGCCAAGGGCAATACCCAGGTGAAGGGCGGCAACCGCTTAACCCTGTTGCGCGATGCCGACGGTGACGGCAAGTATGAGCTGCAGACCGTCTTTGCCGAAAACCTGAATGCGCCCTATGGCCTGGCATTTGCCGATGGCAAGTTGTACGTGGCCAATCAGGATGCGCTGGTGCGCTTCGACTACCGCGACGGCCAGACCAAGGCCGACGGCCCACCGGTCAAACTCACCGACCTGCCAGCCGAGATCAACCATCACTGGACCAAGGCACTGACCATCAGCCCGGACGGCCGCTTCCTCTATGTGGGCATCGGTTCGAACAGCAACATCACCGAGCGGGGCCTTGAGGTCGAGATCGACCGTGCGATGGTGTGGGAAGTCGATGCCCAGACTGGCGCGCATCGCCCCTACGCCACTGGGCTGCGCAACCCCACTGCACTGGCCGTCCAGCCGGGTACCGGGCAGCTCTGGACAGTGGTCAACGAGCGCGATGAACTCGGCCCGGACTTGGTTCCCGATTACCTGACTTCAGTGCGCGAAGGCGGCTTCTACGGCTGGCCTTACAGTTACTGGGGGCAGAATGTCGATGACCGGGTGCGCCCGCAGAACCCTGACAAGGTGGCTGCCGCGATCAAGCCCGACTACAGCCTGGGGTCGCATGTCGCAGCGCTCGGTGTCGACTTCTCCACGGCCGCCATGGGGCAAGGCTTTGCTGAAGGGGTGTTCGTGGGTGAGCACGGAAGCTGGAACAGGCCGAACCCGGTCGGCTACAAGGTCATCTTCGTGCCATTCAGCAACGGCAAGCCGGCGGGAGAACCCATCGATTTCGCCACCGGTTTCAGAGGCGAAGATGGCAAGACGCGTGGGCGGCCGGTGGGTGTGACCGTCGACCCGCGTGGGGCACTGATCATTGCGGACGATCTGGCCAACACCATCTGGCGGGTGACGCGCAACTGATGAATCGGCTACGGGGGCAGGACACATTGCCCCTGTAGCCGACACTCAATGTGAGAGTCACGCGGTGCCTGGGCGAAGACGCGCCAGGTCGCTATTCGCCATACGAATAGTTTGCATCTCAGTTTTCGATTTCCATGCGAGGCATCAATAGCCTCATGCTGACCTCCGTCCTGGTAGCGAGAACGGTCATGTTCAGTAAATCCCTTATATTTGTGCTGTTACCCATTGTTTTAGCGTTGATTGCTGGCGCTGTCCTGCCGTTTCAAGCAGCTGGCAATGCCGCTGCGGGGAAGGCACTCGGTCACTGGCTGTGGGGCGCTTTTGCGTCACTTGCCGTCAGCGCGGTGGTCGTTATCACAGCGCTGCTGGTGATGCGGATCCCTGCGCCGGACATCGGCAAAGCCTTGCAAGGGCCTTGGTGGCTCTGGATCGGCGGTGTGTTGGGCGCCCTTTATGTGGCAGGGGCGGCGGCGCTGACGCCCAGGCTTGGGGCGGCAGGCTTTCTGGTGCTGGTGGTGGCAGGGCAGATCGTTACGGCGGTGGTTGCTGATCATTTTGCCATCATGAACCTGCCTGGCAGGCCCCTGGGACTGGCGCGAGTACTTGGGCTAGTTATGATTCTGGCGGGCGTGTGGCTGGTGCAGAGTCAATGGGCGACCAGTACATCCAGCAAAAGCGAGCCCGCAGTACAGTCTTCAAGCCACGATCAGACCTCCGGCTGACAGCACGTCAGCACCGTCTCGCGCAGCCAGCGATGCCCTGCGTCACCGTCTTTGCGGCTGTGCCAGGCTTGCCGGTAATCGATGCAGTCCAGAGGCACCGGCGGGATGAACTCGCGAACCCCTGCATGGGCAGGCAGCGGGGCAACGGCCCGTCGCGCCACGGTAAGAATCAGGTCGGTATCTTTCAACACTTGCACGGCTGCGCTCCAATGGGGCAGTGCAAGGGCAATGTGACGGCGATGACCTTGGGATGCCAGGGCACGGTCAATCTCATCGAAGGCGTCGGGGCGCGTAGCCACCAGCACATGGGGGCGCGCCAACCACTGGCTCAGGCTCAGTTCGCCCGTGGCCGGCAGCGTCTGCTGGTCAGCCACGCTTACGAAGCGATCGTCAAACAATGACTGGGCGATGATGCCTTGAGGCAGCTCCGGAAAGACCCCCAGTGCCAGATCCAGTTCGCCGTCGAGCAATTGGGCCACCATCGCCTCGCGACTGGCCTGGCTGACCGCCAGGTCGATGCCCGGGGCAACGCGCCGCACATGGCGTAGCAGAGGCGGCAGGATGATCCGTGCGGCGTAGTCCGACAGCGAGAGCCGAAAGCATCGCCGGGCCTGCGTGGCATCGAATTGCGGCGTGCTCAGCAGCCCTTCCAGATCCGCCAATGCGTGTTCCAGCGGCTGTGCCAAGGCCTGAGCCCGCGGGGTGAGCATCATCTTGCCACCCTGACGTACCAGCAAAGGATCATCGAAATGCTCGCGCAGCTGTGCCAGCGCATGGCTGACCGCCGGCTGGCTGCGGTGCAGGCGAATGGCAGCGCGTGTCACATGCCGCTCGGTGAGCAGGGCGTGCAGGGCCAGAAGCAGGTTCAGGTCGATTCTGCGCAATTGATCCATGGTCCGGGCGTCTGATCCGTAAGGGGGCAGGGCCAAGCCTAACAAATGCGCGCCTGTGCCGCTGGCGGCACAACACGACCTTGCTGGCGGTTGCCGTTATACTGCGCACCTGTTCGATTTTTTCCGAGTATTTCGATGGGTCTTTCCGCTACCGCTTCACCTGAATCGCGCCGCCTGGGCGCACCCCTAGTCGCCTTGGGCCTACTGATGGCTGGCGCCTGGTTCCTGGATGTCAACGCAGGCTTCAAGCAGGTGCTGCTTCTGCTGCTGGGGGCTGCGCTGGGCCTGACGTTGTATCACGCCGCCTTCGGTTTCACTTCCGCGTGGCGCGTGTTCATCAATGAGCGGCGTGGCGCCGGCTTGCGCGCACAGATGGTCATGCTGGCACTGGCCGTACTGCTGTTCTTCCCGGCGCTTGCGGCCGGCAACCTGTTCGGCAACCCCGTGACAGGGCTTGTGGCACCGGCCGGGGTGTCCGTCGTGTTCGGGGCTTTCATCTTCGGCATCGGCATGCAGCTGGGGGGCGGCTGCGCGTCGGGCACCTTGTTCACCGTTGGTGGCGGCAATGCCCGAATGCTGGTGACCCTGCTGTTCTTCATCATCGGTTCCGTGACCGCCACGCACCACGCCGACTGGTGGTTTGCTTTGCCATCATTGCCTGCGACCTCGATCGTGCAGGCATGGGGCCTCGTGCCCGCCCTGCTGGTGAGCCTGGGCGTGTTCGGCCTGATCGCCTGGGTCACGGTGCACCTGGAAAAGCGCCGCCACGGTGGGCTTGAACAGCCTGAGCAGCATGGCCGGGCAGGTCTGCAACGCTTTGTACGGGGCCCCTGGCCGTTGGTCTGGGGTGCCGTCGCGTTGGCCGTGCTCAACTATGCCACCCTGGCGCTGGCTGGGCGGCCCTGGGGCATCACCTCGGCCTTCGCCTTGTGGGGCGCAAAGGTGCTGGACAGCCTTGGCGTTCAGGTAAGCAGCTGGGTGTTCTGGCAGGCGCCGGCCAATGCCAAGGCCTTGGCCTCGCCAGTCTGGCAGGATGTAACCACCGTTATGGACCTGGGCATCGTGCTGGGGGCGCTGCTGGCCGCAGGTCTTGCCGGGCGCTTTGCGCCGAGCCTGAAGATCCCGCTGCCGTCACTGATCGCTGCCGTCATTGGCGGCCTGTTACTGGGCTACGGTTCTCGCCTGGCCTACGGCTGCAATATTGGCGCTTATTTCAGCGGTATCGCATCGGGGAGCCTGCACGGCTGGCTATGGCTGATCGCCGCCTACATGG
The DNA here is from genome assembly GCF_002425525.1 of Pseudomonas sp. UBA5568. Taxonomy (NCBI): domain Bacteria; kingdom Pseudomonadati; phylum Pseudomonadota; class Gammaproteobacteria; order Pseudomonadales; family Pseudomonadaceae; genus Pseudomonas; species Pseudomonas sp. UBA5568. The sequence continues at coordinate 48,013 of NZ_DIMK01000068.1, read as the reverse complement.
GCAACGTGGTCGGGGTACGGCTACGCCCTGCGTTCTTTGCAGGGGAGCGCCGCGCGACGACCTTGACCGGCTGTTAAGGCAAGGGGCTGGCCGGGTGGTTAACGACTCGGCCAATCAACGTTAGGCTGGGGCTGCTGGACTGATAGTTAACATCAAATATAGCTCGTAACTATCTGATTTAACTAACTATCTACGTGCCACAGCATGCTGTACACATTGTTCATGGTAGGTTTTGCCGATGGCAGCCGGTGAGAGCCGCGAGCGGCTGTTATAGGTTTGCTCGGTGATGCCGAAGGCTGTCATGCGCATCCACGGCTTGGCAAACTTGCGGGCCTGCAGCTTCTTGCGCGCGGTATAGAGCGTCACGCCAGACAACTTGGCTTGTTGGGCCTGGGCTGCAATCTGGGCACCCCACGTGCAGGCTTGGCGATCGTTCTGAGTCAACGATCGCGCGCTGGCGCTGAGACCTACCGTCGCCAGCAGGCAGCCCGTTGTAATTGCTAGAATGACTCGCATGTTCCTGTCCTAAGCGCTTGAAGGAGAAAGAAGTTTGCCTCCTCCTTCCGTAGCCAGGGGCCAGCAGTTTGCCTTCAGGCCAGCGCAGCCTTGGCGCCTGTGCTGGCCTGTTCACACAGGCTGTAACCGGCGATAGCCGCTACCCACGCCACCCCCACGCCATAATTGAGCCGCTGGTAAAGCCCGAACAGTTCCCCGCTCTGCATGGCTTGGCCCATGAACCCGACGGTGATGATTGCGCCAAGGGTACATACCAGCGAGGTGACCGCCAGGGCGCGAGAGTCCGCGACGCGAGCGCCGAGCCAGACCCACAGGCCACTGGCGAGGGTCAAGGACAAGAACATCAACAGCCCTGACAGGTTGTGCAACTGCTGCGACGTGGAAGGCTGGTCAGGCGCGCAGCCCTGGTCGCAGGCGAACCAACCCGTGCCCAAGCTGCCAACGGCGTGCAGCAGCAACAGTACCGCACTGACCATGGCCAGCCGGGAGCCGCGCCAGCGCCGCGCAATGCCCCAGGCGAACAAGGCGAACAAGAGCGCTAGTGGGAAATTGTTCACCAGCGGGGAGAGGCCATGGGTTGGGGCGCCGACGGCGCCAAGCTGGCTCATTGCCAATTGCAGATGATCGTACCCGGGGTAGGCTATGGCGGTCAGCGAAACGCCCAGAGCCAGCAAAAATGGAATGAGCAAGCCACAGCTTAGGAGTGATCGGTCCAGCAGTTTCATGCAGACATCCTTCCATGGAAAGCCCGGACCTTAACAAACGGTGTCGTGATAGCACCAGCACCAATAACGTGGTAGCCGTATGTGATCGTACAACTGCCTGCTATCATGACAGCTGTCTTTCAAGGTGACGCACAGGGCATGTCAGATCTACAACCACCGGCTCGGGCCAGGCGCAAGCCGCGCAGCCTGGCCCAGGAACTGGTCACGGTGCTGACCGAACGCATTCGCAGTGGTCAACTCAAGCGCGGTGACAAGCTGCCGACCGAATCGCAGATCATGGCCGAGGAAGGGGTCAGCCGCACGGTCGTGCGAGAGGCGATCTCGCGCTTGCAAGCCGCCGGGCAGGTGGAAACCCGTCATGGTATCGGTACCTTCGTGCTGGACGCTCCACCGGTTGGGGGGCTGCGCATCGACCCGGCCACGGTGGTGACGCTGCGCGAAGTACTCGCGGTACTGGAGCTGCGCATCGCCCTTGAGATCGAGTCGGCCAGCCTTGCCGCGCAGCGACGCAGCGATGAAGAGCTGGCTGGGATGCGCGCGGCCCTCGATGAGCTCAATGAAGGGGCAGCTCATGCTACCGATGCAGTGTCCGCGGACTTTCAATTCCACCTGCGCATCGCCCAGGCCAGCGGTAATCACTATTTCGCCGACATCATCAACCACCTGGGCACCAGCATCATCCCTCGAACCCGCCTCAATTCTGCCCGCTTGGCCCACGACGACCAGCCCCATTACATGAGCAGGCTGATGCATGAGCACGAAGCGATCTATGAGGCCATTGCACGTCAGGACAGCGAAGGGGCGAAAATGGCCATGCGCATGCACCTGAGCAACAGCCGGGAACGGCTGCGCCAGGCGCATGAGCGGGCACAGGTGAGCGGGGCGTGACACCATCTCCCCAGCCTCCTGGTGTCCCTCATCACGGCTAATGACTCAAGATTGTCCTTCGATCGCTTTATCACTCCACTGGCCATTCACCAGCCGGCGCAACCCCAGCGGGTTGCTGTCGCGCAGCGGCTCTGGCAGCAGCGCCTGCGGGTAGTTCTGATAGCACACCGGCCGTAGGAATCGGTCGATGGCCAACGTGCCGACAGACGTGCCCCGAGCGTCCGAGGTGGCGGGGTACGGGCCGCCGTGGACCATGGCATCGCATACCTCCACCCCGGTGGGGTAGCCGTTCACCAGGATGCGGCCGACCTTTTCCTCCAGCAGCGGTACCAACCAGGCGAACGCAGCAAAGTCTTCAGGCTCGCCGATCAGCGTCGCGGTCAGTTGGCCTCTCAGGCCCTGCAGGGCGCTGCGCAGTTGTACCTCGTCGCGCGCTTGCACCGCTACCGTCGTCGGGCCGAAGACTTCTTCCTGCAAAAGCGGGTCAGACTCCACCAGCAGGCGGGCCTCGGCCTCGAACAGATGTGCACGTGCCTGCGGGCCTGTCTGCGGCTGGCCGGCCAGGTGCACGATACCGTCATGGGCGTGAAGATGATCCAGCCCACTGGCGTAGCTTCGCAGGCCACCTGCATTGAGCATGGTCTGGCCAGCCTGTTGATCAAGATGGCTGCCCAAGTTCTTGAGCAGTTGGGTGTAAGCGGGCGATTGCAGCCCTATCACCAACCCCGGGTTGGTGCAGAACTGTCCAGCCCCCAGGCATACGGAGCCTGCCAGTTCACGCGCAATCGCTTCGCCGCGCTTGGCCAGCGCCCCAGGCAGGACGATCACCGGGTTGATGCTCGACATTTCGGCAAACACCGGGATCGGCTGGGGGCGCTCGGCGGCCATGCGGCACAGGGCATCGCCACCTTTGAGCGAGCCGGTGAAGCCCACCGCCTGGATGGCCGGATGCTTGACCAATGGCTCACCCACGCCTGCCCCGAACACCATGTTGAACACGCCTTTGGGCATGCCGGTACGGGCGGCCGCGCGTTCGATGGCACAACCGACCAGGTCGGCGGTAGCCATGTGGCCGCTGTGCGCTTTGAATACCACCGGGCAACCGGCAGCCAGTGCAGCGGCGGTGTCACCACCGGCGGTAGAGAAGGCCAGGGGGAAGTTGCTCGCGCCGAACACCGCTACAGGTCCAACGCCGATGCGCATCTGCCGCAGGTCCACGCGCGGCAGCGGCTGACGGTCTGGCTGCGCCAGGTCGATACGCGCACCCAGATAGTCGCCTCGGCGCAGCACCTGTGCAAACAGGCGCATCTGACCGCTGGTCCTGCCGCGCTCACCCTGGATCCTGGCTGCTGGTAATGCGGTTTCACGGCAGACGATCGCCACGAAGTCATCGTCGAGCGCATCGAGCTCTGCGGCAATGGCCTCCAGAAATTCGGCGCGCCGTGCCGGTGCCAACTGACGAAACGCTGCGAAAGCGGACTGTGCGGCTTCGGCCGCCTCGTCCACTTCGCCCTCGGTGGCTTGTACGAAGCCATAGGGCAGGGGCTCACCGGTAGTGGCATCCAAGCTTTGCAGGCGCTGTGTGCCGGCGGCGCTGCGCTGGCCGGCGATGAAGTTGTGGCCAAGAATCTCTGGCATCTGGAACTCCTCAGAAAAAAGGATCAGGTAATGGGTGCGGGATTGAACAGGGTGATGTCGTTGTGCAGGCGGTATTGCTCAGCCCAGGTGAGCTTGCGCCCGCTGGCCACGTCCAGGTAGTAATGGAACAGCTCCCAGCCCAGCGCTTCGATGGTGCTGCGGCCCGTGGCGATGCGCCCGGCGTCGATGTCGATCAGGTCCGGCCAGCGCTGCGCCAGCTCGGTGCGGGTGCATACCTTCACCACCGGCGCCATTGCCAGGCCGTATGGCGTACCTCGGCCGGTGGTGAACACATGCAGGTTCATCCCGGCGGCCAGTTGCAGGGTGCCGCAGACGAAGTCGCTGGCAGGTGTGGCACAGAAGATGAGCCCCTTGCCATTCACCCGTTCCCCCGGCCCGAGCACACCTTGAATGGCGCCGCTGCCGGACTTGACGATTGAGCCCAATGCTTTCTCGACAATGTTCGACAAACCGCCTTTCTTGTTGCCTGGGGTGGTGTTGGCGCTGCGGTCGGCAGCGCCCTGGTGCAGGTAGCGGTCGTACCAGTCCATTTCGCGTACCAGCGCATCGGCCACCTGCGGATCCTGTGCGCGGGAGGTGAGCATGTAGATGGCGTCGCGTACCTCGGTCACTTCCGAGAACAGCACTGTTGCACCGGCCCGCACGAGCAAGTCTGCCGCGTAGCCAAGCGCCGGGTTGGCGGTGATGCCGGAGAAGGCATCGCTGCCGCCGCACTGCATGCCCAGGATCAGCTCACTGGCCGGCACAGTCTCGCGCCTGCGCTTGTCGAGTTTTTTCAGGCGGGTTTCGGCCAGGGCCATGATCTGCTCGATCATTTCCGTGAAGCCCAGGCTTGCGTCCTGCAGACGGTACAGCCAGGGCTCGCTGAGGTCGACCGACAGGTCGTCTTCGTGCATCACTTGGCTGGCCTGCAGCTTTTCACAGCCCAGGCTGATGACCAGCGCTTCGCCACCCAGGTTAGGGTTGCGCGCCAGGTTGCGCACGGTACGGATGGGGATATAGGCATCGCGGGCATTGATGGCCACGCCGCAGCCGTAGCTGTGAGTGAGGGCCACCACATCGTCAACATTCGGATAGCGCGGCAGCAGCTCATTGCGAATGCGCTTGACGGCATGCTCCAGCACCCCGGTGACGCATTGCACGGTGGTAGTGATACCCAGGATGTTGCGGGTGCCGACCGTACCGTCGGCATTGCGGTAGCCTTCGAAGGTATGACCCAGCAGCGGCGGTTTCGGCTGGGGAACTGCATCGCAGCGTGGCAAATCGTCCAGCTCGGGTGGGGCGGGCATGGCCAGCTGACCCTCCTGCACCCAGCTGCCTTGGCGCAGGTCCTCCAGGGCATAGCCGATCACCTGTCCATAGCGCCGTACCGCTTGGCCCTTGGCGATGGGCACGGTGGCCACCTTGTGGCTCTGGGGCACGTCTTCTACCAAGGTAAGCCCATCGGCGAACCGGGCCCCTTCGCCCAGGCCGCCGTCGTTGACCACTACCACCACATTGTCATCATCGTGAAGACGGATATAGCGCGGCGATTCGGAATGTTCGATCAGCTGCATGTTCGGGCCCTATTGTTCAGGTTCTCAGGCTTTTTTTACGTGCGTGCGCACTGCCGGGCAGTGCGCACGTGCTCATTCAATGACGCGGGCTGGCAAGCTGGGCATCCGCCACAGGCGCTGGTTTGGGCTCAGGCGTCTCATCGCGCAGCTCGATGCGCTTGATGGGACCGACGATCACCAGATAGCTCAGTACTGCCACCAGCGCATTGGCGCCCACATAGACCAGCGCCCACTTGAACGAGCCGGTGGCGCTGATGATGTAGCCGATCACGATAGGGGTTGTGATCGAGGCGATGTTGCCGAAGGTATTGAACAACCCGCCGGACAGGCCTGCGATCTGCTTGGGCGAGGTGTCGGCCACCACTGCCCAGCCCAACGCACCAATGCCTTTGCCGAAGAACGCGAGGGTCATGAAGCCTACTACCATCCATTCGGCATCGACGTAGTTGCAGAACACCATGGTGGTGGACAACATCAGGCCGCACACGATTGGCAGTTTGCGCGAGAAGGTCAGCGAATTGCCGCGGCGCAGCAACCAGTCCGAGATCACGCCGCCCAGTACCCCACCGATGAAGCCACAGATAGCCGGCAGCGAAGCGATGAACCCTGCCTTGAGGATGGTCATGCCCCGTTCCTGCACCAGGTACACCGGGAACCAGGTCAGGAAGAAGTAGGTGATGGCGTTGATGCAGTACTGGCCAAGGTACACACCCAGGAGCATGCGGCTGGTCAGCAATTGCTTGATGTAGCCCCACTTGGGCCCGTCGTTGCCGCGCTTGTGGTCCATGTCCACCAAGCCGCCGTTTTGCTCGATGTGTTCAAGCTCGGCGGGGCTGATCCGCGGGTGCTGGCGGGGGTTGTAGATGGTCTTGAGCCATACCATCGAAAAGAGGATGCCCAGCACGCCCATGACCACGAACACATGCTCCCAACCGAAACTGAACACGATCCAGCCCATCAGGGGCGCGAACAGGGCGGTGGCGAAATACTGCGCCGAGTTGAAGATCGCCGAGGCCGTGCCTCGCTCCTGGGTCGGAAACCAGGCGGCGACGATCCGGGCGTTGCCGGGGAACGACGGCGCTTCGGCAAAGCCGACCAGAAAACGCAGGGTGAACAAAGTGACGACTGCCCAGGCCACCGGCAGGCCGCCGACGAAGCCTTGCAGCAAGGTGAACAGTGACCAGGTGAAGATGCTGAATGCATAGACGTTTTTTGAGCCGAAGCGATCCAGCAACCATCCGCCGGGAATCTGTCCGGCCACATAGGCCCAGCCGAAGGCCGAGAAGATGTAGCCCAGGGTGACGGCGTCGATCCCCAGGTCTTTTTGCAGGCTCGACCCTGCGATGGCGATGGTTGCGCGGTCGGCGTAGTTGATCGTGGTCACCACGAACAGCATGAACAGGATCAGGTAGCGCACATGCGTTTTCTTCGTCGCTTGCATGCTGGTAGTACTCCCACTAGTTATTGTTGTGCGGGGTCTTCGAATTGTGCCGGAGTAGGGCGGGCCCACTCCGGGGGCGGCGCTGGCAGGCGCCGCGAGGGTTTACTGCGGCCCCATCTTGTCCATCAGGGCGGCAAGCATTTCATACTCCTCGGGGTTCAGGTCGGTCAGCGGTGCACGAACCGGGCCTGCGTCATGGCCGGCAATGCGGGCACCCGCCTTGACGATGCTGACGGCGTAACCGGCCTTGCGGTTACGAATTTCCAGGTAAGGCAGGAAGAAGTCGTCGATCAACTTGGCTACGGTGGCGTGATCGTCCCGGGCAATGGCGTGGTAGAAGTCCATGGCCGTCTTGGGGATGAAGTTGAATACCGCCGATGAATACACCGGCACACCCAGCGCTTTGTACGCTGCAGCATAGACTTCGGCAGTCGGCAGCCCGCCCAGGTAACTCAAACGCTCACCCAGGCGGCGACGGATCGACACCATCAGTTCAATGTCACCCAGACCGTCCTTGTAGCCGATCAGGTTCGGGCAACGCTCGGCCAGCTGTTCGAGCAAGGTGGCATTGAGGCGACAGACGTTGCGGTTATAGACCACTACGCCGATGTTGACCGACTTGCACACGGCCTCTACATGGGCAGCGACGCCATCCTGGCTGGCTTCGGTGAGGTAGTGCGGCAGCAACAGAAGGCCCTTGGCCCCCAGGCGCTCGGCTTGCTGCGCATACTCGATGGCCTGGCGGGTTGCACCCCCTACGCCCGCCAGGATAGGTACCGACGTGGCGCATGTGTCCACCGCTGTCTTGATGACCTGGCTGTATTCGCTGGCAGCCAGGGAGAAGAACTCGCCCGTACCCCCGGCGGCGAACAGCGCACTCGCGCCGTATGGGGCCAACCATTCCAGGCGTTTGATGTAGCCAGCCTGATTGAAATCGCCCTGCGCAGTGAAGTCGGTGACAGGAAATGACAGCAAGCCGTGGGAGAGGATGGATTTCAGTTCTTGTGGGTTCATTGTTATAGGCATCCAGACACTTGGGTGGGAGCGGTGCGGTTTGTATGAGGTAAGTTATCGTACAACCTAGCTCAAGAACAGTCCCCTCTGGATTTTTTTTCGGTCTGGGTGATGAGGGATTGCATTGATGGCGCGCTATGGATGGATGGTGAAGCGCAGAAAGCGGCCTTAGACAGTTGTGTCTGCTGTCGGGTCATCGTATCTCTGGGATGGGCAGTCGCTTTACAAACGAATGAGGCGGCCTTGCGCCGCCCCATGCTTAATTACTCGCCTGTGTGCGGGTGATCAGGCCGCCTGTTGAGGCTTGCCCTGTGCCTTGCGAACCTGCGCTCGGCACGCATCGCCAAAGGCCTGGAAGAGCTTGATCGAGTCAGGATTCTTGGCAGCTTGCCACTCCGGGTGCCATTGAACGGCAAACAGGAAAGACGAAAGGCCCGGGGCATGGATGGCCTCGACCAACCCGTCTTCGGCGTGGGCAATGGCTTCGATGCCCTTGCCCAGGTTGCGCAAGCCTTGGCCATGCAGGGAGTTGACGCGAATTTCGTCCGTGCCAAGGGTGTCGCGCAGCCAGCTGCCGGGCTTGATCTTCACGCTGTGAGCCTGAGCGTACTGCACCTCGACAGGGTCTTCGGGGTTTTCACGGTGATCATTGAAACCAGGCTCGGCGTACACCTTCTGGTAGATGTCCCCGCCCAGCGCCACGTTGATTTCCTGCATGCCCCGACACACGCCGAAGATGGGCAGGCCGCGCTTGATCGCCGCCTTGACCAGCGGAATGTCGAACAGGTCACGGTTCCTGTCCTGGCCTTTGCCTGGGGTTTCGTTCTCCTGGCCGTACAGCGCTGGGTCGATGTTGCTGCCCGCGCCCGTCAGGTACACGCCGTCGGCCATGTCCAAGTAGGTCTCCAGTGCCTCGATGCCACAGCAGGTGGGCACCAGAACCGGGACGCAATCGGCGAAATCGACCAGCGGGGTGATGTATTTGTGGGTCATGACCTGGTAGTCATGGCCTTTGCGCTCTTGGGTGCCCATGGTCATCAGAACGATGGGTTTGCGCAGGGAAGGTTGCTTGTTGCCAATGTTGCTGTTGGACATATGTCACCTTGGGACAGGTTGAACCTGTCGTTGTTGTGCAGGTGCACGGCGCGCGGCGCTGGTACAGCCTGAGGCCCCGAGCACTGCCGACTCGTCGGCGTCGACGATGCCGGTCGGGACTTGGTGTTAGATTGCCAGAGCCGTTCGATATGTCAAACGACCGCAGCAGGCCCCTGGCCCCCAATCACGGGGCCTGGCGGGCTGCAAGGCAGTGGCGGCGCGGGTTTGGCTGGGGCGATGGTCAATAATACTTAACGACGCAGTCGACTCATTGCAGCGGTGCAATGTTCCAGCTGTTCCAGGGGTTACGTGTTGATGTTTGGCAGGTGACTTGACCGTATCACGTGGCCCTGCCAGCAGGCGTGGGTTAGTCTTGCGAGCGGTTGCGGTGCAGCACATCCCTCCATGATCAGAAGAAGGATATTTTGATGGCCATCACTAGCAGCGAGCCCGTCACCCATGTTCCCTTTGCCGAGCTCAAAGCCCTGCTTGAGTCGATCTTCGAACGTCATGGCTGTACGCCGGCAGTTGCTCGGGTACTGGCCGCCAACTGTGCCAGCGCCGAGCGTGATGGTGCGCATAGCCATGGCGTGTTCCGCATGCCTGGCTACGTGTCGACCTTGGCCAGCGGTTGGGTGGATGGCAAGGCTACTCCCGAGGTCAGTGATCTGGCGGCCGGTTATATCAGTGTCGATGCACGGGGTGGTTTTGCGCAGCCCGCATTGGCGGCTGCCCGGGACGTGTTGGTGGCCAAGGCACGCGCCGCTGGGATCGCAGTGCTGGCCATCCACAATTCCCATCATTTCGCCGCATTGTGGCCAGATGTGGAGCCGTTCGCCGAACAGGGCCTGGTTGCCCTGAGCGTGGTCAACAGCATGACATGCGTCGTACCGCACGGTGCGCGCAAGCCGGTGTTCGGGACCAACCCGATCGCCTTCGCTGCGCCTTGCGAAGGGCATCCACCCATCGTGTTCGACATGGCCACCAGTGCGATGGCCCATGGCGATGTGCAACTGGCTGCCCGTGCCGGGGAGCCCGTGGCCCTGGGGGTGGGCGTGGACGGTCAGGGCCAGGTGACTCAGGACCCGGCCAAGATCCTGGACGGCGGTGCTCTGCTTCCGTTCGGCGAGCACAAGGGCTCGGCCTTGTCGATGATGGTGGAATTGTTGGCGGCAGCACTCACGGGTGGGCATTTTTCGTGGGAGTTCGACTGGTCTGGCCATCCCGGGGCCAAGACGCCGTGGACCGGGCAGTTGCTGATCGTCATCGATCCACAGATCGCACAAGGGCAACGGTTCGCCCAGCGCAGCCGCCTGCTACTCGAGCAGATGGAGGCGGCCGGCGTCAGTCGCATGCCAGGTGCCCGGCGGCACCTGGAGCGTGAACGGGCGCAGCGCGAAGGGGTGGCAATCGGCATCAGTACCCTGCAGGCGCTGCGCGATCTGCTCACCTGATCGCCGCAGGGCAGGGTAGGCGGCCCTTACCCGATCATGCAGGGTTGCATATACCCCTTGCACGATAGTTGGTGCCCATTCTCAGCCAGTACGGGTATGCTCTTGGCTGCCTTTTTGACTCGTCCTGATCCCAAGGAGCTGCACGCTGTGTTCAAACATGTCGAAGCCTACGCCGGCGACCCGATCCTCTCGTTGATGGAAACCTTCAAGGCCGATCCACGCGCCGACAAGGTCAACCTGAGCATCGGCCTTTACTACGACGAAGCCGGAGTAGTGCCGCAGCTCGCTGCAGTGGATGCAGTGGAAAAGCGCATCGCAGGCCAGGATCACGATGCTTCGCTGTACCTGCCCATGGAAGGCCTTGCCAGTTACCGTCAGGCCATTCAGGCCCTGCTGTTCGGGGCCGACCACCCGGCGGTTGCTGACGGTCGCGTAGCAACGGTGCAGACCGTCGGTGGTTCCGGAGCCCTGAAGGTCGGTGCCGACTTCCTGAAACGTTATTTCCCGCAGGCGCAAGTCTGGGTCAGCAACCCCACCTGGGACAACCATCGCGCCATCTTCGAGGGTGCGGGCTTCACGGTGAACACCTACCCGTACTTCGACCAGGCCACCCGTGGCGTGGACTTCGAAGGTATGCTTGCCACGTTGCACACCTTGCCTGCCAACAGTGTGGTGCTGCTGCACCCCTGCTGCCACAACCCGACAGGTGCCGATCTGGACCAGGGCCAGTGGCAGCAGGTGGTGGAGGTGGTCAAGGCCCGCCAGTTGATCGCCTTCCTGGACATCGCCTACCAAGGGTTTGCCCAAGGGCTAGTCGAAGACGTGTTCGCCATCCGCGAAATGGCCAGCGCAGGCGTGCCGTGCCTGGTCAGCAACTCGTTCTCCAAGATCTTCTCCCTGTATGGGGAGCGTGTGGGCGGCCTGTCGGTGGTCTGCGACGATGCGGCCACGGCGCAGAGCGTGCTTGGCCAACTCAAGGCCACCGTGCGCCGTAACTATTCCAGCCCACCCAACTTCGGTGCCCAACTGGTCGCAGGCGTGCTCAACGATCCCGTCCTCAATGCCCAGTGGGCTGCGGAAGTGGAAGTCATGCGCACTCGCATTCTGGACATGCGCCAAGCGCTGGTCGATGCGCTGGGCGTGTTGCTGCCGGGGCGTGATTTCCAGTTCCTGCTGCGTCAGCGGGGCATGTTCAGTTACACAGGCTTCAGCGTGGAGCAGGTGCGCCGCTTGCGCGATGAGTTTGGCGTCTACCTGATCGACAGTGGGCGCGTGTGCATGTCAGGCCTGCGGCCGGCAAACCTGCAGCGTGTTGCCGAGGCATTCGCGGCTGTGCATCAGTAAGCGCCCACGCTTAACGTTATGCAACGACGATGGCCGAGGCCGCCCTGCGGCTTCGGCCATCGTCATTCTTTATCCGTGTCCTGCCCGCAAGGACGCCTGTGCCAGTCAAGACCTTCTGCACGCCGAGCGTGCTGAGCAGCCCGGCTGCACCTACCGCTTGTACAGACAAGTGCAACCGCCCCTCCGAAAAAGGCTTCGCAAGTGCAACCTTTCCGTGCACAATCGCGCCCCTCTTTTTCCGGTTGAGTAGGGCGCAGCCAACGCTTCGTCATTCTCAGCCTGTTGCAGTCTTGCGAGTGGAGCGTCACCCGGATGAATGAGCAGGCCTCAAGCGTAGAACAGCGTTACGAAGAAACGACCGCCGGTACCCTCGGCAAATGGTCCCGTCAGGACACCACCTGGATGCTCGGCCTGTTTGGCACCGCCATTGGCGCAGGTACGCTTTTCCTGCCGATCAATGCCGGGCTTGGCGGGTTCTGGCCATTGCTGGTGCTGGCGGCGCTGGCTTTCCCGATGACGTACTACGCCCACCGCGGGTTGACCCGGTTCGTGCTCTCGGGGCGCGAAGGGGCAGACATCACCGACGTGGTCGAACAACACTTCGGCATCAAGGCAGGCGCCGTGATCACGGTCCTGTACTTCTTCGCCATCTTCCCCATCCTGCTCATTTACAGCGTGGCCCTGACTAATACGGTCAGCAGTTTCATGGAGCACCAGTTGCACATGGCGCCTCCACCCCGTGCACTGCTGTCGTTCGTGCTGATCCTGGGCCTGCTTGCAATCGTACGCTGCGGCGAACAGGCCACCGTCAAGGTCATGAGCCTGTTGGTCTATCCGTTCATCGTGGCCCTGGCGCTGCTGGGCCTGTACCTGGTTCCGCACTGGACCGGCGGCATTCTCGACAGCGTCCACACCGTGCCCAGCGGTTCGGCCTTCCTGCACACGGTATGGCTGGCCATCCCGGTGATGGTGTTCTCGTTCAACCATTCACCCATCATCTCGGCCTTCGCGGTCGACCAGAAACGCCGCTATGGCGATCATGCAGACGCCCGCAGCGGCCAGATTCTGGCGCGTGCGCACCTGCTGATGGTGGCCATGGTGCTGTTCTTCGTCTTCAGTTGCGTGCTGACCCTCGACAGCACGCAGCTGGCCGAAGCCAAGGCGCAGAACCTGTCGATCCTGTCGTACCTGGCCAACCATTTCAGCAACCCGACCATCGCCTTCGCCGCGCCCTTGATCGCCTTCGTCGCCATCGCCAAGTCATTCCTGGGCCACTACATCGGCGCCAGCGAGGGTCTCAAGGGCATCATCGCCAAGACCGGCGCGCGCCCGGGTGCCAAGGCCCTGGACCGCGTGGTGGCGGCGCTGATGCTGGTGGTGTGCTGGATCGTTGCCACGCTCAACCCCAGCATCCTGGGCATGATCGAGTCTCTCGGCGGCCCGATCATCGCGGTATTGCTGTTCCTGATGCCCATGTATGCCATCCGCCGTGTGCCGGCAATGCGCAAGTACAGCGGGGCGCTGTCGAACGTGTTCGTCACCGTGATCGGCCTGGTCGCCCTGACTTCGGTCGTCTACGGCCTGTTGGCTTAAGCGCCCAGCTGCAGGCCCGCCCCGGTGCTCGGTANNACGTGCGCCGGGGCGGGCCAATGCTTCACCGCCAACAAATTCACGTTGCCCCATAGGCACATGCTGGCCTTCATGGTTAACTCTTGATCCTTTTCCCAACCCAAGATCAAGGATTTTGTCATGGCTCAAGTGACTCTCAAAGGCAACCCCGTCCAAGTCAATGGCTCGCTGCCACAGGTCGGTGCTCAGGCGCCGGCGTTCTCCCTGGTAGGCGAGGGGCTGGCCGACAAGTCGCTCAATGACTTCGCCGGCAAGCGCAAGGTGCTGAACATCTTCCCAAGTGTCGATACGCCTACCTGCGCCACGTCTGTGCGCAAGTTCAATGCCCAGGCCAACGAGCTGGCCAACACCGTCGTACTGTGCGTTTCCGCCGACCTGCCATTCGCCCAGGCTCGCTTCTGCGGTGCCGAAGGCCTGGAAAACGTCAAGAACCTCTCCACCTTGCGTGGCCGTGAGTTCCTTGAGCAGTACGGTGTTGCCATCGCCGACGGCCCATTGGCAGGCCTGGCTGCCCGCGCCGTTGTGGTACTGGACGAGCACGACAAGGTGCTGCACAGCGAGCTGGTCGCTGAAATCGCCGACGAGCCCAACTACGACGCCGCCCTTGCCGCGTTGAAGTGACGGCGCCGGGCAGGGATCGAACCTTCCTCCTGCCCATTGCTCCAAGCTATACCCTGTAACGGCCCGGAACGCTTTTCCGGGCCGTTTTCGTTTAAAGTTCAGGGTCTTGGCAACGTCAGGCAAAGGTAAACCTCTGGTAAAGGCGCTTTGCTTGGCTGTCGACAGTGCTTATCGTTCACCCTCCTGAATCGTCAATCCGAACAAGGTTCGTTCAACCCATGCAAGCGCCTACATCCCGTTCTCCCCGTCGCTGGCTCGTTATGCTGCTGATCGTGCTGCTGGTTGCAGTGCTGGCCTGGTGGCTATGGCCTGCCACGCCAGCCACCGACCAGGCTGCTGGGGGGCAGGGTGGCAAGAGCGGGCGGCCCGGTTTCGGAGGGTCTACCGACCCTGTCCCGGTCAGGGTGGAACCTGCACGGGTGGGCGACTTCCCGCTTTACTACAAGGCGCTTGGCACCGTGACCGCGACCAATACCGTGAATGTGCGCAGCCGTGTAGGGGGGGAGTTGGTCAAGGTGCACTTCAAGGAAGGCCAGCAAGTAAAGGCCGGTGACCTGCTTGCTGAAATCGACCCACGTGCCTACCGTATTGCCCTGCAGCAGGCCGAGGGCACCCTGGCCCAGAACCAGGCGCAACTGAAGAATGCCCAGGTCGACGTCGCTCGCTACAAAGGGCTGTACGCCGAGGACAGTATCGCCAAGCAAACCCTGGACACTGCGCAGGCGCAGGTGGCGCAATTCCAGGGGCTGGTCAAGACCAACCAGGCGCAGGTCAACGATGCGCGCCTGAACCTCGAATTCACCCAGATTCGCGCGCCCATCAGCGGCCGTGTCGGCCTGCGCCAGCTCGACCTGGGCAATTTGGTGGCCGCCAACGACACCACCGCCCTGGTGGTGATCACCCAGACAGAGCCGATCAACGTGGCGTTCACACTGCCAGAAACCGAACTGGGCACCGTTCTTGAGCGCTATCGCACCGGGGCCAGCCTGCCCGTGGAGGCGTGGGATCGAGGCGACAGCAAGCTGCAGGCCACTGGCGTGCTGGGCAGTATCGACAACCAGATCGACACTGCCACTGGCACCCTCAAGTTCAAGGGCCGCTTCGAGAACAAGGACCTGGCCCTGTTCCCCAACCAGTTCGTAAACGTGCGCCTGCTTGCCGATACGCTCAAGCAGGTGGTGCTGGCGCCAGCCGCCGCCATCCAGTTCGGGAACGACGGGACGTTCGCCTACGTGGTCAACGGCGAAAATACCGTCAACGTGCGCAAGCTGAAAGTCGGCCCCAGCGACGGTGAGAACAGCGTGATCCTCGAAGGCCTGGCGGCCGGTGATCGCCTGGTGCTCGAAGGCACCGACCGTCTGCGCGAAGGCACCAAGGTGGACGTGGTCGATGACAGCTCCCAGGTGCCCACCACGCCCGGCCAGCATTTGCAGGGCCAAGAAAGCAGTGCCCCGGGCCAGGCCGACAGCACCGCAGGCAAGGCGGGCGCATGAACCTCTCGCGCCTGTTCATCCTGCGGCCAGTCGCAACGACCTTGACCATGCTGGCCTTGGTACTGGCCGGTCTGATTGCCTACCGCATGCTGCCTGTCGCCGCGCTGCCGCAGGTGGATTACCCCACGATTCGGGTCATGACCCTGTATCCCGGTGCAAGCCCCCAGGTCATGACCAGTGCCGTTACCGCGCCACTCGAACGTCAGTTCGGCCAGATGCCCGGCCTTGAACAGATGGCCTCGACCAGTTCCGGTGGCGCGTCGGTGCTGACCCTGCGCTTCAACCTGGACATGAACATGGATGTGGCCGAGCAGCAGGTGCAGGCTGCAATCAACGCCGCCAGCAACCTGCTGCCCAGCGATCTTCCGGCGCCTCCTGTCTACAACAAGGTCAACCCGGCCGATACGCCAGTGCTGACGCTCGCCATCTCCAGCAAGACCATGCCGCTGCCCAAGCTCAACGACCTGGTCGACACCCGCGTGGCACAGAAGCTGGCGCAGACCAGCGGGGTGGGCATGGTCAGCATCGCCGGGGGCCAGCGCCAGGCCGTGCGCATCAAGGTCAACGTGGATGCGCTGGCAGCCAAAGGGCTCAACCTGGAGGATGTCCGCACACTCATCGGGGCCTCCAACGTCAATCAGCCAAAAGGCAATTTCGATGGTCCTACCCGCGTCTCGATGCTCGACGCCAATGACCAGCTGCGCTCGCCCGAGGAATACGCCAACCTCATCCTGGCCTACAACAACGGCGCTCCGCTGCGTTTGAAGGATGTGGCGGAAATCGTCGACGGCGCGGAAAACGAGCGGCTGGCGGCCTGGGCCAACCAGAACCATGCCGTGCTCCTGAACATCCAGCGTCAGCCAGGTGCCAACGTCATCGAGGTGGTGGACCGCATCAAGGACATGCTGCCCTCGATCACCGACAACCTGCCCGCGGGCCTGGACGTGTCCGTGCTCACTGACCGTACCCAGACCATCCGTGCCGCCGTGCGCGACGTTCAGCATGAACTGCTGATCGCCATCGCCCTGGTGGTGACGGTCACCTTCCTGTTCCTGCGGCGGTTCAGCGCCACGATCATTCCTTCGATTGCCGTGCCGCTGTCATTGGTCGGTACCTTCGCCGTCATGTACCTGGCAGGGTTTTCCATCAACAACCTCACCCTGATGGCGCTGACCATCGCCACCGGTTTCGTGGTGGACGATGCGATCGTGATGCTGGAGAACATTTCCCGGCACATCGAGGAGGGCGAAACGCCTATGCAGGCGGCGCTCAAAGGCGCCAGGCAGATTGGCTTTACCTTGATCTCGCTGACCTTCTCGCTGATCGCCGTGCTGATCCCGCTGTTGTTCATGGCCGATGTGGTAGGGCGCCTGTTCCGGGAGTTCGCCATCACCCTGGCGGTGGCCATCCTGATTTCCCTGGTGGTCTCGCTGACCCTCACGCCGATGATGTGTGCCCGCCTGCTAAAGCGTGAACCCACCCCTGACGAGCAAGGCCGCTTCTACCGCGCCAGCGGCGCCTGGATCGACTGGCTGATCAAGCACTACGCCAGCGCCCTGCAATGGGTACTCAAGCGCCAGCCCCTGACCCTGCTGGTGGCGGTGGCTAGCCTGGCGTTGACGGTACTGCTGTACATGGTGGTGCCCAAGGGGTTCTTCCCGGTCCAGGACACGGGCGTCATTCAGGGTATCTCCGAAGCGCCCCAGTCCACCTCGTTTGCGGCCATGAGCGAGCGCCAGCAGGCCCTGAGCCGCGTTATTCTGCAAGACCCTGCCGTGCAGAGCCTCTCATCCTACATTGGCGTGGACGGCGACAACGCCACGCTCAACAGCGGCCGCATGCTCATCAACCTCAAGCCTCATGGCGAGCGCGATGTCACTGCAACCGATGTCATCAAGCGCCTGCAACCCCAGCTCGACAAGCTGGTGGGCATCCGCCTGTTCATGCAGCCGGTGCAGGATTTGAGCATCGAGGACCGGGTCAGCCGCACGCAGTACCAGTTCACGCTGTCATCGCCCGATGCCGAGCTGCTGGGGCAGTGGAGTGGCAAGCTGGTCCAGGCCCTGAACCTGCGCCCCGAGCTTGCCGATGTGGCCAGTGACCTGCAGGAGAATGGCTTGCAGGTGTACCTGGTGATCGACCGGGACATGGCCAGTCGGCTAGGCATCAGCGTATCGCAGATCACCAACGCGCTTTACGATGCCTTCGGCCAAAGGCAGATATCGACCATCTATACCCAGGCCAGCCAATACCGGGTGGTGCTGCAATCGCGAGACGCGGCCGTGATCGGGCCCCAGGCACTGGAGTCGATCCACGTCAAGGCCAGTGATGGCGGGCAAGTGCGACTGTCCGCGCTGGCGCGCATCGAGCAGCGCCAGGCGCAGCTGGCCATTTCCCACATCGGTCAGTTCCCGGCGGTCACCTTGTCATTCAACTTGGGGCAGGGCGCGTCGCTGGGCAAGGCCGTGCAAGTGATCGAGCAGGTTCAGCAGGACATCGGCATGCCGTTGGGTATCCAGACCCGTTTCCAGGGCGCGGCGCAGGCGTTCCAGGCATCGCTGTCCAGCACCTTGCTGCTGATTCTCGCGGCGGTGGTGACCATGTACATCGTGCTGGGTGTGCTCTATGAGAGCTATATCCATCCGGTAACCATCCTCTCGACGCTGCCTTCGGCTGCCGTGGGTGCGTTGCTGGCGCTACTGATCAGTGGCAATGACCTGGGCATGATCGCCATCATCGGCATCATCCTGTTGATCGGCATCGTCAAGAAAAACGCCATCATGATGATCGACTTCGCGCTCGAAGCCGAGCGTCACCAAGGCATGAGTCCGCGCGATGCCATCTACCAGGCCGCGCTGCTGCGATTCCGACCGATCCTCATGACCACGCTGGCGGCCCTGTTCGGTGCAGTGCCGTTGATGCTGGCCACCGGGTCCGGCGCCGAACTGCGCCAACCCCTGGGCCTGGTGATGGTGGGCGGGCTGCTGGTGAGCCAGGTGCTGACACTGTTCACCACGCCGGTCATATACCTGTATTTCGACCGGTTGGGCCGTCGCTTCGGCAAGCGCGACCTGGCGCAGGAGCCGGTATGAGTACGTGCAGCGCGTTCCTAAGGGCGGCCCGATGAACCTGTCGGCGCCATTCATCCGCAGGCCCGTGGCAACCATGCTGTTGAGCTTGGCGATCATGCTGCTGGGCGCGGTCAGCTTCGGTCTGTTGCCGGTCTCGCCGCTGCCGCAGATGGATTTCCCGGTGATCGTGGTGTCGGCCAACCTGCCGGGCGCAAGCCCCGAGGTCATGGCCTCGACCGTGGCAACGCCGCTCGAGCGCAAGCTGGGCAGCATCGCCGGCGTCACCACATTGACCAGCAGCTCCAACCAGGGCTCCACGCGGGTCATCATTGGTTTTGAGCTTGGCCGCGACATCGACGGCGCTGCGCGCGAGGTGCAGGCCGCAATCAATGCCACCCGCAACCTGCTGCCCAGCGGCATGCGCAGCATGCCGACCTACAAGAAGATCAACCCGTCGCAGGCACCGGTCATGGTCCTGTCGCTGACCTCAAGTGTGCTGCAGAAAGGGCAGCTGTACGATTTGGCCGACACCATCCTGTCCCAAAGCCTGGCCCAGGTGCCTGGCGTGGGTGAGGTGCAGATCGGGGGCAGTTCGCTGCCGGCCGTGCGCATTTCGGTCGAGCCGCAATTGTTGAACCAGTACGGCCTGGCGCTGGATGAGGTGCGTACCGCCGTGGCCAACGCCAACCAGCGCCGGCCCATGGGCTTTGTCGAGGATGCCGACCGCAATTGGCAGGTGCGGGCCAACGATCAGTTGGAAAGCGCCAAGGACTACGGGCCGATCGTGATTCGCCAGGAGAATGGCACGATTCTTCGGTTATCGGATGTGGCAACCATCACCGATGGGGTCGAAAACCGCTACAACAGTGGTTTTTTCAATGACCAGAGCGCGGTGTTGCTGGTCGTGAACCGGCAGGCAGGTGCCAACATCATTGCCACGGTGGACCAGATCAAGGCGCAGTTGCCTGCACTGCAATCGCTGCTCCCGGCAAGCGTCGAGCTGAACGTGGCCATGGACCGTTCGCCGGTGATCAAGGCCACGCTAAAGGAGGCAGAGCATACCCTGCTGATCGCCGTGGTTCTGGTGATCCTGGTGGTCTACCTGTTCCTCGGCAGCCTGCGTGCTTCACTGATTCCAAGCCTTGCGGTGCCGGTGTCGCTGGTCGGCACGTTCGCGGTCATGTATCTGTGCGGCTTCTCGCTCAACAACCTGTCGCTGATGGCGCTGATCCTGGCGACGGGACTGGTGGTGGACGATGCCATCGTTGTGCTGGAGAACATCTCCCGGCATATCGAGGACGGGCAACCACCCATGAAAGCGGCGTTCCTGGGCGCCAAGGAAGTCGGCTTCACCCTCTTGTCGATGAACGTGTCACTGGTGGCCGTGTTCGTGTCGATCCTGTTCATGGGCGGCATCGTGCGCAGTTTGTTCCAGGAATTTTCCATCACCCTGGCGGCCGCCATCATGGTTTCGCTGCTGGTGTCGCTGACCCTCACCCCCATGCTGTGCGCCCGCTGGCTGACTGCGCACCAGGCCGAGCAGACTCGCCTGCAACGCTGGAGCGATGCCGTGCACCGGCGCATGGTTGCCGCGTATGACCGCAGCCTGGGCTGGGCGCTGCGGCATCGGCGCCTGACCCTGATCAGCCTGCTGGTGACCATTGCAGTCAACGTGGCGCTATACATCGTGGTGCCCAAAACGCTGATGCCCCAGCAGGATACCGGCCAGCTCATGGGTTTCATTCGCGGTGACGACGGCCTGTCGTTCAGCGTGATGCAGCCAAAGATGGAAATCTACCGGCGCGCCTTGCTCGCAGACCCTGCCGTGCAGAGTGTTGCAGGCTTCATCGGCGGCAACAGCGGCACCAACAACGCCATGGTTCTGGTCAGGCTCAAGCCCATCGGCGAACGCAAGCTCGATGCCCAGAAGGTCATCGAACGCCTGCGCAAGGAAATGCCCAAGGTGCCAGGCGGGCGGCTGTTCCTGATGGCCGATCAGGACCTGCAGCTAGGCGGCGGCGGGCGCGATCAGTCGTCCTCGCAGTACCTGTATACTTTGCAGAGCGGCGACCTGGCAGCTTTGCGCCAATGGTTCCCCAAAGTCGTCGCGGCCATGCGCGCCTTGCCCGAGCTGACCGCCATCGACGCACGCGACGGGGCGGGCACCCAGCAGGTGACACTGGTGGTGGACCGTGATCAGGCCAAGCGTCTGGGCATCGACATGCAGATGGTCACCACCGTGCTGAACAACGCCTACAGCCAACGGCAGATCTCCACCATCTACGACAGCCTCAACCAATATCAGGTCGTGCTGGAGATCAACCCGAAATACGCCTGGGACCCCAGTACGCTGGAGCAGGTGCAGGTGATTACCGCCGAGGGCGCGCGGGTGCCGCTGTCGACCATCGCGCACTACGAGAATAGCCTGGCCAACGACCGGGTCAGCCACGAAGACCAGTTCGCCTCCGAGGACATCGCCTTCGACGTCGCCGAAGGCTACAGCACCGACCAGGCGCTGGCGGCGGTCGAGCGTGCCGTGGCCAAGCTCGGCCTACCGGAAGGGGTGATCGCCAAGCTGGGCGGCACCGCCGACGCCTTCACCAAGACCGCGCAGGGGCAGCCTTTCATGATTCTGGGCGCACTGGTGCTTGTGTACCTGGTGCTCGGGATCCTGTACGAGAGCTATATCCACCCCCTGACCATCTTGTCCACGCTGCCCTCGGCCGGCGTTGGTGCCTTGTTGGCGCTGTATGTGACCGGTGGCGAATTCAGCCTGATTTCCCTGCTGGGGCTGTTCCTGTTGATCGGGGTCGTGAAGAAAAACGCCATCTTGATGATCGACCTGGCCCTGCAACTTGAACGCCACCAGGGGCTCTCGCCCGAGGAATCCATTCGGCGCGCGTGCCTGCTGCGCTTGCGCCCGATCCTGATGACGACGCTGGCGGCCATTCTCGGCGCCTTGCCCCTGCTGCTGAGCCAGGCAGAAGGGGCGGAGATGCGTCAGCCGCTGGGGCTGACCATCATCGGCGGCCTGGTTTTCAGCCAGGTCCTGACCCTCTACACAACGCCTGTGGTCTACCTGTATCTGGACCGCTTGCGTCACCGCTACAACCGTTGGCGCGGCGTGCGCACCGACGCGGCCTTGGAAAACCCGCTATGACTTTTGCCCAGACTCCGCTTCATCGTGCCCTGCAAGTGCTCAGCCGTGTTCGCGGCTCGCGTTTGCTGGGGGCTGCCTTGGGGGCCGCCTTGCTCAGCGCCTGTACACTGGCCCCGGATTACCACCGCCCGGAAATGGCCGGCACGGCGCAATTCAAGCATGCCGAAGGCTGGACGCAGGCCACGCCTTCTGACGCCATCGCCCGCGGTGCCTGGTGGGAGATCTACGGCGACGCGCAACTCAACGCACTGGTCGAGGAGCTCAACCGCAACAACCAGAGTGTGGCGCAAGCCGAGGCTCAGTATCGTCAGGCCCAGGCGCTGGTGCGCAGTAGCCGCGCCGGACTGTTTCCAAGCCTTGACCTGAGCGTGGCCAAGAACAGGTCAGCCCAGGGCACCGGCAGTTCCAGCTCAAGCCTGTCCAATAACAGCAGCGGCATTCGTGACACCTACAACGCCCAGTTGGGCGTGAGCTGGGAAATCGACTTGTGGGGCAAGTTGCGCGAGACGCTCAATGCCAACCAGGCCAGTGCCCAGGCCAGCCTGGCCGACCTTGCCGCCATGCGCTTGAGCCAGCAGTCGGAGCTGGTGCAGAACTACCTGCAACTGCGCGTCATCGATGAGCAGAAACGCTTGCTGCAAGCCACCGTGGCCGCGTACGAGCGATCGCTGCGGATGAACCAGAATCAATACCGCGCGGGCATCGCCGGCCCCGATGCCGTGGCCCAGGCGCGCACCCAGCTCAAAAGCACCGAGGCTGACCTGATCGATCTGATCTGGCAGCGCGCTCAATTCGAGAACGCCATTGCCGTGTTGCTGGGCAAGACGCCTGCGCAATTTGCCCTGGCCGACAGCCAGGCTATTCCTGCATTGCCACAAATCCCGGTGGCACTGCCGTCGCAACTGCTCGAGCGCCGACCCGACATCGCCGCTGCCGAGCGCAACGTGATGGCCGCCAACGCCAATATCGGCGTGTCACGTGCGGCTTACTTCCCAGATCTCAGCCTGAGCCTTAATGGCGGTTATTCGAGCAGCAGCTTCAACAACTGGATCGAGTTGCCCAACCGCTACTGGTCGGTTGGCCCACAGCTTGCGCTCACCCTGTTCGATGCCGGCAGGCGCAGCGCCGAGGTGGACCGTACCGTTGCCGTATACGACCAGACGGTCGCCCAGTACCGCCAGACCGTGCTCGATGGGTTCAAGGAAGTCGAGAACCTGCTGGTGCAACTGAAGGTGTACGGGGACGAAGCCGTGGTGCGCCAGGAAGCCCTGGAGGCAGCCCGCGAATCGCTGCGGCTTACGGAAAATCAGTACAAGGCCGGCTTGATCGGCTATCTGGATGTGGTCAATGTGCAAGCCACCGCCCTGAGCAACGAACGCAGTGTGCTCAACCTGTTGCAGGGACGCTTGGTCGCCAGTGTCCAATTGGTGGCAGCGCTGGGCGGTGGCTGGGATGCCCGTGGGGCTTTCGCCGACCAGGATTGATGCGCAGCCCATGGCACATGTCGACACACCTACCTGCTGTCGACATGGCCATTTGACATGTCGAAACACCGTGCGTTTTACCAAAGCTTGAGTACAATGGTCGGCCTTTCGTGCCTACCTCTGCCAGCCCCTGGTACTTCGCAAAATGCTGACCGCTAGCTACTCCTCTTCGCTGGTGCTGATTTCCCTGTGCGTGGCCATCCTTGCGTCCTACACGGCGCTGGACCTTGCCGGGCGCATTGCCACCGCCAGAGGGTATGCCGCCTCGCTATGGATGATCGGCGGGGCGCTGGCCATGGGGACCGGCATATGGTCGATGCATTTTGTCGGCATGCTCGCCTTGCAGCTGCCTGTCGAGCTGGGCTATGACCTCACGTTGACGGCATGTTCGCTGTTGATCGCGGTGCTGTCCTCGGGCTTCGCCCTGTGGCTGGTCAGCCAGCCCAGCTTGCCCTTCCTGCAGCTTGCCCTCGGCGCGCTCATCATGGGTGCCGGAATCGCCAGCATGCATTACACCGGCATGGCAGCGCTGCGCATGACACCCGGGATCGACTATGACCCGAGCCTGTTCATGGCCTCGCTGCTGATCGCGGTGGGCGCCTCGGCTGCGGCGCTGTGGACCGCGTTCCGGCTGCGCCGGCAGACCCCCTACGTGCGTCAGATACGTGGGCTGGCAGCGGTGCTCATGGGGATCGCCATCGTTGGCATGCACTACACCGGTATGGCGGCCGCTGGTTTTCCCCAGGGCAGTTTCTGTGGCGCGCTGCCCGATGGCCTGGAAGGGGACGGCCTGGTATCGCTTGTCCTGATCACGACCTTTGCCGTGTTGCTCGTGGCCTTGCTGACCTCCGTACTGGACGCGCGCCTCGAAGCTCGCACGGCGGCGTTGGCCAGGTCTTTGACCCTGGCCAACCAGGAGCTGACTCAGCTGGCATTGCACGACACGCTTACAGGGCTGCCCAATCGCAGTCTGCTGGCTGACCGCATAGAACTGGCCATCGCGAAGGTCGCTGAGCAGGGGGGGTGCTTTGCGCTGATGTTCATTGATCTGGATGGGTTCAAGCCGGTCAACGACGCCTTTGGCCATCATGCTGGGGACCTGCTGCTCAAGGCTGTGGCGACGCGATTGCGGGGTCACCTGCACAGTCAGGACACGCTGGCGCGCATCGGCGGGGACGAGTTCGTGCTGTTGGTCGAGTTACAGGACCCGAGCGATGCCATGAACGTTGCCATCAAACAGGTGAATCTGGTCTCGCGGCCTTTCAGAGTGGCCGAGCATGATCTGCAGCTTTCAGCGAGCCTGGGTATCGTCCTGTATCCCGGCAACGGCCAGGATCAGCACGAGCTGCTGCGCAACGCCGACGCTGCCATGTATCACGCCAAGCGGGTCGGCAAGAATGGCTACAGCTTCTTCGACGCCTCGATGAACAGCAACGCCCGTCAGCAGCTGCAGTTGTTGCAGGACTTGCGCCTGGCAGTGGCAGCCGGTCAATTCCGTCTGCATTACCAACCCAAGTTCGACGCCAAGCGGTGTCAACCGATCGGCGCCGAGGCGTTGCTGCGTTGGGAGCATCCTCAGCACGGGCTTTTGGCCCCAGACCGTTTCATCGGCCTGGCGGAAAAGACCGGCCTGATCATCCCCATCGGTGACTGGGTATTGGACGAGGCGTGTCGCCAGATGCGCCTGTGGCTGGATGAGGGTATCGAGGGCTGGCGGATCGCGGTCAATCTGTCGGCCATCCAGTTTTGCCACGCGGGCCTGCTCGATAGCGTGGCGCGTGCCCTCGAACGTCACGCACTGCCCGCCAACTGCCTGACGTTAGAAATCACCGAAACCACGGCGATGTCCGACGTGGAGGTGAGCCTGACCGTACTCCAGCAGCTCTCGGACATGGGCGTGGACCTATCGATTGACGACTTTGGTACAGGTTATTCCAGCCTGATGTACCTCAAGCGCTTGCCAGCCAACGAGCTGAAGATCGACCGAGGGTTCGTGCGCGAGCTGGAAGATGAGGGCGAGGATGCGGCCATCGTGTCGGCCATCGTTGCCCTGGGCCGCGCACTGGGGTTGCGAATCGTCGCAGAAGGCGTCGAGACCTCCAGTCAGCAGGCCTTCCTGACGCGGTTAGGCTGCGATTCGCTTCAGGGCTACTTGCTCGGTCGACCCGTGCCGGCCGAGCAGTTGCGGGGGTCGAACTCGACCCTGGGTTAACTGGCGTTGCGCAGCAAAGGAGGGGGTTGGAAGGCATCGAGTTCGGTTTCGACCGCTTCGATGATGCGCTCTACATCGCTGGCAGCCATGATGGCTGTGCAGGGGATGCCTGCTATGGCCAGCAAGGTTTCGCCCGTGCTTCGATCGAACAGCCGCGCCACCATGCTGCGCGGTGCATCCATGTTGGCTTCGAAACCCAACGGATGGAAGTGCCAGCGCATGACTTGACAGGCGTTGGGGAAGGTCATCTTGTTCATCCGAGCCTCCTTGTACGTGACTGAAAGCTGGTGAAGGGCGGCCGCGCACCGTGGCTGCCGGGAATGTAACCATAGCATCTGGCTGACGTGATTCTCGCTTGCAAATGTGACAAATGTTGCAGGGCATGACCTGCATCACAGCGCTATGGGAATCTGAAGCCGGTTAAGGCGCATCCTCATGATTTTGCCCGTCCGGCGGGCACACGCCCACCGCATCGAGCCAATCCAAACGCTGAACCTCGGAAGCCGGGTTCAGGGTGGGGATACGAGATAAGCCTATAGAACGTATAAAGCCGAGCATGGCGTGAGTTCATGAAACCTGACCGACGGGTGATTCACCCAAGCAACCCAGCCGCGATATTGATGGTAAAGCCAAGAATGGCGGTGTTGAACACGAACCCCACCAGCGAGTGGGCCAATACCACGCGCCGCATCGCGCTACCGGCTACCCCCACGTCGGATGTCTGGACGGCCACGCTGATGGTGAACGAGACGTAGTGAAAGTCCCAGTAGTCTGGCTGGGTTTCGCCATCGGCGAAGCGTAACGGCGGCGCCGTGGCCTTCACTGCATAGAACAGCCGTGCATAGTGAAGGCTGAAGATGCAGCCGATCAGCAGCCAGGAGCCTGCGACGGTGAACCCGGTGTACAGGTAGTGAGCCGTCAATGCGCTGCCCTGCAGCCCGCGGCTGGACACCAGTTGCAGCGTCACGGCGACCAGGCTGGCGATCGCTGCGACGCAGACGGTCAGCAGCACCAGGCCCGCGTTTTCGTCTTCGCTGTGGGCCACCTTGCGAACCTTTGCAGGGCTTGCGGTGCAGCTGAGCCAGAGTACCAGCATCAGGTACAACCAGACGCCAATGTTCCAGCCTGCCAGCAGGCGTTGCACAGGGTCGCTGACCGGGACCAGCCAGGCGCTCAGCAACCCTGCGCCTGTGGCCAGGCTCAATCGAGGGTGGGTGCGCGTCAGACGATAGAAAGCCATGGTGCCTCACAGCAATGGTGTGCTCGACAAGGCTTCTGACCGCATGGCTTGAGCCAAGATCCACATAAGGCAGGGGCTCGATATCATCCCGTGGCAGGGACGGGGGGCTGCATCAAATTGTCATCGAGCGATACCCAGGGTTTCTTTCGTGCCCTGCATCGCGCGCACTTGCAACTCTCAGTACACTGCACGCTCTAACCCCCCACATTTCGCTGAACTCGAGGTTAATGCATGACGCTCAGTCCTTTGGCAGGCAAGCCGGCTCCAGCCAGCGTGCTGGTCGATATTCCCCGCCTGCTCACGGCCTACTATACCGGCCGGCCGGACGCTGGCGTGGCGAGCCAGCGGGTCGCCTTCGGCACATCGGGGCACCGGGGTACTTCGCTTGAGTTGAGCTTCAACGAATACCATGTACTGGCCATCACCCAGGCCATCTGCCTGTACCGCCAGGAAAAGGGCATCGATGGCCCCCTGTTCGTCGGTGCCGACACCCACGCGCTGTCAGCACCTGCAGCAGCGAGTGCGTTGGAAGTGCTGGCTGCCAACGGCGTGCAGGTGATGTTGTCCAAGGACGACGAGTACACCCCGACACCGGCAGTGTCTCATGCCATCCTCTGCTACAACCGTGGGCGCCAGGACGGCCTGGCCGACGGGGTTGTCATCACGCCCTCGCACAACCCGCCGCAAAGTGGCGGCTTCAAGTACAACCCGCCCAACGGCGGCCCGGCCGACAGCGACGTCACCAAGTGGATCGAAGCCAAGGCCAACGAGTTGCTGGCGGCCGGGCTGGCGGGGGTCAAGCGTATCGACCACGCCCAGGCGCTGCAGGCCCCTACCACCCATCGTCACGACTACGTCAGCCACTACGTGGCAGACCTGGAAAACGTCATCGACTTCGAGGTCATCCGTGCGGCCAAGCTGCGCTTGGGTGTGGACCCGCTGGGTGGGGCAGGGGTGCGCTACTGGTCGGCCATTGCCCAGCATTATCAACTGGACCTGGAAGTGGTAAACACCGAGGTCGACCCGACGTTCCGTTTCATGAGCGTCGACTGGGATGGCCAGATTCGCATGGACCCTTCGTCACCCTACGCCATGCAGGGCTTGATCGGCCTGCGCGAGCGTTTCGACGTGGCCTTTGCCTGCGATCCGGACCATGATCGCCATGGCATCGTCACCCCCGACGGCTTGCTGCAACCTAACAACTATCTGGCCGTGGCCATCGACTACCTGTACCGCAACCGTCCCCAGTGGCGTAGCGACGCAGCCGTCGGCAAGACGGTCGTGTCCAGCGGCCTGATCGATCGCGTAACCCAACGGCTGGGCCGCGAGCTGTACGAAGTACCCGTAGGCTTCAAGTTCTTCGCCCAAGGCCTGTTCGATGGCACGCTGGGCTTTGGTGGCGAAGAAAGTGCGGGCGCCTCGTTCCTGCGCCGCGACGGCTCGGTATGGGCAACCGACAAAGATGGCCTCATCCCGGCCTTGCTGGCTGCGGAAATGACCGCCCGGACGGGACGTAACCCAAGCCAGGCGTATGCCGAGCTGACCCAGGCGCTGGGCAAGCCGTTCGCTACCCGCGTGGAAGCCAAGGCCGATGCCCGCCAGAAAGGGTTGTTGAGCAAGCTTGCGCCCGAGCAAGTGACCTCCACCGAGCTTGCTGGAGAGCCGATCCTGCAGATCCTGAGCCACGCGCCAGGGAATGGGCAGGCCATCGGTGGTCTGAAGGTCATCACCGCCAATGGCTGGTTCGCAGCCCGCCCATCCGGCACCGAGGACATCTACAAGATCTACGCGGAGAGTTTCGTCGACGAAGCCCACTTGCAACGTCTGGTACAGGAAGCCCAGGTACTGGTGGATGCGGCCATTGCGTAAGCAGTGATAAAGGGCTTGGCCCTGTGGTGAGATGTAAATTAGAATTAATCCTATTTACATCATCGCAGGGACTTGTCCATGTTCGAAGCCGCGCCGCCGCCCTCGCAAAGCTTCCCCGACCTCTACCGGGAGCACCGTGGCTGGCTCGAGGGCTGGCTACGACGGCGCATGGGCAATGCCTGGGATGCGGCCGACCTGAGTCAGGATACCTTCCTTCGCGTGATGGCCAGCGCCCAGCCGTTGACCGACATCCGCGAACCACGCGCCTACCTGTTGACAGTTGGCAAGCGACTGCTAAGCAACCTGCACCAACGCCGCAGCCTTGAAAAAGCCTACCTTGAGGCCCTGGCCCACTTGCCCGAACAGCACGCACCTTCGCCCGAGCAGCGCTGGTTGTTGCTCGAAACGCTGCAGGCACTCGATGAACTGCTGGGCGGTTTGAAGCCGGTCGTGCGCAAGGCTTTTCTGCTGAGCCAGCTCGAAGGGCTGAGCTACGCCGACATCGCCAGCCGGCTTGGTGTTTGCGAGCGGTCGGTCAAGCGCTACATGGCGCACGCTTACGAGCACTGCCTGCTGGCCGAACTCCTGTGAGCGCGCCTGTGCACCTGCGGGAAGCTTTGCGCGAGGCCGCGCAGTGGTTGGCGCTCATCGATTCAGGCGATACCCGTGAGGCGGACCTGGCCGGGCTTGAGCAGTGGCGCAGCCAAAGCGCTGTGCATGAGACTGCCTGGCAGCAGGCGCTGCGCTTGCGCGAGCGCTTCACCGGTTTGCCTGCCAGTCTGGCCATGGCCACGCTGGACCGTCCGGACCAGAGCCGGCGTACCGCGCTTGGGCAAATACTGGGTTTGGCAGCGCTGGTGCCCATGGCTTGGTGGGTGAGCCACGAACTGCCCCTTGAGGCCTGGACTGCCGACCTGCGCACGAATGTAGGTGAGCGTCGAGTGGTGACGCTCAATGACGGCACCACGGTGCAGTTGAACACCGACAGCGCTGTCGACCTGGACACCGTAAATCACAAGGTGTGGTTGCGAAGCGGCGAAATTTCAGTCACCACGCCTGGCCTTCAACCCCTGACCATCCAGGTGCCTTCAGGCCAGGTGTCGCTGGGTGGTGCAACCCTTGGCCCTGGACAGGTGTGCGTCCGCCTGATCGAATCAGGGTGTCAGGTCGCGGTAGTCCAGGGCAGGGCAGACGTGCAGCCCTCAGGGGGTAATCGCCTGCGCCTCAACGCCGGTCAGCAGGCCGACCTTGTGGCGTCAGGTCTTCGAAATCTCGGTTTCTTCGAGGCATGGCGACTGGGATGGCGTGATGGCGTGTTGCGCCTGGACGATCAGCGGCTAGGCGACTTGCTTGTGGAGGTGAGCCGCTATCGTCCAGGTGTGCTGCGCTGGGATCCGGCGTTAAACAGTCTGAGGGTGACCGGCACCTTCCGCCTGGATGACACCGACCAGGTGCTGACGCTGCTCGCGGCAAGCCTGCCGGTGCAGGTGGTAGCCCGTACCCGCTACTGGATCACGCTGGTGCCGCGAGCAACGACTGCCTGAAGCTCGAACCCGCCAAGTTCACCCCGAACGCTGCGTTGCGACGCATTGCACGTGATATCAACGAGAAGCTGTCCCCTTTTCCGGACTCGCCTGTCATTACCCCTAGAACACCATAAAGGGGAGCTTTATAGATGCCTGCAGTAAAGTCCATCCACCTGCGCCCATGGGTGCGGGCAGCACGCCCATTGTTCGCCATCAGCCTGCTGCTCGGCACGCCCGCTTGGGCCGATGAGCCAGCCCGGCGCACCTACCAAGTGCCAGCGGCGAGCCTGGGGGCGGCATTGACCCGCTTCGCCGATCAAGCAGGGGTCAGCTTGTCGCTGGACCCAGCGCTGGTCAAGGGCCTGCGCAGCGAAGGGCTGACCGGGCAATACAGCGTCGATGAAGGCTTCACGCAGTTACTGCGCGGCAGCGGTCTGCAATGGGTAGCCGTGGGCCAAGATGCTTTCACTCTCGTGCCGTCGCCCCAGCAAAGTGGCCCGCTGGAAATAGCCCCTACCAGCATCGTCGGTGGCCTACCGGCGACCGACGAGGCACCCCCTTATGCAGGCGGGCAGGTCGCCCGCCAAGGCGCGCAGGGCTTGCTGGGTGCGCGCGATTTCATGGAAACGCCGTTCAGCATCACCAGTTACACCAGCGACCTCGTGAAGAACCAACAGGCCCGCACCCTGAGCGAACTGGTCGCCAGCGACCCTTCGGTTCGTGCCACCAACCCGGCCGGTGGGCGTTTCGAGCAGTTCACCATTCGCGGTTTCAGCTTGTATAACAGTGATGTGTCCTACAACGGCCTCTATGGCTTGCTACCTACCTATTCGATCGATATGGAGATGGCCGAACGGGTCGACATCATCAAGGGCCCCAGCCAGTTGATCAACGGCATTGCGCCACGGGGTAGCGTCGGCGGCGGCATCAACGTCCAACCCAAACGCGCTGGCGACACGCCGATCACCGAGTTCACCGGCAGCTACGCCTCGGCGGGCCAGGTAGGCGGGGCCGTTGACGTAGGGCGAAGGTTCGGTGAACAGCAGCAGTTCGGCATGCGTCTGAACGCGGTGAAACAGTCTGGCGATACCGAATGGGACCACCAGCAAGTGGACCGCGAAATGGCCGTACTGGGGCTGGATTTTCGCGGCGAGCGCCTGCGGCTTTCGACCGACCTTGGGCATACCGAGCGTGACACCGATGCCCCTCAGGAGCGTGTGCTGGTAGGGGCAAGCGCCCAGGTACCGCGTGCTGGCGATGTGCACCGCAACTACGCCCAGGCGTGGAGCAAGGCGCGCACCAACGATACCTTCGGGGCAGTGCATGCCGAATATGACCTCAGCGATTCTGTGCTGGCCTATGGCGCAGTGGGCGCCCGGGAGAGCCGACACGATTTCCTGCGCCATAACGTCTCTGTGATCAACAATGCTGGCGACTTCACCATCCAGCCCCGCGATTTCAGCAGGGATGAATCGGTACGCACTGCCTTGGCGGGCTTGAGGACCTGGTTGCACACCGGGCCCGTCAGCCACGAGATCAACCTGGCTGCCACGTACTACTACATGGACTTCACCAATGGGGGTGCCCGTTACGCCGCCTCAGCCGGCAACCTCTATCATCCGACGGCGACGCCCACGCCGAGTACCCCGACGCGGCTCGATTCGAAGGATTACACCGAGAACCGTTTCTCTGGGCTGGCGTTGTCCGACACCCTCGGCTTCTTTGATGACCGATTGCTGTTGACCCTGGGGCTGCGCTGGCAGCGGGTGCAGGTGGACGATTGGAGTGATGGGGTCAAAGGCGACACGGCGTATGACGAGAAGAAGGTGTCGCCCTCCGGTGGTGTGCTGTACAAGGTGACGGATGAGCTGTCGGTGTATGCCAACTACATGGAAGGCTTGAGCCAAGGCAAGATCGCGCCGTCCACCTCGATCAACGAGGACCAGATTTTCCCGCCTTTCACCAGCCGCCAGGTGGAAGTGGGTGCCAAGTATGACCTGGGCAACGTGGCGTTCACGGCCAGCGCCTTCAGAATCCGTCAGCCTGCCTATGAAACCAACCCCGGCTCCCGGGTCTTCGGCGCCAATGGCAAGCGCAACAACCGGGGTGTGGAGCTGACCGTGTTCGGTGAACCCACGAAAGGGGTGCGTGTGCTGGGCGGGGTGATGTACATCCACAGTGACCTGACCGATACCGTGGGGGGTGCCTACGATGGCAACCGTGCGCCCGCAACGCCCGCTTACAACGTCAACCTGGGGGCCGAATGGGATGTGCCGGCGGTCCGGGGGCTGACCCTGACGGCGCGCGGGACGCACTCGAGCTCCCAGTACCTGGACCAGAACAACAGCAAGAAGATCGACGGCTGGGAACGCTATGACCTGGGGGCACGATACGCCTTCAAGCTGGACGACACGCAGGTGACCCTGCGCGCCAGCGTCGAAAACGTGCTCGACGACCGTTACTGGAGCTCAGCAGGCGCGCCGGATGACGCCGAACCGGGGCTTACCTTGTCGACGCCACGCACTTACCTGCTGTCTGCCACGCTGGGTTTCTGATCCGGCCAGCCTGAAGCCCGGGGCCAACACTGCGGGTGTCGGGTGTCGCCGGTTCAA
This sequence comes from Pseudomonas sp. UBA5568, assembly GCF_002425525.1. Taxonomy (NCBI): domain Bacteria; kingdom Pseudomonadati; phylum Pseudomonadota; class Gammaproteobacteria; order Pseudomonadales; family Pseudomonadaceae; genus Pseudomonas; species Pseudomonas sp. UBA5568. Next base: position 15,404 of record NZ_DIMK01000068.1, on the reverse strand, counting down.
CCAGGCGCTATTGCGGCGAGCCGAACAGGGCCGTCCAATAGATGCCGGCATCGCTCTTCGGGTCTACGGCATACGCTGCGCCGAGGTCCCGGAAGTCGGCGCTCATCAGGACTGCGCAGTGGCCTGGGCTGTCCAGCCAGCCTTGAACCACCTTGTGCGGCGTGTCGCGCCCGGCGGCGATGTTCTCGCCAATCTGCTGGTACAGATAACCGGCAAGCTCGGCCCGATCACCTGGGGTGCGGCCTTCTTTGTCGATGTGATCGAAGAAGTTCTGGTTGGCCATGGCCCGCGTGTGGCCGGCTGCCACTCCGGCCAGCACGGTGTTCCAGCCAAGTGCAGGTGCGGCGGCGTAGGGTTGGCCGCCGCACTGGCGGGGTTGCTGACGCGCGGCGTTGATTTCCTGGAGCATCTTTTGTCCTTCCGCCTGCCAGTCGCCCAAGCGACCAGAGAGCAGGGGGCGCGCCAGCACAATGCGCCAATCCCGACCTTCCTGGCTGACGCCGATGTCGACGAACTGAGGATCGAGCACCACCTGGCAGAAGCTTTCTTCAATGGCGTGCATGGCAGCGGGTGCATCTCGGGGGCCAGACAGGCTGATCGCCTGTACGTTGACCATGGGGTAACCGGCGCGGGTCATGGCCTGCTGAAGGTCACGAGTGCCTTCGGGAGACAGTGCCAGGCGTGTGTCGCTGTTGAGCGGCGGCAGTTCGAGCGAGCCTTGCTCGCCACAGGGCTGCGCCTGGCTGCGGTAGACGTTGATGGCCGCTATCAACTGTGCTTCTTCGCCCGTGACAGCCAGTGCCTGGGAGGAAACGATCAGCCCAAGCGTGAAGGCAGCGACAGATGACAGGACGCGCATATGGTTCTCCCTGAGGCTGGCAGCGGCGAGTAGGCGCTGCCTATCCTACACAAGCCCGATGGTTTTGACCCGAGCTGTGCAACGCATTGAAAACGCCTGCAGTCATTGTCGGTCGTAAGGGAGAGTAGACCGCAGGCTGGGCAAAAAGTGCGGCGGCGTGCAGGCCAGGTGTAGGGGGCAATGCTGGGTGTGCGTGGACCGGACTTGCACTCGGCATGATATCGGCCATGCATGATGTTGTGCAGCTGTCAGCCCAACAACAGTGAAAGGACCAGAGGAAGCGTGGCCGCCGCCGCCACCGTCTGTACCGCAATGATGGTCGCCATCAGAGGCGCGTTGCCGCCCATTTGCCTGGCCATGACGTAGGACGACGATGCCGTTGGCAGCGCCTGGAAAATCACCGCCACTACAGCGGCCTGGCCACTGAGGCCGAGCAGGCGGCAGAGCCCCCATGTCGTCACCGGCATCACCAGGAACTTGAAGACACAGGCCGCTATCAATGGCTGGGCCTGATCACCGAGACGTGCACCACCCAGGGCCGCACCGACGCACAGCAACCCCAGCGGCAACGCGGCATGCCCTAGCGCGCCAAGGGTAGGCTCGATGCCAGCCGGCAGGCCCAGCCCCGTCACCCGTAACAGCATGCCCCCCGCACACCCTAGAATCAGTGGGTTGGCAAGGATCGCCCGCAGCACCGTCAGCGGCGAGCTGTGCCGGGCGCTGAAGCGCGCGAACACCAGCACGCAGAGCAGATTGACCAGTGGCACGATGGCTGCGTTGGCCACTGCTGCCAATGCGATGCCCGCGCTGCCGTAGATGCCCGCGGCCAAGGTCGCGCCGATGTAGTTGTTGAACCGGATGCCACCCTGAAACAGCGACGTGAAGTCGGTGCCGTCGTGCTGGCGCACGCCCTGGTAAAGCACCAGCAGCAACGCCCCGGACAGGGTCGAAAGCATCAGCACCGCGACCATGGCCAGTACCGGCACCCCGTCCAGGTTGGCAGTGGCCAGGCCATGGAGGAACAACGAGGGCAGCAGCACGTAGTAGCTCAGGCGCTCGGCTCCCGGCCAGAAGCTGTCCGAGACGAAGCCACGCACCCGCAGCAGTGTGCCCAGGGCGATCAACAGGATGATCGGGAGCAGGGTGGTCAACAGCACATGCAGCATGGAGGCAGATCCGTGGCCGGGTACGTTGCACAGACTACCGGCCGGCCACTCGCTTTGCCATGCCCATCCCACCGCCCGGGCTAAAGCCTCTCAGCGCCGTCCACGTCCATAGGCCTGGCTGATACGGTCGATGACCATGGCCAGTGCCACGATGGCCAGCCCGGCCTCGACGCCTTGACCAACGTTCAGCGTCTGGATGCCTGCCAGCACATCTTCGCCAAGCCCTCGCGCCCCAATCATCGAGGCGACCACGACCATCGACAGGGCCATCATGACCGACTGGTTGAGCCCGGCCATGATGCTGGGCAGCGCCAGGGGCAGTGCGATGCGCCTGAGCCGCTGGGCACGGGTCGCGCCAAGGCCTTGGGCGGCTTTGAGCAACGACGGGTCTATCTGGCTCAACCCAAGTTCAGTGAGTCGCACCAACGGTGGCAGGGCATAGATCAAGGTCGCGAAAACCGCAGGCACCTTGCCCAGACCGAAGAGCATCAACACGGGAATCAGGTACACGAAAGCGGGTAGGGTCTGCATCACGTCGAGCACTGGCATCACCAGGCGCCTTGCCAACGGCCGAGCGGCCAGCACGACGCCCAACGGTATGCCAACCAGCACGCACAACCCCGTACTGACCAGCACCAGCGCCAGGGTCTGCAGCAGTTTGTCCCATAACCCCAGCATACCGATGACCGCCAGCAGCCCTACCAGGACACAGCTGCGCAGCAGGCTTCGGCAAGCATGCCAGGCCAGCGCACCGACCACCGCCAGCAGTAGCCACCACGGCATGAGCCGCAGCAGGTTTTCAAGGCCAACGAGCACTTGCAGCAACTGGTCGGAGACGCTGCGCAGGTGGTCCCCATAATGGAGTACCAACCAGTCGACCATGCGGTTGACCTGATCGGCGAAGGAAAACTGCAAAGCCTGGGGGAAACCATTGCTCACAGACCGCCCTCGACCTTGGTGGCCACCTGCTCGGGAAGCCAAGCCTTCCACACGTGCGGGTGCTGGCGCATGAACGCCAAGGCGGCGTCACGGGGTGGGGTACGTTTTTCGCTCATCTGCGCCAATGCCTGGTTGAGCGTGTCGATAGGCAGATCCACCCTTTCGAATACCTGGACCACGTCCGGGTATTGCTCACGAAAGGCTTTGGACACGCCAACCGAGAGTTTCGCCGGCAGCGAACTGCTGCCTTTTGGGGCTGGGTTGGCAGGGTCGGTCAAGGTCGCCCAGGCCTGGGCATCGAATGCAGGTTCCTGTAGCCGCACGAGCTTGTAGCGGCCCATGAGCGGGGTAGGGTTCCAGTAGTAGAAAAGCACCGGTTGGCCCCGGCGAATGGCCGACCCGATCTCCGCATCCATCGCGGCCCCGGAACCTGTGCGGAAGTTAGTATACAGTTGGTCCAGCCCATAGGCCTTGAGCTTTTGGCTGTTCACGGTCTCGGACGTCCAGCCACTGGGGCTGTTCAGGAAACGGCCTTTGTCGGGTGATTCGGGGTCGCGAAACACCGCAGCGTAGCGCTTGAGATCCTCGACGCTGCGCAGCTCAGGCGCCAAGGCCTTGAGCTTGCGCGACGCATCGCCTTCGATGACATACGCCGGCACCCACCAGCCTTCCTCGGCATGCTTGACCGTGTCGCCCAGCGCAAACACCTGACCTGCCTGCTCGGCCTTGACCCAGGCAGGGCTGCGACCGGCCCATTCTTCGGCGATCACTTGCAGGTCGTTGCGGGCCAGGGCGACTTCCAGGCTGACCGTGCTACCAGGCAATGTCTCGGTGGCGTAGCCGTACCCACGCTCGACGATCACGCGCAGGAGTTCGGTGGTGAAGGCACCGCTTTCCCAGGTAAGGGCGCCAAAGCGGATGGGTGGCTTCTGATCGGCAGCGCTAGCGCTGTCGGCAGCGGCCAGGCCCAGGGCGAACAGCACCCCGAGCAGCAGCGATGAACCTCTTTTCATGCCTGACCTCGTCGTCTACAGCCCTTCGGGAATGGGGCAAGTGTAGACGACGCAGCACAGGGGGCAGGCTCAGACGCGGAACTGGTCCATCAATGCCTGCTGTTGGTTGGCCAAGGCATTGAGCGACTGGCTGACCCGCGCCGATTCGTTGGCCTGGCCTGACAGCGACTCGGTGACATCGCGAATGGTCGCCACGTTACTGTTGATCTCCTCGGCCACCGCGCTTTGTTCCTCGGCTGCCGAGGCGATCTGCAGGTTCATGTCGGTGATGACCGTCACCGCCTGGCCAATGCGCTGCAAGGCGGTCACGGCCTGGCCGACCTGCTGCACGCCGCTTTGGGCCTGACGATGGCTGTTGTCCATTGCGCCCACCACTTCACGGGTACCGTCCTGCAAGGCCTCGATGACCTGGCGGGTTTCTTCGACCGACTCCTGGGTGCGCTGGGCCAGGTTGCGAACCTCATCGGCGACCACCGCAAAGCCGCGCCCGGCCTCACCGGCTCGGGCTGCCTCGATGGCGGCGTTGAGCGCCAGCAAGTTAGTCTGCTCGGCGATTGAGCGGATGACTTCCAGTACGGAGCCAATTTTCTCGCTGTTCTGCGACAGGCCCTGCACCTCGGCCATGGCCGTGCTCATGTCGGCGGCCAGCGAATCGATGCTGTGGGTAGTGCGATCGATCACCGCCAACCCTTCGCGCGTTGCCTGGTCGGCGTCGCGGGCCGCCTGCGCGGCTTGCGCTGCGCTGCGGGCGACATCCTGGGCGGTCGCGCTCATCTCGTGCGAGGCGGTGGCTACCTGGTCCACCTGGCGGTATTGCTGCTCCATGCCGGCGCTGGTCTGGGTGGCGATGGCCGAGGACTGATCGGCCGTCGAGCGGGCGGCCTGTACCGATTGTTTCACCTCGGCGATGGTGGGCTGGAGTTTGTCCAGGAAGCGGTTGAACCAGCCCGCGAGTTCACCCAGTTCATCTTGCTTGTCGTAGGTCAAGCGGCGGGTCAGGTCACCTTCGCCACTGGCGATGTCCTTGAGCATGGCCGCCACGCCCAGTATCGGGCGAGTAACGCCCCGGGCCATCAGCCACACCATCAGCAGGCCAAAAATGGCTGCTGCCAGGCCTAGGCCCAGTTCGAGCAGGGTACCGCTGGTGTTGAGGGCGTCCAGTTCCTGCTTCAGGGCCTCGGCGGGCCCGGTCAGGGCGTTTTCGGGGACGTCCAGCAACACACCCCATGGCTTGGCGTCCGGGATCGGGCGGAAGGCCGCGAGCACTTTCAGGCGTTGGCGGTCATTGATGATGGTCATCTTGCCGTCGGCCATCTTGGCCACCAGCTCCGCACCTTTGGTCGTGTCGATCTGATCGAAACGCTGGGAGAGCTTGCTGGCATCGGCACTGTAGCCTGCCAGCAAGCCCACCGGGCTGAGGATGCCGACGGTGGTGCGGCCTTCGTAGAGACTGCGGCTGGCCTGTTCGCTCAGGGCCTGCAGGCTGTTGAGGTTGATGTCCACCGACAGGGTTGCGATCGCCTTGCCGTCCACCACCAGCGGGAAGACGATGCTGGTCATCAGCACCTGCTGGCCATCGATGGCATAGAAGTAGGGTTCGACCACGCAGACCTTGCCCGATGTACGCGGGCATACCCACCAGGTGTTGGCAGGTTGGCCGCTGGGCCCAATGGACGTGTCGGCCATGTCGCGCTCGGGCAGGGCCATCGAGGTGAGCTGGCCCACGTGCGGTTGCGACCAGTACAGGGCGAAGCGCCCGGTTTCGTTGCTGCCGAGCTCAGCCTGGCCGGCGAACAGGCTGTCCTTGCTGTCCAGCGCATTGGGCTCGAACACCAGTGACAGGCCCAGCAGATCGGGGTTGGCCTGGAGCGCGGCGCGCACCTGCCGGGTCATGTCCTCGCGCAGGTCGAACGCATCGAGAAAGCGCTTTTCGGCCTGTTCGCGCAGGAACAGTACCTGCCTGGAAAAGCCCGCACCGTACTGGTAAGCATCCATGAATTGGCGGCGGATGTTCAGGGCCTGCACCTCGCCCTGGGATTCGATGCGCGACTGGGCCGATTCGGTCAGCATCTGCATGCTGCTGGCCTTGACCAGGTCCGAGCTGTGGTCCATCCGGTACAGGGACAAACCGATGAGCAGGGTGACGATGCCGGCCAGGCACAGGCCGGCCAGCAATGTGATTTTCCATTGGATGGAAAGTTGTCGCAGAGGCATGGGGCAGATCCCTTTTTATGACAAGTAAGGGTTAGGGCACGGGCGAGGCGGTTTCCAGCCCCAGCTGGGTATCGGCTCCTACAGACTTTTCTTTATTCAAACATTCAATTTAATCCGCTCGGTTGCGGGCAATCCGCCGTTGCCTGGCAGTTTTGACATCTGCCGTGCACTGCGTCAGAGTGCGCGCTTTTTTGTTCCCAGTGAGGTAAGCCCCCCATGAATGCAGTGATTGCCGCGGTCGGCATCATGCTGATACTGAGCCTGTCCCGCGTGCACGTGGTCATCGCCCTGATCGTCGGTGCCCTGGCAGGTGGGCTGGTCGGCGGCCTGGGTGTGCAAGGCACACTTGAAGCTTTCAATGGTGGGCTCGGCGGGGGGGCTACCGTGGCACTGTCCTATGCGTTGCTGGGTGCCTTTGCCGTGGCCATCGCCAAATCCGGCCTGGCGCATGCGTTGGCCGACCGGGCATTGGCCATGATCGACCGGCAAGGCCACGACCAAGGTGGCAGGGTCAAATGGTTGATGATCGGTTTGATGCTGGTGGTGGCCGTCTCGTCGCAAAACATTCTGCCCATCCATATCGCCTTCATTCCATTATTGGTGCCGCCGCTGCTCTATGTGCTGACCCGCCTGCGTATCGACCGGCGCCTGATCGCCTGCGTCATTACATTCGGCCTGATCACGCCCTACATTTTCCTGCCTGTGGGTTTCGGCAATATTTTCCTCAATCAGATTCTGCTGGCCAACGTGGCGCGTGCAGGGGTCGACATCACGGGTGTCAACGTTACCCACGCCATGGCCATTCCCGCCGCTGGTATGTTGGTGGGCTTGATAGTGGCGATGTTCGTCAGCTACCGAAAAAAACGCGACTACGACCTGGCGCGTATCGAGCAGGTCGAACAGGTGAGCGTGCAGTACAACCCGATGACGCTACTGGTGGCCGGCATTGCAATCGTTGCCGCGTTCGTCGTTCAGCTGCTGGTGGACTCGATGATCATCGGCGCGATGGTCGGCTTCTTGATTTTCTCGCTGTCAGGCATCGTCAAGTGGCGCGACACCGATGATCTGTTCACCGAAGGTATGAAGATGATGGCCATGATTGGTTTCATCATGATCACCGCCTCTGGCTTTGCAGACGTCATGAAAGCCACTGGTGATGTGCAAAGCCTGGTCGAAACCTCGGCGCATTGGATCAACCACAGCAAAGGGATAGGTGCCTTGCTGATGCTGCTGGTGGGCCTGCTGGTCACCATGGGCATTGGCTCGTCGTTTTCCACCGTACCGATTCTGGCTGCGATTTTCGTACCGCTGTGCGTCCAGCTCGGCTTCGACCCTTTGGCGACCGTGTGTATCGTCGGTACGGCAGGCGCGTTGGGTGACGCAGGCTCGCCAGCATCGGATTCCACCCTGGGTCCGACTTCCGGGCTCAATGTGGACGGGCAGCACCATCACATCTGGGACACGGTGGTGCCGACGTTCATCCACTACAACCTGCCGCTGTTGGCCTTCGGGTGGTTGGCGGCGATGACGCTCTAACAGCAGGGCACTCAGCGCTTGGCGGGCGGCGGCGAAATACGGTTGAGCACCGTGCTGCCGTCGTTGCTGCGGGTCAGGTAGACCGGCAGCACCTTGGGCAGGTTGTTCACCAACTGGCCTACTTCCCGGGTGTTGTAGATGCCGCTGATACGAATCTGACCGGTACCGACATCGGCAAGCCTCAGTGGCTTGTCGAGGTAGCGGTTTATGGCCGGCAGTGCCTGTTCGAGGGTCAAGTTGTCGAGCACCAGTTTGCCGCTGCGCCAGGCCAGGGCGTCGGCGAAGTTGCTGTTTTCCAGCAACTGGGGCTCATAGTCGCCCTTGCGGTAGGTGGCCTGCATACCGGGGCCAAGCCGATAGCCCGCATTGCCCTCGCTGGATACCAGCACCGATCCTTCGACCAGGGTCACTTTGACCCTGTCCTGGTATTTCCAGACATTGAAGCGGGTACCTGTCACGCGGGTCTGGCCATTGCCTGCGCGGACCACGAAGGGGTGCGAGCTGTCGTGGTGGACCGTGAAGAAGGCTTCGCCACGCTTGAGCGTGACACGGCGCTGGTGCTTGAAGTTGAGGTAGGTCAGGTCGGTGTTCAGGTTGAGCTGCACCGTACTGCCGTCACTCAACTGCACGGTCTGCATGTGGTCCGTCGTCTCGACGTGCTGGTAGCGGTTGGGAACCCAGCCTTGCTCCCAGCCGATCCACCCCACCAGCGGCAGAGCCGCCAACGCGATGACGGCAGCGTAAGCCTGAGCGCGCCACCTGCGACCGCTGCGCCGCACCGGGGCAGGGTGCCCATTCGCTTGAACGGGACGCGGCAGCAAGTCGGCCGTGTACCAGATATCCAGCATGGCCTGGTATTCCTCGGCATGACGCGGATCGGCTGCCAGCCACTGGGCAAAAGCCTCACGCTCGGCAGTCGTGCAATCGCCTTCATGCAGGCGCATGCACCAGTGCGCAGCGGCGTCGGCCATGCTGTCATCGGTGTGGATAGTCGGGCGGTCTTGGTTCATCGCGGCTCCAGGTTTTGCGCATTCTAACGTTCCACCACCGTGTCGAGAAACACGGAAAGCCGCCAAACCCTTTCATTTCCCGGCCTTTTCCGGCAAAAGCCTTCAGATTTTTCGCTTTTGAGAACGCTTCGCGCCATGAATAAAGGCGCTCGTGTCACGTACATAGCAAGCTAATTAAGTCTTTGACATTCACTGCCTAGGCAGTAATATTTACACACACTTGTTCGAGCAATCATTCATGCCCCATTTCTCGCCAGACAATTTCGAGACGTGCGCCATCGGCATGCTGTTGGGCCGCGCGGCGCTTCTGAAGGATCGGATCCTCGACTGGCACCTGGAGTCCGAGGGCGTTACTGCCGCGCAGTTCAAGGTGTTGATCATCGTGACGCAGTACCAGGTCGATACCCCGGCGGAGGTCTGCCGCTACCTGGGCCTGGACAGCGGATCGATGACGCGCATGCTCGATCGCCTTGAGCAAAAGGACCTGCTGGTGCGTACCCGTTGCCCGACGGACCGCCGCGTGGTGCGCCTGGCGTTGACGGCCGATGGCCAGCGGCTGGCCGACCGTTTGCCCGAGATCGGAGCTGCCGCCATGAACGAGCTGTGTGGCGCCCTGGCGGCCGATGAGCTCAAAGACTTGGAGCGTCTGTTGGCCAAGGTACTGCTTGGCGCTGGCGATCCGCTGACGATCCGTCGCTTCGGTGATCGTTGAACCCCGTTTCCTTTATTCCAAGGTATTGTCATGGCTACTTCCTCAGACACCCCTGCACCTACCGAGGCACCCACCTCCTCGCGCAAGCGCAAGCTCTGGCTGATTGGCCTGTTGGTGCTGCTGATCCTCGGTGGGCTAGGCACTTGGGCCTGGTACAGCCTGGTTGGGCGTTGGTACGAGAGCACTGATGACGCCTACGTCAACGGCAACGTGGTCGAAATCACGCCGTTGGTGACCGGGACGGTGACCAGCATTGGCGCCGACGATGGCGACCTGGTGCATGCCGGCCAGGTCTTGCTGCAGTTCGACCCGGCCGACAGCCAAGTGGCCCTGCAATCGGCTCAGGCCAACCTTGCGCGTACGGTAAGGCAGGTGCGCGGTCTGTACAGCAATGTCGATTCGCTCAAGGCTCAGTTGCAGACGCGTCAGGCTGAATTGCGCAAGGCCCAGCAGGACTTCAACCGGCGCAAGGTGCTGGCCGAAAGCGGCGCTATCGCCGGCGAAGAGCTTTCCCATGCGCGCGATGACCTGAGTGTTGCCCAGGCGGCGGTTAACAGTGCCCGCCAGCAACTGAGTACCAGTGCTGCTTTGGTCGATGACACCGTGGTGGCTTCGCACCCAGAGGTCATGGCCGCGGCGGCCGATCTGCGTCAGGCCTACCTGGCTCATGCGCGCACCACGCTGGTAGCGCCGGTGACCGGCTACGTTGCCAAGCGCAGCGTGCAGCTCGGGCAGCGCCTGCAACCCGGTACTGCCACCATGGCAGTGATTCCGCTTGACCAGGTGTGGATCGACGCCAACTTCAAGGAAACCCAGCTGCGCCAGATGCGCATCGGCCAACCGGTTGAGATCACTGCCGACCTGTATGGCAGCGATGTCTCCTACAGTGGCACGGTGGACAGCCTGGGTGCCGGCACCGGCAGCGCGTTCGCCTTGCTGCCTGCGCAGAACGCGACCGGCAACTGGATCAAGATCGTGCAGCGGGTGCCTGTGCGCATTCACTTGAACCCCGACCAGTTGAAGGACCATCCCTTGCGTATCGGCCTGTCCACGGTTGTGGATGTGGACCTGCACGACCAGAGTGGCCCGGCCCTGGCTCAGCAACCTGCGCAACAGGCGAGCTACACCACCGACGTCTACGATCGCCAGTTGGTCGAGGCGGACAAGCTGATCGAGCAACTGATCCGTGACAACAGCGCGCCTGGCAAGACGGCACAGCGATGAGCAATAACGCCGCCGCCCAGTTCACGCCGCCTAGCCTGCTGCTGACCACCATCGGCCTGTCGCTTGCCACGTTCATGCAGGTGCTGGACACCACCATTGCCAACGTGGCCTTGCCGACCATCTCGGGCAACCTGGGGGTCAGTTACGAGCAAGGGACTTGGGTGATCACCTCGTTCGCCGTGAGCAATGCCATCGCCTTGCCGCTAACAGGCTGGTTGAGCCGACGCTTTGGCGAGGTGAAGTTGTTCCTGTGGGCGACCTTGTTGTTCGTGCTGGCATCGTTCTTGTGCGGCATCGCCCAGTCGATGCCGGAGCTTGTGGGCTTTCGGGTATTGCAGGGGGTGGTAGCCGGTCCGTTGTATCCCATGACCCAGACTTTGCTGATTGCGGTCTATCCCCCTGCCAAGCGGGGGATGGCGCTCGCACTCCTGGCCATGGTGACGGTCGTGGCCCCTATCGCCGGGCCCATCCTGGGTGGGTGGATCACGGACAGTTACAGCTGGCCGTGGATTTTCTTCATCAACGTGCCCATCGGCCTGTTCGCCGCTGCGGTGGTGCGCCAGCAAATGCGCGATCGTCCGGTGGTCACCAGCCGACAGCCGATGGACTACATAGGGCTGCTGACGTTGATCGTTGGGGTAGGGGCCTTGCAGGTCGTGCTGGACAAAGGCAACGACCTTGATTGGTTCGAGTCCTCGTTCATCATCACCGGTACGCTGATATCCGTCGTGTTCCTGGCTGTATTCGTCATCTGGGAGCTGACCGACCGGCACCCGGTGGTGAACCTGCGGTTGTTCGCCCACCGCAATTTCCGCGTGGGAACCATCGTCCTGGTGGGTGGCTACGCAGGCTTCTTCGGCATCAACCTGATCCTGCCCCAGTGGCTGCAGACGCAGATGGGCTATACCGCCACCTGGGCGGGCTTGGCCGTGGCGCCTATCGGGATATTGCCGGTAATCATGTCGCCATTCGTGGGCAAGTACGCGCATCGCTTTGACTTGCGGATTCTGGCGGGGCTGGCGTTTCTGGCGATCGGTAGCAGTTGCTACATGCGTGCAGGGTTCACCAGCCAGGTGGATTTCCAGCATGTGGCATTGGTGCAGTTGTTCATGGGCATCGGGGTTGCGCTGTTCTTCATGCCCACATTGAGCATCTTGTTGTCCGACCTGCCGCCCCAGCAAATCGCCGATGGATCAGGCTTGGCGACGTTCCTGCGCACATTGGGGGGTAGCTTTGCGGCTTCGCTGACGACGTGGATCTGGATCCGCCGGGCTGACCAGCACCATGCTTACTTGAGTGAGCACATCAGCCAGTACGAGCCGGCGACACGGCATACGCTTGAGCAGATGGGCGGGGCGAACCTGCACAACTACGCGCAGTTGGAGCAGGTGCTCAACGGGCAGGCTTACATGATGTCGACGGTGGACTACTTCATGATGATGACGTGGGTGTTCGCAGGGCTGATATTGTTGGTCTGGTTCGCGAAGCCGCCGTTTACGGCCAAGGCGGGGCCCGGGGGCGGGCATTGAGTTTGATTTGGGTTGCGTGACCGGTGTTTTGCTAAATACCGGAGCCCAGTAGGAGCGGTCTTGCCGGAGCGCCGGACCGACCTCGATGGGCCGCACAGCAGCCCTAAAGAGAATTTCATGGGGAGCCGATGTTTTTTGAGTCCGCGCTTCTGCTCTTCACTGCATCGTCATGGCTGATCATCACGGGGGGCTGCACGGGGCCTACTCATTTGGGCAGTCGAAGTTTCTACTTCGGTCTTTAGCCGCCGAGTCGAGGTGCGTTTCTTCCTCTCCGGGCGTTTACCTGGGCGAACGGCCCAGAGGTAAGCGTTTTCGCGTAACCGCTCTTGAATGGCCGGTGGATAGTCATTGACGGTGGTCAATGGCGGAACGGGTTTCCCGGGCAAACCGGCTTCACGAATGATCTTGGGCCAGCGCGGTTTCCAGCACAGCATCAGGCTTAGCCAATGGCCGGTGCCGATGATCAGGAAGGCGGGCGAGATCAAGACCAGGCCGAGTTGGATGATTCGAGAGGATTTTCGAAAGTAGTGGGTCAGGCCTTCGAATTGAGGGGTAAAGGCTTGCCAGGGCCAGGGGAAGTGCGAAGTCATAGGTGGACGGGGCAGGTCCTCCGGGCCCTCGTCCATGAAGCGGCGGATGAACTCCCACTCGGATTGCAGCTCCGTGAAGTTGTTGGCGGCTTTGCCTACGTGGGCGAGTTCTGGATGGAGGGCGCCGGCGAACGACGGTGGCCACATAAGCACCAAAGGTAGGCCTACACCACCGGCAGCAGCGTAATTTATATTCGAGCCGTTGGACGTGACTCCGTGCCAAGGAAGTGTGACGATGCCACCACAGTAAGTAGGACGGTGCAGGTGAACCTGTTGGGTACTACGATTGAATCGAATCAGCAAGTGGCGCGACGTAAACATTTCCAAGCGCGTGATACATAACCCATACTTTATATAAATTATGGAGATCAATATCATTAAGCTGCTGGTAAGAGTTGCTATGAAGATATGGGCTCCATACGGCTCCCCTTGATCGTTTCTAACTATGTCTACTAGTCGAATTAGAGACGTTGCTGACATGTATGCGAATGATGTAATCGTAGCTACTATGGTGGCCGAGATGATGCTGATGAGTCCGCGCTTGTTTTCCCACATGCCGTAGCGCATTTCCAGTATATGCTCGTTGCAAGCATAAACTGGTCCTCGGCTCTTGGGTGAGCTGCTGGCTGGATTTTTAGCGGCTGTGATCATCTCCTGATCGTCGTTTTCATAGACTGTCTTGAGTTTTATCTTTTTATGCTTTTTCTCAAAAGCATCGCGTTCTTCCTTGGGGTCAATATAGGAGAGCCATGTGAGCCATTCAAAAAAATACATTACGCTATCTCTCTGATTGCGCTAAATAAAGCTTCAAGTTCTTCCGTGTCTTTTTTGTAACCTTCGGTGGTTTTTTTAATGCGGAAGCAGCATTTACTGCACCACTTCTCTAACGCGCTTTCATCGAATATCAGTAAGGCAACAGTACTGACTACCACGACGGTGCCGCCGATCAAGCCCAAACGGCTGAGCCAGAGCATAGCAGGCCTGTTCGCCGCAAGTCTTGCAGATAATCTTGATAACATTGCGTATGAGTTGCTTATGCGTGCAGTAGGATCAAGAATTGCTAGCCAATGGAAGAACGCACTCGCCTGTGAAAATGCTATACCCCCTTGCCCCACAAGTAAGGTGATGATGGCGCTTGCTCTAACGCTGTAAGCCGCTACTAACATATGTTTAGATCTTGCTTGTGCATCAATGGCATCGGAAAAGTCCCACTTAATGCTTATAACCGCGCCCGCCGCCGCCAACCCGGCTCCCCAAAATCGATACCGACCCAGGCTAACGTGCGCGCCCCGCGCAGTGGCGCTGTTCCCACCAACGCCTCTAATCGTCAGTTCAGTCCCCACCGCAAGCAGCTCCATCCCCGCAGCCGCACTTGTAAATGCAGCTGCAGTCACTTCGCTCCAGAAGCGTCGGTCCTTGTCATCCCGCCTGCCTTGTAACAACAGCAGCCCGGCCTCCAACAGCAGTAATCCGCTGGCGACCCGCAAACGATAGAACTGATTCCCGTGCACCCCGTGCAATGTCTCGGCATAAGCTTGATCAAGCCGGCGTACGATGGGCGCCGCGACGCGGCCGGGCGACGGCGTTTTACCGTTCAGCGCCTGCTCACTCAAGCGCAGTTCCACCGCTTGCTGACCCAGTGAGGCAATGAGGTAGGTGCTCAGGCGTCGGTACAGCAACCGATCAGCGCTGCCGGGCGCACCCGCTGACAGGCTCTGGTGCCCCAGCTGCCCAAGCCAGGCCAACGCGCCAGCAGTATTGATGGGGCTATGTTGCGCGAGCTGGTCCAGATGGCTGTCCAGCCGGCTGAAGTGTGCGGCGAGCTCTTTGGCTTGTTTGAGGGCCGTCTCCAGCTGAAGAAAAGGGTCGTTACCTGGCGCCAGTGCGTCCAGCGCTGTACGTGTTCGCGCAAGCGCCTCTGCAATCTCACGTTGGTTGAGGACAAACGAGCGCAGCGCAAGGTTGTCAGGGGTTATATCGTCGGCGCGCCACCATTGGGCGAGCAATGCTGCGCCTGCTGGCACGCTTTCGAGGCCTATCACGCATAGGCCCGTTTGATGTGCAAAGCAAAAGCCATTGGTGAGGTCGCTCTCATCATAGTGGACAAGTGCGTCTACCAGTGCGGACGACTTCAACCACGTGAGGTGATCTGCCGCTCTGGACTCGGCGAGACGTTGTGCTTCGGCGCTCTGCGCCTCGAACGTCTCCAGGTGTCGATGCATACCTTGCAGGTTGACGAGTGGCAGGTAGCGGTCTTCGAAATGTTTGGCAAACTCGCCGTTCTCGGCAAGGATTTCGAGCTTCTGCCTCTCTTTTTCTACGTGTATTTCGAAGATGGCCTCTTTTTTCTGTTCCCAAAGTTCGGCCAGCCGCGACTGCGAACCCTGCATGACGTAGGCGAGACTGGCGCGTAGCGCCTTGTCATAATGACCGACCAACGCGGCAACCTTTCGCTCCGTGAATTGCTCATGCAGCTCGCTAAAGGCTTGAGCAACCAACACCTTCCGCTCGTTACTGGGGCCACCGTTCTCGGTACTGGCTTCCAGCCAATTCCTGAGGTGTTCCATGCCAGCGTTGCGCCAGGCATTGAGTTCCTGGGTAATGCCGATGGC
>NZ_DIMK01000025.1:0-85487 GCF_002425525.1 Pseudomonas sp. UBA5568 | reverse complement strand
GCAGCCGCCACGGCTGGTGCTGGCGCCTCGACAGGCGCAGGCGTAGCAGCAGGGGCAGGTGCCTCGGCTGGTGCTGGCGCAGAGGATGGCGCTGGGGTTTCAGTCTGCTGAGGGGCTGGGGCCGTGGAGGCGGCAGGTGCAGCAGCCAGGTTCATCAAGCCCAGGTTGCTGGCATTGCCAGCGCCGCTGGCATACAGCGCGCCCTTGCCATCGACCGCCTTCCAGCTGACCTTGGCCGTGGAGCAGTCCTTGGCGAACACGAACGGCAACTTGTTCAGCAGGCCCGAGAGCATGTCCGGGTTGTCCCAGGCAGGCCGGGTGATGGTCAGCTCGACCTCGGGCTTGCACCAGGTCGCGGCCTCACCGGGCACTTCGACCTTGATATTGTCCTTCTTGGAAAACGCCAGTTCGTGGGCGAAAGCCTGCGGTACCAAACCGCAAGCACCGATCACGGCGAGCGCAAGGGCGTGCTTTTTCATGGAAGTTCTCAAATCAGTTCCCAGGTGCCATTGGCCTGTTTGCAGAAGGTGTTCTGTTCCTGTTCGGTCTTGCCTTCCTTGGACTTCAGGCTGACCGTCACGGGGCGGCAAGCCGCTTCGGCAGCGACGGTCTGGGTAGGCAGGCTTTGCAGCGTATCCAGGTCGAAGCCTTGGGTTTCGCTACTGGCCGCCACGTCCAGCTCATCCAGGTTCACCGCCGGGGTAACGCGCTTGGCCACGGCCTGGGCCTTGGGCTCGACGTAGTCCTTGTGCACGTAACCGACGGTCACGCCTTTGCGCCCTACCAGCACCCAGTCGCCGGTTGAACCGACGGCCGTGAATTCGGTGTGGTTCTTCAGGCTGCCGACTTTCTCGCCCTTGGCGTTGGGCGCCGCGCGCACATTGAGGTTGTCGCTGGTGGTCACGTAGGGTTCGTTGATCAGCTTCATCGACGGAACGGCCTGGATCTTCGGCGCGCGCTTGACCTCGACCTGCTTGGTCTTGGTGTACTCCTTGCCTGTCACGATCTGCGCGCTGGCGCCGGAGTGGTCGGACTTCCAGGTCACCGGCTGTGCACTGGCCGTGGCCTGTTGCTGGCTCAGCACTTCCTGGGTGCGCATGGCCAAGGCCTGCTGGTCTTTTTCATCGAGCATGTTGCCGATGCGGTTGCCCACGTAGGCACCGATGCCGCCTGCGATCAAAGCGGCCGCCAGCTTGCCGTTGCCGCTGCCCATGGTCGAACCGATGGCAACGCCCGCCAGGCCGCCGATCACGGTGCCGGCTTGTTCTTTGCTGATGCCAAGCTGGGCGCAGGCGGTGGTCGAGGCGATGGCGACGGCCAAGAGGGAGGCGATGAATTTCTTATGCACGTGGATCACTCCATTTTCCAGTGGACGCACAGCCGTAAACCGCAGCCTCTCGGGCAGCAGCGTGGGCGTGGGTGTGATGGGCTTGCAGGGGGGAGCCAGTGGAGGCCGCAGAAGGCGACGCCACGGGTGAGCGAACAGTGAGGGGTATGTGTAGCGAAGCGCAAAGCATCCAACGAATCCATGTCAGGAAGCACTCATCGCCCGGCGCACGTAGTCATTACGGCGTGTTGTCCAGGCATGAGAGGCGAACAGAGGCGGCATTGTAGCGCAGGTGGTGAATGGCAGATCAAGACAAAATGTTGCGGATGGCTGAGCGGCATGGGATCGCTTTGGATCGGTACTTTTGCTCTCGGAACTCAGATTAATCCCCTTCCTTGTAGGCCGTTTCCGAAACATACTGCCCCGCTGCTCAAACGGTTGCGATGGGGCAGGTCGCGTTCTAGTCTCGGCGGGTCGTTGCAGATCAACGACCGGCTTTGACAGGCCGACCCTTCTCCGCACACGTGCAACCCTCATGGCGGTGGTACGTGGGGCACCTTGTGTGCGCCGAGTCTCCGGAGTCCTCGGTCTGTCAACCCGCGTATCGCTGCCACCCACTTGTTTGACAGCAAGGCCGTAGCAGCCCGACTGACTCTGGAGCTACTTATGCGCAAGATGGTCCCTGACCCACCTCACCCTCCCCGCTCGCACCGGACGTTGATGCAGTTCATACCGGCGAATGGGGACTAAACAAATGCCAACCGATGACAAAAATGAACCCACCACCGTTGGCAGGACCCGTTTTCACCAGGGCGATGACAACACACACCCGCTGTTTCGCATCGAGCCTGGCATACCCTGCCAGGATGCCAGGGAGCAGGCATCCGAGTTGATGGGGTATGTATGCCACATGGTGATCAAGGGGCTGATGGAAAGCGACCAGAAATTGCTATGGGCTTCGCATTACCTAGGCGCGATGGCTAAGGCGCTGCTGGATGATGCGGAGCTCGGGTTAATGAACGAAGGGTCGTAGGGTTTTCCTTGTCAGCTTGCCCGAATAGCCGGCCGCCCTGTCGCTGCCCCTAGCTCACAGGGCGGTGTGGAAGCGATGAACTGTCACAATTATTCGGTTGACGCAGAAGTGCAAGGGAACATGATTCGGCATCAAATAGGCTGAATGTTTCGTGGAGGGCGGTATGAGGTACAGCAGCGCGCTTGACGTCCTCAAAGCCCATTGGGATTTCAAACTCCCAGTAGACGCCAAGGCTATTGCTCAGAAGATGGGTATCGAGGTACGTCCGGCAGAGCCAGGCGCCCGAGAAAGCGGGCACTATGTGTTCCGAGAGGGGGCCCCACTTATTACCTACAACCCGTCTGAAACCACAGTTCGTCAACGCTTCACCATTGCACATGAAATCGGCCATCACGTTAATGGCGATATTGACGCGCCAAGGGATACCGACCGTCAAATGAGCGCATCGGTACGCGACCCCAGGGAAGTTGCAGCCAACCGGTTTGCAGCGGCTCTTTTGATGCCGGCTGCCCTGGTCAAACACATGATTTTCGAAGAAAAAGTGACAGACTTGAAGCGGCTGGCTAATTCATTCGGCGTCTCCACGGCTGCCATGGATTACCGATTGAGGAACATAGGGATCCTGTGAAAACAAGGAAGTTCGTTTAGGGGCTCAAACCAAAATGGTTGCCCATGCAAAAGCTATCGACTTCAGTAAAGCGCCGGCACTGTGTTGAGTCACAAGCTCAGCATCAATTCAAAAGCATTACTCAGCCCTGAAAGTTATATGCGCAGTAAACATAAAACCCCTTGAAGACCTATCAAGTTTGCTCGTTATTACATGCATGACACATAAAGGACTATATTATGGACCACTCAATCAGACTCGCCAACTTAGCGGATATCGACACGATTTTTGATATTCGAACCAGCGTGCGCGAAAATCACTTATCCCGTGAGCAGCTAGCCGCAATGGGAATCAGCCACTTCACTATAAGGCAGGCAATGTTAGAGGCGCCCTGTGCTTGGGTTGCCGAGGTCAATGGTGTCCCTGTAGGTTTTTCTATGGTCGATGTCGAGGACGGCTGTGTATTTGCCGCTTTCGTCCTACCCGGATTTGAGGGAAACGGGCTGGGCCGCAGACTCATGGAGCAAGCAGAGACTTTCCTCTTTCAACATCACCATACGATCTGGTTAGAAACAGCCGAAGCGAGCCGTGCATGTGGCTTCTATCGACACCTCGGTTGGCAGCTTGTGAAGGACTTGACTGAGGGTGATGTTCGTTTTGAAAAGTCTCAAAACGGGTAACCAAGAAAGGTACTCCTAGATGCTCACACCTAGGTGAGCATCCGCTTGGTCACGCAAGAAGTGTTCCCCAGGCGGGTATGGGCCTTGCTTGTACACCTCACCTCGGAAGCATTACAAAAGCGCCTAACATCACCGCCAGCACCAGAGTGACAAAATACTATGAGACCGGGAAGCCCTAGGCCGGTTAGGGGCCTAAAGAACATTGTCCTAAAATGGCCTGCTGCGGTCTGGAGGGGTAAAGTTATTGCCCTAAAAATGCCTTAAATTGTTCGAGCACAATGGACCCCCCCCCGAAAACTCAACGTTTTCGGGGATTTCGTCTACTTCGCGCATGGCGGAGAGAGAGGTATTTGAACCCTAGGTACTGTTGGCAGTACAACGGATTTATAATCCGTTTTTAGCCGCAATTAAATTTACGAGAAACCTTAAAAGCCAATAAAATTAGCAGTTTCGACACAGGTCAACGCGACAGCATTCCACACTATTCGGGGGATGCATTCCCCCAAAATTCCCCCAGAATCCGTGATAGTCTCATGCCAGCGTTTGTCATCGCGCCAGCCCCAGCCGAGTGACTTATCTGGAGGCGAAGGCTCCTGTGAAGCCCTTACGGGCATGAATGTACGGTAGCGAATAAAATGGATGCAGCTGGTTTTGTAGGTGTGATCGGGGGTCTCGCAGGCATGGCGGCACTGGCCATTGAGGGCTATGGACTATGGAACAAACGTAAGCCACGCTTGAAAATTTTCGCCCCCTACTCTTTCACCGGGGATGCAGATAAAGAGAAAATGCTTTTCGTTTTGGTTAGGATCGCAAATACTTCCGAGCGAGCTGCACACCTCTATCTTGAGACAACTACAGCAGAAATACTATACAAAGGCCGCTGGTACCCAGTCGGAGTAGTAAGTTTCGCCAAAGACGTTAAACTAAATTTTGACCTACCAGAAAACATCCAGTATCACGCAGGCGTTAAAAGTTTTGAGTTTTCTACAAGTTCGATACTGCAGTTGTCACGCTAGATAAACCATACTCTAGGTATATGGCATTGAGAAGCCATAGCGCGGAAGCGATAAGCAATGCAGAAAAGGTCAGATTAATCCTTCACGACTGCAACTTGGAGAAGTATGTGATTGAGGCCGAAATACTCCAGAGCGAACCTGAGCACATCGGTAGGTAGTACGACTGGCAACCTAATGTAGCGGGGGCAAATATTTTCCGCGCGCTTTGGCAGTCACTCGGATCTGACAATATGAAACTTCTTGAAAAAGGGATTCAACAAGCAGGCGCAGGCGCTCCAACTCTGCGGCAGTCAAGCCGTCTGCTTATGCCTGGTGGTAAGCACGCATCGCCTTGATCGATTGCTTGATCAGGGATTCGCCTGCCTTGACGAGACCTATGAATGTGCGTTTCTCCACCGCGATGCTCCGCTTAGTTGATCAGGGCATTATAGGACGCCTCGCACAGCTGTCCTGCTATTCGGGCTTGGTCATAAGCCTTCGCCAGCTCTCCCGCTCGAGCTTCAGCCCGTGCGAGCAGGTCGGAGAGCACCATGGCGGCGCGGGTGGCTGCCTTGCCTCGGGCGACAGCGGCGGAATCCGTGCCGGGGCAACTGACGGCGGCGGCGAAGTTGGCGCCGTCGTCGCGCAACCGCTGGCCAGCAGCATCGGCGCCAGCAGCGCCAGCATTCGCAATTGATCTTTCCTCATGACCATGGCCTCTCGCCTCCTCCTGCGCCTGGGCGCGTTGATGTTCCTGCTGACGGGCGCTGCGCTCGCCGATCACCTCCGCAAGACGGTCGCCGCTATCGCGCTTGGCCGACACTTGGCCAGCCTGCGCCTGTTCTACACTCCGGCCGTGCTCGTAGGCGCCCCAATGGCTGGCCACCAAGACCACGGCAGCCGCCAAGCCTATCCAGGGGCTCATGCCAAGGCCCGCCTGATACCCTCATCGATCAACGCGGACGGATACGGGTTGGTGCCGTTCTCGTCCACTATGATGCCGACCACCAACCCGCGCAGGATCTGCGGCTTGGAGATGTCGATCGAGTCGCGCACGCCGACGTCCAGGCGCTTGGCGATGGCTTGGGCATAGCCATTGGTGTCGTTCTAGCTCGCCGGCGCCCACCGGTTGATGAACTCCAGCGGGGTGTCGATACCAAGCCGGCCAACGCCGGGCATCCCATCCTTGCCCCGGTAGTTGAGCAGCAGCTTGCCCAGAGCGCGGATGCCGTTTTCTGGATGGTCAGAGCGCGCAAAGCGAGGCTTGGCCACGCCCACCTCAAGACCCAGCTGCCTCTATCAGGCGTTGCGCGGGTTGTAATCGATGTTCCCTGGGTTGTTGTTGCGTACACCGCGGGGCGTAGTCGCCAGCGAAAATACCGCCGCCCAGGGGCTGGCCCACTGCGGGCAGGGCGGCGGGGTTGATCGAGCGACGCTTGTTCATGACAGCCTCCGGAAGTGGTCCGCCAATACCCGGCGCCTATCCAAGCCGCAGGCGGCGGACAGGTCGAGAACCTGCCCGAAGGTGGTTTCGCGCTGCTGCAGTGCTTCCCACAGCAGCAGGAGCAGGCCGGCCTGGCTCATGGCTGGTGCTCCTGCTGCTCTTGGACCTGGTTCGCCAGCACAACCGCGCCGAGCAGTGCCTCCTGGCGCTGCTACAAGTCTAGGTACTCTCGGATCGCCTTCACGATCAGCGAGTTCATGGAGCGATCGTCTGCGGCCTTGGCCACCTGGTCCCGCATCCCATCAGGAAGACGCACGACGAATTTGTCGAGATCGACTATTTCCGCCATATTAGCGGGACAATCCGGCCAGCTCTTTTATCGAGTCGAAACCTGCCTTGCCGCCAGCGAAACGCATTTGACGAGACAGTCCAGCGTGACAACCAGAACCTGAAGAGTCAGGCAGGAAGAAGGAATGAGCGAAAAAAACCGAGGTACTGACCGTCGAAGGCCTTGCCAAGCTGCTGGGGCGCGCTGAGACGTCGATCAGGGAGGGAATCCGCCGCGGTGTACCATTGCTACCCACAAGCTTCAAGATGGGCAACCGGCACTGCTAGCTGAAAGAGGACGTGCGCAAGTTCCTGCGCGGGTTTCGGGACGCTGAGCACCAGAAGTTGAAGCCCGGCAGGAAGCGCTTAGCGCCTCCTTCTCTGCGAGGGGTAGCTTGATTAAGCAGCCCCTGCAGCAGCCAACCGCTTTAAGTCGTTTATCAGCAGATTGAAACTACGCGACGTGTTTCTCTCGAAGTCTATGTGCGGAGATACAGTTCGAGCGCCGCCCACTTTCTGATAGCCTGGAATAAGTCGCGATAGCTCTTCAGAGGCGTTGGCCAGCAAATCTGGATTCCTAAACTTTCTATTGCCAGACATAGCAACCAAATTCGGCTTGTTGAATGCGGTAGCCAGCGCCTGCATATCTCCCAAGATCCAACTCTCTAGATGATGGACTGGAATGCGAACAAGCGTCTCTGGTCGTTCGGCGCACAATGCTCTCAATCGATTCTTGAGAACTAGAGGATCCTCCCCATCTTTATCTCTAATTACAATGAAGCAGCTATTTGGAACTTGCCAAGCTCGAATCTTTCTTGGAATTGATTTTTCCAAATCCTGCTTTCCCTCATGTACTAGATAAGTCACAGAAAAGTGATCAGGAACAATACGAGACATGAACCCCGCCAGAAAATGCTTCATTGAGGGCTCTTCCAGCATGAAGACCAAATTCATGAGGGATCAACCTCCGGAAAAGCTCCTTGCTTCCATAGTGTCCCCGGCAAGTCTCCTTCTCTAATCAGAGCAACCAGTTGCGGATCCTCACTGCCTCTACGGATTTCGGTGCGCCCATCTCGCTTCGATAGCCAATATATTTCCTCAAGGGCAATACGATTCAACAGATCAGGAGAATGGGTTGATACTATAACTTGCCCCCCACGCTCGGCATAAGCCCGGAATTCCTCAGCCAGTTCAATCATCAGAGTTGGATACAGCTGATTTTCTGGCTCTTCGATACATAATAGTGGATGCGGGGCAGGATCATGCAAAAGCAAAAGATAGGCGAACATCTTGATAGTCCCATCCGACACATAACGAGATATGAACGGGTCCTTGAAACTACCATCTTGGAATCGTAAAACAATTCTGCCGTCTTCCGTTTCTACGGCCTCTACCTCCTTTACACCGGGTACACGTTGCTTCATTTTCTCGAGAACCAGATCAAATCTATCCCTATGATTCTCGTACATAAACTGAGCAACAAGCGCTAGATTCTCACCGTTTGGAGAAAGATGTTCAGCATAACCCGCCTCTTGGGTGCGACGAGCATCGTGAATGTGAAAATCAGAAAGATGCCACTTTTCAATTAGCTGGCGGAAAGCGCTAGCTGCTTTGAACCTTTGAAATTGACCAAGACCCTTGATAGCTAAAATATCAGCGCTCTCGAGGGTCTGTTGCTCACGAGAAAGCTCTTCATCCGGCCGATCAAAGTCTTCTTCGTTCTCAATGGCGAATCCACTACCATACCTAAAATTGAGAAAGTTAAAGGGCGAGCCGTATGCTGCGCGCTTATACTTCAACCGCTCTTCCGCCACGACAGGCCTGCCGTCATCCAACTTGATAGATATACTGTATGTAACCAGCCTCTCTACTGTGGCAATTGGCATCCGGAACTGAAGCTCGATGAATATACCCTCTTCCTCACACCCTCGAGACACCACCTCTTTGTAACCACCACGGCGCTGGAGTGCTGCTCTAACGTTAGTATTCAGACAGTCTCTAAGGAAACCGAAAACGTCAAATAGCGTAGTTTTTCCACTGCCGTTTGCGCCTATGAACACTGCAAACTTCGGTAGATTTTTCAGCTCCACGTCATAGAGCGCTTTGAAACGCTTCACCTTGATGGTTTCAAGCTTCATTGGTTCTCCTTTACCGAGTATAGTGATTAGTGCCAGGGTTAATCCGTCGACTTTATCTCAACCGAGTTTTTCGGCCAAATCGTGTGGGCTGAGGTGTGTATAGCGTTTGAGCATCGCCAAGGTCTTGTGACCCGTGATACTGGCGACCTCCGTCATGGTGAAGCCGCGCTCGAAGAAACGACTGGTCGCCTCATGGCGTAGGTCGTGAAGGCGTAGGCCTTTAATCCCGGCAGCCTCGCAGGCCCTAGGAAAGTAGTTGCTGATCGTGTTGAGGGCAAGGGTGAAGTACCGGCCGCCACCGATCGGCGTGGGCAAGCCCTCCAGCAGGGCGATCGCCCGTGAGGACAATGGCACGGCGCGCCGCTCGCCGTTCTTGGTGTCTTCGAGATATGCCACTTTGCTGCGCACCTGGTCGCGGCGCATCATCAACAGCTCAGACCGGCGCATTGCCGTCTCCACGGCCAGCTCAATGAGCACAGGGAGCTGGGCATTCATCTGGCCGGCTGCTTTATACAGAGCAGTGAGCTCCGCCGGCGTAGGGCGCCGATCTCTTTCCTTGCTGCCCTTCGGCATACGGATCGCCCGGCATGGGTTGATCAACCCTTCGATACCCCATTCCTTCGTGGCCACCGTGTAGAGATGGCTGATCACCGCCAGGTTAAGGCGGACTGTTGCCGTCGACTTCCCCTCTTTCAGCTCCGCATCGCGGTAGGCAGCCATGTCGCTCGAGCGGATAGCAGTTAGGCCTTTACTGGCCAGCTTGTGCTCTTTCCACTTCTTGATGCGGACCTGCTCCTGCTTGGCGCCCTTCTTGCTGGAGGTGACCTCCGAGAGATAGCGGTCCAGGGCCTCGGCGAGCGTAGTGCTCTCGGCCTCACGCATGTCGACAAAGCGAGCGCGCGACATATCACCCTCGATCTCGGCGGCCCATCGCTGGGCTTTTGCCTTGGTGTCAAAGGTGGCGGAAAGGGTTGGATATCCTTTGCGGCGGATCTGGGCGCGCCAGGCGTCACCGCGCTTTTCGTAGTAGGCCATGGCGGAATGATAGCGAACGCTTAGGGGAATTACACGCTCCCCAATTCTTCCAAAATTCCCCCATACGAAAAAAGCCCCGAGGGCTATACAGCGCTCGGGGCCTTTAATATGGCGGAGAGATAGGGATTTGAACCCTAGGTACTGTTGCCAGTACAACGGATTTCGAATCCGTCCCGTTCGACCACTCCGGCATCTCTCCAATGCCGCGCATCATACCAGTGAATTCTGAAAACGCAAACCTTTATTTTCAAAAAAACCGCGTGGTATCAGGCGCTTGCGTGTGCGTGCGCCTTACAGCGGCACGCCCAGGCGCTTGGCAACTTCTTCGTAGGCTTCGATCACATCGCCCAGGCCCTGACGGAAGCGGTCCTTGTCCATCTTTTTGCGGGTTTCCTTGTCCCACAGGCGGCAGCCGTCGGGGCTGAACTCGTCGCCCAGCACGATCTGGCCGTGGAAGACGCCGAACTCCAGCTTGAAGTCGACCAGCAGCAGGCCGGCGTCGTCGAACAGCTTGGTCAGTACGTCATTGACCTTGAGCGACAGCTTCTTCATTTCGACCAGTTGCTCGGCGGTGCCCCAGCCGAAGGCGACAACGTGGGATTCGTTGATGAAGGGGTCGCCCTTCTCGTCGTTCTTCAGGAACAGCTCGAAGGTGGAAGGCTCCAGCTTGATGCCCTCCTCCACGCCCAGGCGCTTGACCAGGCTGCCGGCTGCGTAGTTACGCACGACGCATTCGACCGGAATCATGTCCAGCTTCTTGACCAGGCATTCGTTATCGCCCAGCAGTTTGTCGAACTGGGTCGGCACGCCAGCTTCTTCGAGCTTCTGCATGATGAAGGCGTTGAACTTGTTGTTCACCGTGCCCTTGCGGTCCAGCTGCTCGATGCGCTTGCCGTCGAAGGCCGACGTGTCGTTGCGAAACAGCAGGATCAAGCGGTCGGCGTCATCGGTCTTGTAAACCGATTTGGCCTTGCCGCGGTAGAGTTCGTCGCGTTTTTCCATGATTGGGCTCCGCTTGCGTGAGGGGTGGGCTAGGCGATGGCGCGCCAGTCGAGCCCGTGTTCCTGATTTGCCACCTCAAGCCAGTCAGGGTCGCACCCAAGGGTGTCGACGAAGCACTGGCGGGCCAGGTGTGGCAGGTTGTTCTTGCTGCTGAGGTGGGCCAGCACCAGGTGCTGCAGGGTATTCCAGCCCAGCTCATGTACCAGGCTCGCGGCCTGGTGGTTGTTCAAATGCCCGCGCATGCCGCCGACCCGCTGCTTGAGAAAGTAGGGGTAGTGACCACGCGCCAGCATGTCGCGGCAATGGTTGGCTTCGATCAACAGCGCATCCAGGTCGCGATAGCCGTCCAGCAGCCGCGCGTCGTACGAGCCCAGGTCCGTCAGCATGCCGAAACGGCGTGTACCGTCGCTGACCACGTACTGCAACGGTTCGTGGGCATCGTGCTCAACGCGCGATGCCGTAACCTCCAGGCTGCCGACGCTCAGGCGCTGGCCGCACGCCAGGAAACCGGCCACTTCCACCGGCTTGCGCAGCCCGCGCAAGGTGCCTTGGCTCAGGTAGACCGGTACATTGTAGCGCCGTGACAGCAGACCAACCCCATGCACGTGGTCGGCATGTTCGTGGGTGACCAGCACGGCGCTCAGCTGAGCGGCCGACACACCGAGCAGCGCCAGGCGCCGCTCGGTCTCGCGCAAAGAAAAGCCGCAATCGACCAGGATGTAGGTATCACCACTGGCGATCAGCGTGCCGTTTCCCTGGCTACCGCTTCCAAGTACGGCGAAGCGCACTTAACCCAGGTGGTCCTGAATGGCGCTCAGCACACGGCGAGCGACATCGGCCGGAGCCACGGTGTTGATGTTCTTCTCGACCGTGACCTGCACGTTCTCACCCACTTTGCTCAGGCGTACCTGATAGCGCTCGGCACGGGCTTCGCGCTCTTCCTTGGTGGGCTCGCTGCCGAACACACGACCGAAGAAGCCAGGCTTGTTCTCCTTGTCTTCGGGTTTTTCGGACAGGTTGATGTAGTACAGGCCCAGGCTGCGGTTGATGTCTTCTACCCGCCACTGGCCACCCTGCTCCAGGGCACGACCCACGCTGGACCAGGCGCGATCCAGGTCGGCGCCCACGTTCAGGACCGGGTTGCCACTGCCGTCTTCGCTCAGGCTGACGCGGTTGGGCACATCGAAATCACGTTCGGCCAGCAGCGACACCGAACCGCCCTTCTCGGCGCTGCGGTTCATGCTGGCGAGCAACTCGTCGACCAGCAGGGCGTCGGCGCCGGTGTTGGTGGAGCTGGACGGGAAGTCGGGTTCGGCGCTGCTACCAGCCGGGCGCTCGACGGTGACCACGTACACCTCGGAGGTGTTGCGCTGCACGCCGGGCTCCATGCGCACACGCACGCGCACTTCGCTGTCGTTGCTGCTGGCCGTGCTGGCCAGGCGCTGACCAAGGGAGGCCGAGAGTTCGTCGAAACGCTGCCAGGTGGTGCTGAATTCGCCCGTTTGCGGGCGCTCTTGAGCAATACGGAAGCCGTTGTCCTCGAAGAACTGACGCGCCACCGGCCAGACTTCGGCCGGGGCGTGCTGGGCCAGCACCCAACGGCTGCTGCCGCTGCGCTGCAAGCTGTAGTCGTTGGCCTGGCCCGCACCGCCGGTCAGCGGCTGCGGACGCGGCACTTCGTACTCACCGCTGACATTGTCGTCGGCAACGTTGCGCGGGATGGGCAGCAGGGGGTCGAGGCGCTTGACGCCGCTGACGTCCGAGGGCAGCTGCATGGGCGCGGTCGAGTGCGCCTGCAGGTAATCGCTGCCGCGGTCGCGGAAATAACCATCCTCGCCCCACAGCCAGCCGCACCCACTGGTGCTGGAGATGATCAGGGCAAGGGCAGAAAGGCCAGCCAGTCGCTTCATGCAGGGTACTTCCTCTTAAACCAGTACGCCGGACTGGCGCAGGGCAGTACGGACTTTGTCGTGGCAGCCTTCGCTGAGCCAGGTCAGTGGCAGGCGAATGCCTTTTTTCATCAGGCCCATCTCGACCAGCGCCCATTTGACGGGGATCGGGTTGGACTCGCAGAACAGGTCTTTGTGCAGGGGCATGAGCGTGTCGTTGATTGCGCGGGCCTTCTCGGCATTGCCCTCAAGGGCGGCCTCGCACAGGTCGGCCATTTGCCGCGGGGCGACGTTGGCCGTGACCGAAATGTTGCCCTTGCCGCCCATCAGGATCAGCTCGACGGCGGTTGGATCGTCACCGGACAGCACGATGAAGTCGCTGGAAACGCCCTCGATGATGGCCTTGGCGCGGGCCATGTCACCGGTGGCTTCCTTGATGCCGATGATGTTGGGCACCGTCGAGAGGCGGATTACGGTTTCGGCCTGCATGTCGCAGGAGGTGCGGCCTGGCACGTTGTACAGGATCTGCGGGATGTCGACCGATTCGGCAACGTGCTTGAAGTGCTGGTACAGGCCTTCCTGGGTCGGCTTGTTGTAGTACGGCACGACCAGCAGGCAGGCATCGGCGCCGGCATTCTTGGCGTTCTGGGTCAGGTGCACGGCTTCGGCAGTGGAGTTGGCACCGGTGCCGGCGATGACCGGGATCGGGGTTTTGCTGCGCTTGACGCGCTCGACCACGTGCTTGATGACCAGGATGTGCTCTTCGACATCCAGCGTGGCGGACTCACCGGTGGTGCCGACGGCGACGATGGCGTGGGTGCCGTTTTCCAGGTGGAAGTCTACAAGTTTGTCGAGGCTGCCCCAGTCAACACGCCCTTGTGCATCCATGGGAGTGACCAGTGCCACCATACTGCCCGCAATCATGTATCTGCTCCTGCCGGAAAAAGAGAGCGGTAATGGTACTGGGGGCATCGGCCTTGCACAAGCGAAGCAGGCGGGCGGAGCATTCCCCTCGGCGCCTTATTTCGCTACCCTTGATGCTTTGATCGGTGCAGCACGGCCCGCCGGGCCGTAGACCCTGCTCCCCGCCAGCGCCCCGCCCTCGCCTGCGAGTGCCGAGCGCTGCCTACAGGAGGCTTTCGCCCGTCCTGCACCGACCGCTCATCGCTTTAGGAATGCTGCATGTCCACCCCCACTGTCCGCGAACAATTCCTCGTCATCAGCGCCTTGGGGCCCAACCCCATGGAGCTGGCCAATGTACTGAGCCGCGCAGCCTTCGAAAACCGCTGCGCGGTGGTTACCTCTCGCTTGAGCCGCCATGGCGAGACCAGCGCACTGGTCTTGCAGGTCGGCGGCAGCTGGGATGCCCTGGCGCGCCTTGAGGCCATGCTGCCTGGCCTTGGCAAGAAGCATGGCCTGACCCTGGACGTGGTGCGCAGCGCCGACCAGGAAGTGCGCCCGCAGGCCCTGCCCTACGTGGCCTATGTCAGCGCCGCCTACCGCCCAGACATCATCAATGAGCTGTGCCAGTTCTTCCTCGATCACCGTGTCGAGCTTGAAGCCATGACCTGCGACACCTACCTGGCACCGCAGACCGGCAGCAGCATGCTCAACGCTCAGTTCACGGTGATCCTGCCGGCCGGCACCCAGATCAGTTGGCTGCGCGACCAGTTCCTGGACTTTGCCGACGCGCTGAACCTGGACGCCCTGATCGAACCCTGGCGCCCACAAAACCCTGTCTGAGGAGGTTCCCATGGCCGTTGCACTCGACCAACCTGTCCCCGACTTCACTGCCCAGGCCACCAGCGGGCAGACGGTCAGCCTGTCGGCGCTCAAGGGCCGCCAGGTGGTGGTGTATTTCTATCCGAAGGACAGTACTCCAGGCTGTACCACTCAGGGCCAGGGCTTTCGCGACCAGCATGGCGCCTTCGAAGCCGCCAATACCGTGGTGCTCGGCGTCTCGCGCGACGGCATGAAGTCCCACGAGAACTTCAAGGCCAAGCAGGGCTTCCCATTCGAGTTGATCAGCGACAAGGACGAAGCCCTGTGCCAGCTGTTCGACGTGATCAAGCTGAAAAAGCTGTACGGCAAGGAATACATGGGCGTGGACCGCAGCACCTTCCTGATCGACAAAGACGGTGTGCTACGTCAGCAATGGCGTGGGGTGAAGGTACCCGGCCATGTGGATGCGGTACTGGCCGCGGCCCAGACGCTGAACCAGGCCTGATCGAAGCAGGGGCTGCGCCAACCTCGGTGCAGCCCAAGCCTGTCAGAGCAGGGGCGACACGCTGGGCTCCTGGCGAGGCCAGGCGTCCAGCACGGCCTTGATCAGGGTCGCCAGCGGGATGGCGAAGAAAATCCCCCAGAACCCCCACAACCCACCGAACAGCAAGACCGCGCAGATGATCGCCACCGGGTGCAGGCTCACCGCCTCGGAGAACAGCAGCGGTACCAGCACGTTGCCATCGAGCGCCTGGATGATCGCGTAGACCGTCATCAGGTAGATGAACTGGTCTCCCCAGCCCCACTGGAACAGGGCAATCAGCGTCACCGGCACGGTGACCACCACCGCCCCGACATAAGGCACGACCACTGACAGCCCGACCAGGAGGGCCAGCAACGCAGCATAGTTCAGGCCCAGGGTGATGAACGCTATGTAGGTCGCAATGCCGCAGATCAGAATTTCGATGCCCTTGCCCCGAATGTAATTGGCGATCTGCCGGTTCATCTCGCTGCCCACGCGGTTGAGCAAGGTGCGCTGACGCGGCAGGTAGCCACTGACCCAGCGGCCAATCAGTTCACGGTCCTTGAGGAAGAAGAACACCAGGATCGGCACCAGCACCAGGTAGATCATGGCGTTGACCAGCAGCGGCAGGCTGGACAGGGAGAAGGTAAGCGCCCATTGCCCGAACTTGCCGATCTCGCCGCGGACCGACTCGATGGCATGCAGCACCTGCTCGTCCGACACCAGGTGCGGATAGCGCTCTGGCAGCAGGAGCAGCAATGACTGCCATTTACCAAGCATGCCTGGCAGCTCGTTGAACAGGGTGATCAGCTGGTGCCACAGCAGCGGCACCAATACCAGCATGAACACCGCCAGTGCGCCCATGAACAGGGCAAATACCAGCAGGACCGCCAGTTTTGTAGGCACTCGCAGGCGCTCCAGGGCGTTGACCAACCCTTGCATGAGAAACGCCAGCACCATGCCGGCCAACACCGGCGCCAGCATCCCGCCCAGCGTGAGCACCGCCGTGAACGCCAGAAACAGCAAGACCGCCAGCACCACCGCTTCTTCATCGGAGAAGTAGCGTTGGACCCAGTCGCGTAGCACTTTGAACATGAACGATCCTTGTGGGACTCAGGCCTTGCGCAGCCAGTAGGTGTAGGTACCGGCCTCGGCCGTTTCGTGCAACAGGCTATGACCGGCCAGTTTGGCAAAGGTGCGCAGGTCGCGTTGGGAACCTGCGTCGGTGGCGATGACCTTGAGTACGGCACCACTGGCCAGCCCATTGAGCGCCATCTTGGCCTTGAGCAGTGGTAACGGGCAGTTCAGCCCGCTGGCATCGAGCTCGGCGTCATAGGTCAGGGGGGTGCTCATCAATGGGGCTCTCCAGGGCAATGCCGGCCTACGGCCTGATCGGCCGCCTAGGATAGCGCCACTGGTCGCCAACGTGTGAGCCCGCTACAGTAGCAATCTTTGACCGACGCGAGCTTCGTGCATGAATCTACTGCGCCCTACCCTGCTGACGCTGGCCTGCCTGATGGCCCTGCCTGGCCATGCTGACGACCTGCCGTCGCTGGGTGACGCCAGTTCGGCGATTGTCTCGCCCCAGCAGGAGCACCAGCTTGGCCGCGCCTGGCTGAGCCTGTTGCGCGGCCAGGTCAACCAGCTCAACGACCCGCAGCTCAAGGACTACGTGGAGACCAGCGTGTACCGCCTGGCCGAAACCAGCCAGTTGCAGGACCGTCGCCTGGAATTCATCCTGATCGACAGCCGCGAACTCAACGCGTTTGCAGCGCCAGGCGGCATCGTGGGTGTCAACGGCGGGTTGTTCCTCAATGCGCAGACCGAGGGCGAGTACGCCTCGGTACTGGCGCACGAACTGGCGCACTTGTCCCAGCGTCACTTCGCCCGGGGCATCGAGGCCCAGCAGCGCATGCAATTGCCGATGATGGCGGCGTTGCTTACCGGTATCGTGCTGGCGGCCGGTGGCGCGGGGGATGCCGGCATCGGCATGATTGCCGGCACCCAGGCGGCAGCGATTCAGGAGCAGCGCAGGTTCTCCCGGCAAAACGAGCAGGAAGCTGACCGCATCGGCATCCAGAACCTTGAAAAGGCCGGCTACGACCCGCGCAACATGCCGACCATGTTCGAACGCCTGGCGCGTCAGTACCGTTACGACGCCAAGCCGCCGGAATTTTTGTTGACGCACCCGGTAACCGAGTCGCGTATCGCCGACACCCGTAACCGAGCCGAGCAGGCGCCAAAAGGCGGTGTGGAAGACAGCCTGCGCTATCAGCTGATCCGCGCCCGGGTAGCGCTGACGTATGAGGGTACGCCGGGGCTTGCGGCCAAGCGTTTTCGCGCCCAGCTCGACGAAGACCCCAAGCTCGATGCGGCGCGCTATGGGCTGGCGCTGGCACAGATCAAGGGTGGTCAGCTCAACGAGGCTCGGGAGATGCTCAAGCCGCTGCTGGCCAAGGCGCCCAATGACATTACCTACAACCTGGCGCAGATCGACCTGGATATCACCAACAATCGCCTGGCCGATGCACAGCAACGGGCCGAGCGTATGCAGGGGCTGTACCCGGGTAATTACCCGCTCAAGCAGGTGCGCGCCGACCTGTTGGTCAAGCAGAACAAGCCGGCCGAGGCGGAGCAGGTATTGAACGACCTGATCAAGAGCCGCCCGGATGATCCGGATGTGTGGTACGACATGGCCGAGGTGCGGGGCTTATCGGGCAATACCATCGGCCTGCACCGGGCGCGTGCGGAATACTTCACCTTGGTGGGGGACTTCGATCAGGCCATTCAGCAGCTCGACTATGCCAAACGCCGCGCTGGGGGGAATTTCCCGCTGGCTTCGCAGATCGACCAGCGCCAGCGAGAGGTCCTGGAGCAGCAGCGCATGGTGCGGGAGATGATGGGGCGCTGAGGCGTTCTAGGGGCTGGAGCGGAACCGCTCACAAGGCTTAGCAGCGCGCCTGTAGGAGCGGTCTCGCCGGGGCGCCGGACCGCTCCTACAGAGGTTTTTCTACGAGGGTAATTGCGCCAACATGGGCGTTTAAGCCAGCGCTTGCCTCACGCGTTCCCGGAAAGCTTCAACCTGGCCGCCTGGGTGAAATCCAGCATCCGGTTCAGCGGCTTGATGGCTTTGGGCACCAAGGCTGGGTCGACGAAGATCTCGTCGCCGCCATTGCGTAGGCAATCGAGCACGCGCTCCAGCGTATTCATCGCCATCCACGGGCAGTGAGCGCAGCTGCGGCAGGCCGCGCCGTTACCGGCGGTGGGGGCTTCCACAAATACCTTGTCCGGGCACAGCTGCTGCATCTTGTAGAAGATGCCGCGGTCGGTGGCGACGATGAAGGTTTTGTTCGGTAGCGTCTGGGCAGCCTTGATCAGTTGGCTGGTGGAGCCCACGGCATCCGCCAGGTCGATCACCGACTCCGGCGACTCGGGATGGACCAGCACCGCAGCGTCTGGGTACAGGGCCTTCATGTCGGCGAGCTGACGCGACTTGAACTCCTCATGAACGATGCAGGCACCGTCCCACAGCAGCATGTCGGCACCCGTCTGCTTCTGGATGTAGCGACCCAAATGCTGATCGGGGCCCCAGATGATGGTCTCGCCATTGTCCATCAGGCTTTCGACGATCTCCAGCGCGCAACTGGAGGTGACCACCCAATCGGCCCGTGCCTTCACGGCAGCGGACGTGTTGGCGTAAACCACCACGGTACGCTCGGGGTGCTGGTCACAGAAGGCAGAGAATTCTTCGATGGGGCAACCCAGGTCGAGCGAGCAGGTCGCTTCGAGGGTGGGCATCAGCACGCGCTTGTGGGGCGTAAGAATCTTGGCGGTTTCGCCCATGAAGCGCACGCCTGCCACGATCACGGTCTCGGCAGGGTGCTGCTTGCCAAAACGAGCCATTTCCAGCGAGTCGGACACACAGCCGCCGGTTTCCTCCGCCAGGGCCTGGATGACCGGGTCGCAGTAGTAATGAGCAACCAGCACGGCATTTTGCGCCTTGAGCTCGGCAGCGATGGCCGCACGGTATTCGGCCTGCTGCTCGTCTGTCAGCGGATTGGGCTGCTTGGCGTCAAGGTGAGCCTGAACCAACAAGCGTTCGGAAATCTGGGTCATGATCGCTGGACCTGCAGGCGCGTGCGCGCATCAAATCGAGTGTATCACCCGGCCCTGACAGATCGGCTAAGGGCGCCGGACGGCGCAGGCCGCCACGGCCCTCTGCGGGCGCGGATTATTATGGAGGCCGAAGGCTACAGAGAAACCCGAGATTTCTAAAGCGGTTTTTATCCAACCCATACCTGCCCTCGCACCAGCGGCCCAAGGGCAAGTAGCGCCGGGCTGTCAGCGCTGCGGCGAGAGCATTGCCAGCTGCGTGTTAACGAACGCGGCAAAGGCTTCGAGCGTCATTTTTTGGCCGTTGAAATCAACCATGCCATCGGCGTAGTGCAACGCGCTGATCACTTTATCGCCCTCCACCGTGGCCAGGCCGCTTTGCACGGCCATCAAACCGACCATTTCCCCTGCCTGGCCAGACTGCGTAGCGATGGCCTGGGCATCGGTCTGACCGTCGAGCAGCGCTTGCAAGGTGGCCAGGTCCCCTAGCATCGGCTTGGACAAGGACAGCTTGCCGGTGACCTGCGTCACCATCTGCTTTAGCGCCTGATCTTGTGGCAAGTCGAAGGAAGACGGCGCATCGAAGTCCATTGCCACATTGAAGTGACTCTCGCCATTGGCGGTCTTGAGGCTCAAGTCTTCGAGCGCCACCTTGGGTTTTGCCGCCAGCAGCGTGCGCAAGTCGCCCTGGAACTTGGCCTTTTCGGCTTCGGTCATGTTGATCTGTGGCGCCGACTGCCCGGCAGTTGCCGCGGCCTCGAACTCAGGCAAATGCGCTGCATACCAGTTGCTCAGCGCTTGCAGCGCGGGCGCATGGATGGACTTGAAGCCGACGATCATCTGGGCCTTACCGACCGCTCGCCCATCCCAAGTGATGTCCCCGAGTTTGTATTCAACGCGCCCGCCAAAGGTGTCGGGGCCTTCGAGGCTTTGCAGGGTACTGAGCTCGCCCCCTTTGATGACCAGCGCCTGTTGCCTGGGCCCGAGAGTGACCTTGGTCTCTGCCAGATACAGGTCAGCGTTGCCCGTGAACAGGTTGTCATGCGCAGTCGCCGCCAGCTTGCCACCCAACTTCAGCCCATTGAGTTCAAAGATCACGGGCGGCTGGTCTTCACTTACCAGTTTCATCAGGAAGTGGTCGGCCTCGCCATGGAAGCGCGAATCCTTGCCATCGCGATCCCCGCTGACCCCAAGTTCCATGCCCGAGAACGCCAGGCTGGTGCCGTTGGCATCGTCGAGCTTGACCGGCGCCAGGTGAACCTGGCTGTCGACACTGCCGCCGTACCCCATGCTGGTCTGGGCGCTGAACGGCACGCGGTCACCGGCTGCTGCGTACCAAGGCGCCGTGACTTCGTCCTTGTCCAGCGTGGTATTGCTCAGCGCCAACACTGGCAACAACCTGAGGGTCTTGACGCGAGACCATGGGAACGGGCCGTGCTCGATCTGATCGGTCACGCCTACATCAAAATTTACCACCTGTTGGCTGTTGGCATGCACATCGCGAGCGATCACACGGTAGTGTGCCGTGCTGCTGAACCAACGCTGGTCCAGCGATACCAACTCGATGCGTACGCTACCACCTGTGTTCACCAGTGACTTTTGCAGCTGCGCGTTGCTCAGGGCCAAGGCATGGTCCAGCTCACCCGGCAGTTGCTTGCCGGTGTACCAGGCTCCGCCAACGACCACTGCGACAACGGCCACCGCTACGCCGGACAGGATTGCTACTGAAGTCTTCGTCATGAATTAAACCGATTGATGTCCATAAAGGCTCGCACATCGCCTGCGCAGCCAGGAAAATGCAGCATATCACCGAAGGCCAGGATGATTGGCGGCCGCGCCACTGGAAAGGCAGGGCGGCCCGTTGGACAGGCCCACTTCAAAGATGTCAATTTTTACGAACACGCTTATGGCATTTGCATTGACAAAAACGACGTTAGAAACGCTTGAGTTTGCGGTTTTATCGATAAAAATCGCGTATTCGAAACACCTTGTCATGTTTAACTTGACACCCAAGACCCTATCGTTTTTTATTTTGATCACTTGCGTGATCCAGTCACGCCTCTGCTGCTCCAACATAAAGGTGAACAATATGGAGCCCACCCGCTCGCCGCTGCTGCCTGCGCCCTTCGCTGTGCCTGTCGTCCAAGCCTTTGCGCAGGAGTCACACTCGCATGCAGCCTGAACCCTACCCCCACGAAGCCGGCCAACTGCGCAAGACGCTGCGCCTGTGGCATGTGATCATCATTGGCCTGGCGTACCTGACGCCCATGACCGTGTTCGACACCTTCGGCATCGTGTCAGGCATCACCGCTGGGCACGTACCGAGCGCCTATATACTGGCCCTGGCCGGCATCCTGTTCACGGCAGTCAGCTACGGAACCCTGGTCAAGCGCTTTCCCCAGTCGGGATCGGCCTACACCTACACCCAACGTGCCATCAATCCACACGTGGGCTTCCTGGTAGGCTGGTCTTCCTTGCTGGACTACCTGTTGCTGCCCATGGTCAACGCCTTGCTGGCCAAACTGTACCTGTCTGCCATGTTCCCCGAGGTGCCACAGTGGGTCTGGGTCGTGGCCTTCGTGTCCCTGATCAGCCTGATCAACATGCGCAGCGTCAATCTGGTTGCGCATTTCAACCTGCTGTTCGTTGGCGTGCAGGTGGCGATCATCGCGGTGTTCATCTACCTGTGCGTACGCGGGCTGGACCAGGGCGAAGGCCTGGGCACCGCATGGAGCCTGTTGCCCTTCGCCGACCAGCAGACCCACCTGAGCGCCCTGGCCGCTGGTGCAACCATTCTGTGCTTCTCATTCCTGGGTTTCGATGCGGTCACGTGCCTGTCCGAGGAAACGCGCGACCCAGCCAAAACCATACCGCGGGCCATCTTCCTCACGGCATTGATCGGCGGCGTTGTATTCATCACCGTTTCCTACTTCATTCAGGCCTACTTCCCCACCATGGCACGCTTTCACGATCAGGAAGCGGCGCTGCCGGAAATCGCTCTGTACGTGGGCGGCAAGCTGTTCCAGTCGGTCTTCATCGCGTGCACGGTGATCAACACCATCGCCTCGGGGCTGGCGTCGCAGACCAGCGTGTCGCGCCTGCTATATGTAATGGGCCGTGACAAGGTCATACCCGCGAGCGTTTTTGCGCGGTTGCATTC
The DNA here is from genome assembly GCF_002425525.1 of Pseudomonas sp. UBA5568. Classification (NCBI taxonomy): domain Bacteria; kingdom Pseudomonadati; phylum Pseudomonadota; class Gammaproteobacteria; order Pseudomonadales; family Pseudomonadaceae; genus Pseudomonas; species Pseudomonas sp. UBA5568. Next base: position 63,492 of record NZ_DIMK01000025.1, on the reverse strand, counting down.
ACGCTACAAGACACCCGTACTGAACATTGCCGTGGTGGGGGTGATTTCGCTGTCGGCCATCTTCTTCGACCTGGTCACCGCCACCTCCATCATCAACTTCGGTGCATTGGTGGCGTTCAGCTTCGTCAACTTGTCGGTGATCAATCACTGCTACCTGCGAGAGGGCAATCGCCGAGGGCTGGCCAACCAGCTGAAGTACCTGGTACTGCCCACCACAGGCTTCTGTATCATCGTTTCGCTGTGGCTGGACCTGAACATGCACTCGCTGCTGTTCGGCGGGGTCTGGGCCACGCTGGGCCTGGTGTACCTGGCCTGGTTGACCAAGGCGTTCAGAGCGGCGCCGCCCAACTGTATCGCCGAGGGATGACGCGTACCGACCATGCACAGCTCAACCCCACCCGGTTTCTTCGATATCACCAGTGAGCAGGGCCTGCTGCGCACCTCGATCGCGGTCACCCTGTTCATCGCCAGCATCGGCATTGCCTTTGGCTTGGCATCGGGCTCGTTTTCCATCGTGTTCGACGGCGTCTACTCGCTGGTGGATGCCAGCATGAGCGGGCTGTCGTTGATGGTGGTCAGGCTGATCACTTCCCATGCCAGCAGCCTGCAGATGTCGCGCAAACTGCGCGAGCGCTTCACCATGGGCTTCTGGCACCTGGAACCGATGGTGCTGGCACTCAATGGCATCCTGCTCAGCGGTGTTGCCATCTACGCCCTGATCAACGCTGTGAGCAGCCTGCTGGAAGGTGGACGTCATCTGGAGTTTGGTATCGCCATGGTCTATGCGGCGCTCACCGTCACCGCCTGCGTGAGCATCGCGGTGATCGAGGGCAAGGCCAACCGCAAGCTGCGGTCGGACTTCGTCGCCATGGACGTGAAGGGCTGGGTGATGTCCGCCAGCATCACGGCGGCGCTGTTGATCGCCTTCTGCTTTGGCTATGCCGTGCAGGGCACATCGCTTGAATGGGTATCGCCCTACATCGACCCGGCCGTGCTGGCACTGGTCTGCCTGGTGATCGTACCCTTGCCAATGTCGGTCGTTCGCCAGGCGTTGGCGGATATCTTTCTCGTCACGCCGGGCGATCTCAAGCAGCACGTAGACGCGGTTGCGCAGGCTTTCGTCGAACGCCATGGCCTGCAGTCCTACCGCGCCTATGTGGCCAAGGTGGGACGCTCGCGGGAGATTGAGCTGTACTTCATCGTGCCGCCGCAGATGGCGGCCAAGACCATCGAGCAGTGGGATGCCTGGCGCAACGAGATCGGCGAGGCCATCGGCGGCGAAGGGCCCAATCGCTGGCTGACGGTCGTATTTACCGGCGACCCCGAGTGGGCCGAATGAGCATCAGGACTCAGCCACACAGGCGTTCGATCAGCGGCAGCGCTTCGATTTCAGGGCGGGCAAAATAGTAACCTTGCATCAGCTCGATACCCAGCGCGGCCAACGCCTGGCACTCGACTGCTGTTTCCACGCCCTCAGCGACCAACAGAATGTCCAGCCGCCGCGCCACCAGCACGATGCCTGCCACGATCGCCTGACGCACCGGGTCGGCGCCAAGGTTGCGTGTCAGCGCCATGTCCAGCTTCAGGAGGTCCGGTTGAAACTCGGCAAGCAGGTTCAGGCCCGAATAGCCTGAGCCGAAATCGTCAATGGCCGTGGTGAAGCCCTGCCGGTCGTACTCGCGGAAAATGGACTTCAGGTGTTCGGTGTCCTCGACCCGTTCGCCTTCGGTCACTTCGAAAATCAGCCTGTCGGCCGGAAAATCGAACTGCTTGGAGGCCTCGAGCGTCGCGCGGATACAGGTGGCGGGGCGGTACACGGCGTTGGGCAGGAAGTTGATGCTGAGCTTGCAATCCTGCACACGGTTGAGCCCAAGCTCGGAGGCTTTTTCGATGGCCTTGACCCGGCAAGCCTGGTCGAAGCGATACAGGTTATCGGGTGTGACCTTGGCCAGCACCTGCGCAGCCCCCTCCCCCCCGACACCTCTGACCAACGCCTCGTAGGCGTAGGGTTTACCCGAAGGCTGGTGAACGATAGGTTGAAAGGCCATTGTGATGCCGAACCCCAGGTCCGCCATCTCACGGCATTGCTTGCAACCTACAGCTTCGAAAGGCTGCGCAAAGATCAAATCGGCCATGGTGTCTCCGGCAGCTTGATGAAGAGAAAGTAGCGCTGGGATAACACGATCGTGAGAACGTCAAAACAGCGTTGTTGGCAATTTGACAGCATGGCTGGCGAGAGGTGCGGTGCGCAAGGTTGATGACCCGACAAAAAGCCCCGATAGGTTGGATTTATTGGGCTCAAGTGGGCAACTCGGTACACTGTCGCCCGATCCAACATCTGACGACACGGACAACTTCGACATGACTGTCTTCACTCACCGGGGCGGCGAGTACCTCACCGTCGATGATGCACGCCTTTACTACGAACAACTGGGTGCAGCCGACGCACCCGCGTTGATCCTGCTGCATGGCGGCCTTGGCCATATTGAAAGCTTCAATGCCATCACCCCGCACTTGGCCCGCCGTTGGCGCGTGATCGGCATCGACAGCCGCGGCCAGGGCATGTCTACCCTAGGCGGCGCACCACTCACCTATGCGCGCATGCAGCACGACGTAGAGCGGGTAATCGATCACCTGGCGCTTGAACGCGTCACTCTGATCGGGCACAGCGATGGCGGAATCGTCGCGCTGCGCATGGCCGCCTCGCAGGCCGTCACGGTCGATCGACTCGTCACCATTGGGGCTCACTGGGCGCTGGGAGAGAACGACCCTGCGCGGGCCCTGTACGAAGGCATCACCGCCGCGAAGTGGCGCGGCCTGTTTGCCGACGATGTGGCTCGCTATGAGGCGATCAACCCACAACCGGACTTTGCAAGGTTGCTGGAGGCCGTCCGAGGGTTGTGGCTAGATGACAGTGAGCACGGCTATCCCGCAGCCAGCGTCGGGGGCATTACCGCGCCATTGCTGGTGGTGCGTGGCGATCGTGATCGCCTGGTTTCACGAGCCAATGCACTGGAGTTGGTAGAGCAAGTGCCTGGGGCGCAGCTGTTGAACTTGGCACTGGCTGATCATTCACCTCATGAAACGCATCCGCAATGGCTATTGCCTGTGATGGAAGCTTTTTTAATCAATGATGAAGGGGGGCGAAATCGGTAATCGCTCAACGAGCATTCGCCCGGTGCCTGCCTCCCACTGCCGGGCTACGCCTTGGGCGCCATGTCAATGACCGCACAGCGACCATTGGCCCTGACTTTCTGCACCACGTGCGCCCTGTCGACAAAAACGTTGATCTCGCAACTGCCTGAGTGCTCGACATCCTGCCAATACTCGCGGTGCACCAATTGGCCATTTTCAGGGCCGGTATAGGTGCCCGCAGCCTCCCGGGAAATATACGTGCTGTCGCGCACGTACCTGAGCACCACCATGTCCTGATCAGGCGCCACCATGATGACCCTGGGCACGCCAAAGTAATCGATCAGCTCGCCGACCGGGCGGCCTTTCCACGCACTGGTTGCCTCCAGCGACGAGCATCCGCCAAGCAGGACAGCGCCCAGGCATAACACAAGCAGACGGATCATGGCTTCTCTCCTTGGTGGACAGTTACTTGGCAGGCATCTGTGTGAAGGCGTCATCGATCTGCCTGATGATCTCGGCCCTGAGCGCCTCGCGTGTCAGTATCTCGAATAGCTGCGGGCCAGAGCGGCTCAACTCCGAAGCTGACATTACGCCCAAGTGCTCCATCTTGAGGGCTTGGCGCTCAGCTGGCTTACAGATGAAATCACGGCTTTGCGCCAACCACGGTTGTTGATCGCCCTGCCATTGGTTGGAGAACTTGGCCTTGCGCAAGGTATTGGCCACGCTGCTGAAGTCGAGCGCTCCTGTGACACGAGCCCGCTTGTTCTTGCAATCGACTTCGACGTCGTAGACCGTGAAATCGGGCTTGCCGGGCTGCTGGTCAAACAGATAGACGCCCACGGATTTGACGCCGCCGGGGCGCTCGTAGATGTTTCCGGGGTCGCCGTCTACAAGGTATGCCTTGCTCTTGCCCAGGCTGGCTTGATGATGAACGACCCAGTAGTCGCCCTTCGGGGCATTGTCCGCGTGGACGGGTAAGGCGCCTAACAGGAGTGCAAGCGACAGCAGGTGTTTCACTGGGGAGCGCATGACTGGCCATCTCTCTGCCATTACTTAGACAGAGAATTTTCCCATCCGCAGTATTGGGCAAAGGGCTATCTAGTACACCTGCACTAGGGAGTCGCCCGTTGAGACTTCATCAGAGGGCACTTGCATGTAGAACACTGCCTGTGAAAAAGGCAGAGTCTCTGCCAGACAGGCCATAGGCCAAGCGCTTTGACCAGAAACGAAAAAGCCCGCCGATAAGGGCGGGCTTTTCGTACAGATTTCACACAGAAGCGAGCTGACTGCTCGATTCATACGGTTGCTAGACTTGGCGCTGACCCTGTGGTCTAGCTGAAGTATTCGCAACCGCTGCGAAGATGGTGGGTCGTGTAGGATTCGAACCTACGACCAATTGGTTAAAAGCCAACTGCTCTACCAACTGAGCTAACGACCCGTTGGATGGCGCGTATAATACTGATTTCTATAGAGAAATCAACACCCCTCGGTAAAATTTCTTAAAAATAGCGCGTCGGGTCCGCCACGGCGGCTGCCTTGAAGCCCTCGGCCCGCAGGCGGCAGCTGTCGCACTTGCCACAAGCACGCCCGTCGTCATCAGCCTGGTAGCACGATACGGTCAGGCTATAGTCGACCCCGTGCGCCACGCCGGCCTGGACGATCTGGGCTTTGCTCATGTTCTGCAAGGGTGCCTGAATGCGGAAACCCTGCCCTTCGACGCCTGCCTTGGTGGCCAGGTTGGCCATGCGCTCGAAAGCTTCGACGAACTCGGGGCGGCAGTCCGGGTAGCCGGAATAATCCACGGCGTTGACCCCGATGAAAATGTCACGGGCTTGCAGCACTTCAGCCCAGCCCAGCGCCAGCGACAGAAACACCGTGTTGCGCGCTGGCACGTAGGTCACCGGGATACCCTCGCCCGGCGTTTCCGGCACATCGATGCTGCTGTCAGTCAGGGCCGAGCCACCGATGCCATCCAGGTTCAGCCCAATCACCTTGTGCTCTACCACGCCCAGGTCCTGGGCGACCCGTGCAGCGGCGTTAAGCTCGGCGCGGTGACGCTGGCCGTAATCGAAGCTCATGGTATAGCAGGCATAGCCCTGGGCCTTGGCCATGGCCACTACCGTGGCCGAGTCCAGGCCACCGGACAGAAGAATTACTGCGCGTTTATCAGTCATGTCTCACTCTCTTGCTCAGCGCCCAGGTTCGTCGTTCCACAACAGCTTGTGCAGCTGAAGTTGGAAACGGACAGGCAAGTTGTCGGCAACGATCCAGTCAGCCAGGTCAGTGGCGCTCACCTGGTGGTGGCTCGGCGAGAACAATACTTCGCCGGCGCGCTCGGCCAGGTTGTACTGGATCAGCTTGGACACCGCCCAGTCGTAATCTTCGCGAGAGCAGATGACGAACTTGACCTGGTCGTTGGGCGTCAGGTGCTCGATGTTCTCATAGCGGTTGCGGTGCGATTCTTCCGAACCCGGGGTTTTCAGGTCGACGACGCGGCTGACACGGGTGTCGGTGCCGGCGATATCGAGCGCGCCGCTGGTTTCCAGCGAAACCTCGTAACCGGCATCGCACAGGCGCTGCAACAGGGGCAAGGCGTTAGGCTGGGCAAGGGGCTCACCGCCCGTCACGCAGACATAGCGCGGCTTGAAGCCAGCCACCTGTTCAAGGATCGAATCGAGGCTGCGCAGTGTGCCGCCACTGAAGGCATAGGCGCTGTCGCAGTATTGGCAGCGCAGGGGGCAACCGGTGAGCCGCACGAATACCGTGGGCAGCCCAGCCGTTCGTGTTTCACCCTGCAACGAGTAAAAGACTTCGGTGATGCGTAATGTATCTTGCATGATCGCCACGGGCGTGACAGCAAAACAGGCTGCCCGCCTCCGTCAGGCACTGGCACGGACTCGACATAGCGTTATCCGTGACAGCGTGTTTACGAAAAAAGGGCGGTGATTCTAACGAAAAAACCCGCGCCAGGCGCGGGTTTCTTTCGAACGGCAGGCAAGCGCCGCATCACTTCACAGCTTTTGCAGGTCTCGTTGCGCCAATTGCGCAGCCGATGTGCCCGGATATTGGGTCACCACCTGCTGGAGAATACCCTTCACCTTGTCCGTGTGACCGAGACGACGCTCGACATCGGCCAGCTTGTACAAGGAGTCTGGCACCTTGCTGTGCTTGGGGTACTTCTGGCTTACCTGGGCGAATGCCTGGCTTGCACCCTGCAGGTCACCCTTGGCCAGGTTCACTTCGCCCAGCCAATACTGTGCATTACCGGCATATTGGCTGTTGGGGTACTTGCGCAGGAAGGCGTTGAACGCCTGGCTGGCCTTGTCGAAGTCTTTTTGCTTGATCAGGTCGAAGGCAGCATCGTAGTAGAGCTTTTCCTTGGCCGGATCACCGGGCTCGCTACTGGCGGCCGGTTGTTGGGCAGCAGCACCGGCTGCAGCCCCCGCGGCGGCGCCAGAGGCACCACCGGCGGAAGAATTGTCAGGGGTCGCGGCAGGCGCGGCGCCACTGTTGATGCGACGGTCCAGGTCCTGGTATCGCTCCAGGTTTTCCTGCTTCATGCGAGACACATCGTTTTGCAACTCTTCGATGATGCCTTGCTGGCGGGAAAGCTGATCCTGCATCTGTTGCAGCTGCATGAACAGCTGGCCCTGTGCAGAGGCAGGGGCCGAAGCCCCTGACCCGGCATAGGCGCCGCTCGTGCCATAACCCGCAGGCGGATAGCTGCCTGTGTTGTCATCTACTACAGGGACTGCAGCCCACGCCGAAAGGGGCAGGCTGAGTGCGAGGACGGTTACTGCACGGCGGCACTTACGCATAGGAACTTACTTACGCAGTTCTACGCGACGGTTTTGAGCCCAGGACTGCTCGTCGTTGCCGGTAGCAACTGGACGCTCTTCGCCGTAGGAAACCACTTCCAGCTGAGCAGGGGAAACGCCCTGCAGAACCAGGTAGCGCTGAACGGCCTTGGCACGACGCTCACCCAGAGCCATGTTGTACTCGCGGGTGCCGCGCTCGTCGGTGTTGCCTTCCAGGACAACGCGGTTGCCGTTGGCTTTCAGGTCCTTGGCGTGAACGTCCAGAGCGCGCATGGCTTCTGGCTTCAGGTCCGAGCTGTCGTATTCGAAGTAGAAGGTGGTGATTGCGCGCAGAGCGGCTTCTTCGCTCAGGGAACCGTCGACTGCGCCGGTGTTGGCACCGTAGCCAGCGTTCGGATCAACGGCGCCAGCGCCTTCACCTGCGTTGTCACCGCCCTTGGAGGAGCAACCTACAGCCACAGCCATGGCCAGAGCCAGCGCAGCGAATTTACCAAACTTCAGCATTTCCATCGTGAAACTCCTAATGAAACCCCAGTGTGTTAAGCAAAACGTATTACGCCGCAATCAGTTCAGGTAAGGGGACCAGGACGGTTCTCTGACTTCGCCTTGAGCGGTAGGAAGTGGGAGCCTCACGCGGCCATTAAGCGACACGAGCATCAAGACTCCCCGGCCCTGCTGGCGGGTGGCGTAGATTAGCATGGTGCCGTTGGGCGCAACAGTGGGAGACTCATCAAGACTTGTTTCCGAGAGAATCTTTACACTTCCGCGTTGCAAGTCCTGAGCGGCAACTTTGAAGTTGGTGAAACCCTGTTGGCGGTGAATCATCACCAGGGTCTTTTCGTCTGCCGAGAGTTTCGGGTTGGCGTTGTAGTTACCCACGAACGTTACGCGCTCGGCGCTGCCGCCACTGACCGACTGTTTGTAGATCTGCGGTTTGCCGCCACGGTCGGACGTGAAGTACAGGGTGTTGCCGTCCTTACCCCAGAATGGCTCGGTATTGATGCCAGGGCCGGCAGTCACGCGGCTGATCTGACGCGAGGCCACGTTCATCACATAGATGTCCGGGTTCCCATCCTTGGACAGCACGAAGGCCAGGCGCGAACCATCGGGCGACCAGGCAGGTGCGCCATTGAGGCCCTCGAAGTTGGTGACCTGTTCACGGCGACCGGTGTCGATGTGTTGAACGAAGATACGCGGGCGCTTCTGCTCGAACGATACATAGGCGATGCGTTTGCCATCGGGCGCGAAGCGCGGCGACAGGATCGGCTCGCGGGACTGCAGCAGGGTCACGGCGCGGGCACCGTCATAGTCCGAACGCTGCAGGGTGTAGCGCGTGTTGTTCGTAGAGAAGCGCTCGGCCGTCACGTACAGCATGCGCGTGGAGAAGGCACCCTTGATACCGGTGAGCTTCTCGAACGACTGGTCGGCGATGTAGTGCGACATGTCGCGCAGCTGGTCGGTGGTGCCGGCAACGCTGCCGGTCAGGACCTGCTGCTCGGTGGCGACGTTGAACAGGGCGTATTGCACCTGCAGGCGACCACCGGAGGGCACGATGCTGCCCACCATCACGTACTGGGCACCCAGCGCCTTCCAGTCGCGGAAGATGACTTCGCTGGCCTGGGAGGGCTGGCTGATCATGTTCTGGCGCGGGATGGGCGAGTAGTAGCCGGAGTTGCGCAGGTCGTTGCCGATGATGTCGGCCATGTCTTCAGGCAGCACACTGCCACCCTGAACAGCGAACGGCACCACTGCAATTGGCGTTGCCCGGTCACTGCCACTGGTGACCAGGATGTTCTTTTCCTCTGCTACGGCCATGCCTGCCACGCAGCACAGCATGACCAGCAGTCCTCTCAGACGTTTAATCACAACGCTAGATCCTCAGGTGTAAATGTCATCTTGAACGAGCGATATTGGTTGAAATCGCTCGGCTTCATGCCCTGCATTTCAGTCAGGCGACCGATGTTCTTCACCGCTGCCACCGCCGAGCTGTCATAGGGGCCGTCACCGCTTGACCGGGCCACGCTGACGCTGGTGATGGTGCCATCGGGCAACATGTTGATCTGCAGTACCACCGTCATGCCTTTACGCGCCGATGGCGGGCGAGCCCAGCCTTCTGCCGCGCGCATACGGATCAGGTCGTCGAAGTCGCCGGCCACCTGGTCACCCTGCTCGTCGGCCAGCGCCTGCTGCCGCTCGGTGGTGTCGGACAAGAGCTCGGCCAGGGCCTGTGCCTTCTTGTCTTCAGCCGCCTTGCGAGCTGCTTCCTGTGCCTTTTTCTTCTGGGCATCCGCTGCGGCCTTTTTCTTGGCGTCCTCGGCTGCCTTCTTCTTCGCTTCTTCGGCCGCTGCCGCCTTCTTCTTGGCGTCTTCGGCCGCTTTTTTCTTCGCATCCTCGGCGGCTTTCTTCTTGGCCTCCTCGGCAGCTTGCTTCTTCGCCTCTTCAGCGGCCTGCTTCTTGGCCTCTTCTTCGGCTTTTTTCTTCGCTTCTTCTTCAGCCTTTTTCTTGGCGATGTCAGCTTGCTGTTTCTCGGCAGCCTTCTTCGCCTCATCGGCCTTCTTGGCTTCGGCCGCTTTCTTGGCTTCAGCAGCTTTGGCCGTTTCGGCAGCCTTGGCCGCGTCCTCGGCCTTTTTGGCCTCGGCAGCCTCGCGTGCCTCCTGGGCCTTTTGAGCAGCGTCGGCTTTCTTTTGTTCCGCGGCTTTCACCGCTTCCTGCTCGACCTTCTTCTGCTCAAGCTGCTCGACCTCGGTCTGACGCGAAGCGGTTTTCTTCGCTTCCCCGGCAATCTTCTGGTTGGTCTGGGTAGTCGCCTGGCTCTTGGACTTGAGCTGATAGAGCGTAGCCTGAACGATCGGCTTGGACGGTGGCAGTTCAGGCGTCATGGCAAAGCTGACGAACAGCATGCCAAACACCAGCACATGCAGGCCGATGGCCCAGACACTGGGCCAGAAGTAGCTTTCCGAGGCAGAGGGCTCTCGCTGTTGCATCAGGGTGCCTCGGTAATCAGGCCGACGTTACCGACACCGGCTTTCTGCAGCCCGCCCATGGCACCCATGACCGCGCCGTAGTCCACCGCCTTGTCGCCACGGATGAATACCTGGGTCTGTTTGCCCTGGTCGCGACCGGCCGCGATGATCTTGGTAACGGCGTCGGTCATGGCCGGCAGGGTCATAGCCTTGTCCATTTGCTTGTCGGTATCGACTTCGCTGCCAAGGTTCCAGTAGTAGGTCTTGTCGGCCTTGATGGAAATGGTGAGGATCTGGACGTTGTTGTCCTGCGGCAAGGCTTCGCTGGAAACCTTGGGCAGATCGACCTTCACGCCCTGATTGAGCATGGGCGCCGTCACCATGAAGATGACCAGCAGCACCAGCATCACGTCGATGTAGGGCACCACGTTCATCTCGGCGACGGGCTTGCGTTTGTGGCGAACTCGGGCCATGGGCTTGTACCTGATTACTCTTCGCTGGTGTGCACTTTGCGGTGCAGGATCGCCTGGAACTCGTCGGCGAAGGTGTAGTAACGGCTGATCAGCGTTTCACTGCGGGCCGCAAAGCGGTTGTATGCGATGACCGCCGGAATGGCTGCGAACAGGCCGATGGCCGTGGCGATCAGCGCTTCGGCGATGCCGGGGGCAACGGTAGCCAGCGTGGCTTGTTGCGCACTTGCCAGGCCGCGGAAGGAGTTCATGATGCCCCACACGGTACCGAACAGGCCGATATAGGGGCTGGTCGAACCCACGGTCGCCAGGAACGGCAAACTCTGCTCGAGCTTTTCTTCTTCGCGGGAGATGGCGACGCGCATGGCACGGCCAACCCCTTCCATCACGGCGTCCGGATCAACGCCAGGTTGCTGGCGCAGACGGGAAAACTCCTTGAAGCCTGCACGGAAGACCTGCTCCACACCCGAGTCCGGGTCCGGATTGCTGCCTGCCTGACGGTACAGCTTGGACAGGTCGATACCCGACCAGAAGCGCTCCTCGAAAGCATCGAGCGCACGACGACCGGCGCGCAGCATGGTGCTGCGCTGGAAAATCATGATCCACGAGGTGACCGAGGCGGCCACCAGGGTCAGCATCACCAGCTGCACCACAACGCTGGCGTTACTGACCAGACTCCACATGGAGGTATGGTCGACGACGTTAGCTTCCACGCTTATTCTCCTGCATTCGATTGATTACCCGAGCCGTCTGCCGCAAAGGCGTCGCGCAGCTGGGGAGGTATGGCTCGGGGTTTGAAAGTGTCGGCGCGCACGGCGGCGATCAGAAACCGCCCTTCACAAAGCAGTGCGTCGTCCTTTTCCCGCCACACTTGCTGCACGAAGCGCAAGCTGGCGCGATTGAGTTCAAGTACTTGCGCGGTCACCCGCAATTCATCGTCCAGCCGCGCCGGCACGTGGTAACGCGCTTCGCTGGAATGGACCACGAACAGCAGGTTGTCTTCAGCCAGTTGCGACTGGGAAAAGCCCAGGTGCCGCAAGCGTTCGGTGCGCGCGCGCTCCATGAATTTCAGGTAATTGACGTAATACACCACACCACCGGCATCGGTATCTTCGTAATAGACGCGACAACGGTGTGCGAACGGTTCCAGGCCTTTTTGCGCGCGCATACTCTAGTGCTTACTCCTTGGCTTGCCAATCCGCTGTGACAACTGTTTTTTCACTATCGATATCCGGGTGCCATGGCCCCCTGGGCATGCCAGCGGTAGGACCACGAAAAGCGTGTTTCGATCTGTCATTCATCACCCGGCTCGGAAAAATCCGCGCCCTCCCCCAATCGCCCGGGAACATTCAGCCCGAAGTGCAGGTAGGCGTGTCGGGTCACCACACGGCCACGGGGCGTACGCATGATGTAGCCCTGCTGGATGAGGTAAGGCTCAAGCACGTCCTCGATGGTGTGACGCTCTTCGCTGATGGCGGCGGCAAGGTTGTCGACGCCGACCGGGCCACCGTCGAACTTCTCGATCATGGTCAGCAGCAGGCGCCTGTCGGAATGGTCGAAGCCGCGCTCATCGACGTCCAGCAGGTTGAGCGCCATGTCGGCCACGGCCTTGGTGATCTGGCCCTTGCCGCGTACCTCGGCGTAGTCGCGCACCCGCCGCAGCAAGCGGTTGGCAATGCGCGGTGTGCCGCGGGCACGGCGCGCGATCTCATAGGCACCGAGGTCCTCGATGACCAGGCCCAGGATGTTGGCCGAACGGCTGACGATGGTCGCCAGGTCCTTGTCGCTGTAGAACTCCAGCCGCTGCACGATGCCGAAACGGTCGCGCAGCGGGTTGGTGAGCATGCCGGCGCGCGTCGTGGCACCGACCAGCGTGAAAGGTGGCAGGTCGAGCTTGATCGAGCGGGCCGCCGGGCCTTCGCCGATCATGATGTCGAGCTGAAAGTCTTCCATGGCTGGATAGAGCACTTCTTCGACGACCGGCGACAGCCGGTGGATCTCGTCGATGAAGAGCACGTCATGAGGCTCAAGGTTGGTCAGCATGGCGGCCAGGTCGCCAGGGCGCTCGAGGATCGGCCCCGAGGTGCTTTTGACCGACACCCCCATTTCGTGGGCGATGATGTTGGCCAGGGTGGTCTTGCCCAGGCCTGGCGGGCCGAAGATCAGCGTGTGGTCGAGCGACTCGCTGCGCCCGCGCGCCGCCTGGATGAACAGTGCCATCTGCTCGCGCACCACAGGCTGGCCAATGTACTCCTCCAGCCGCAAGGGCCGGATGGCGCGATCCTGGACTTCTTCGCGGTCGCGGCCACTGGCAGCGATCAGGCGGTCGGCTTCGATCACTTGGTAATCATCCCCTTGAGGCTGCGGCGAATCAGCTCTTCACTGGAAAGCCCCGACTTGTCCTTGATCGCGCCGATGGCCTTGCTCGCTTCCTGGGGCTTGTAGCCCAGGGACACCAGGGCGCTGACCGCATCCGCCTCGGCGCTGGACTCGCTGGCGGCCGGCAATGGCCCATCGGACACCAGCGCGAACATGGCCGGGGACGTTTCCCAAGCCTTGAAGCGGTCCTTGAGCTCGACCAGCAGGCGCTCTGCCGTTTTTTTGCCTACACCGGGTACGCGTACCAATACCGAGGCGTCCTGGGCCTGCACGCAGCGCACCAGCTCATCGATCTCAAGCCCGGACATCAGTGCCAGGGCCAGCTTGGGGCCCACACCGTTGAGCCGAATGAGCTCGCGGAACAATTCGCGCTCGCGCTTTTCGGCAAAGCCATAGAGCAGGTGGGCGTCTTCACGCACCACAAGGTGCGTGTGCACCGTTACCGGCTCGCCGACCTTGGGCAGGCGATAGAGCGTCGTCATGGGGACTTCCAGTTCGTAGCCCACGCCATTGACGTCGATGATGAGGTGCGGCGGCTGCTTTTCCGCCAGGGTGCCGCGCAAACGTCCGATCACGTTTCGATCCTTTTCACGGGGAGCTGCCCGATGGCCGCTCAACCCTATCAGCAAATACGGCAGGCGGACGCTCCGCCTGCACAAAATGTGTATCAGCGCATGAAGCGCTTACAGACGCAAGCGCCCACCGCGCCGACGCGCCGTAGACAGCCCATGGGGCACCAGACTCGAACGGGTGTGGGCATGGCACAAGGCAATGGCCAGCGCGTCGGAAGCATCGATCTGGGGCTTTTGGGTCAGCTTGAGCAGGTGCATGACCATCATCATCACCTGGTCCTTGTTCGCCCCGCCCGTACCAGCCACCGCCTGCTTGACCTGGGTGGCGCTGTACTCGGCGATTTCCAGCCCTGCTTCAGCCGCTGCGACGATGGCCGCGCCTCGGGCCTGCCCCAGCTTGAGGGCCGAATCGGCGTTGCGGGCCATGAAAACTCGCTCGATGCCCATGGTCACCGGGCCATGCTGGCCGATGACTTCGCTGACCCCACGAAACACGATCTGCAAACGCTCGTGCAGTTCACCACTGCCTGTGCGGATGCAGCCTGAGGCCACGTACTCGCAACCACGTGCGGTCTGGCGAACAACGCCATAACCTGTGATGCGCGAGCCGGGGTCGATACCTAGAATCAGAGTCATAGCGCCTGTCGTTGAAGTGAAGCGGTGTGCAAACAGTACAGGCCCTTTCGCAGGTCAACCCCCTGGCCAGGTCGCCAGTGCTGCCACCTGTGCCACGGGCGCCCTGCGAAAGGGCCTGTACAAACGCCCGAAGGCGTCAGTATGGTGCGCCAGAAAGCCCTCAGCCGAGGTTTTCCATGATCTCGTCGGAAATCTGCGCATTGGAGTAGACGTTCTGTACGTCGTCCAGGTCTTCGAGCATGTCGATCAGCTTGAGTACCTTCTCGGCGCCCTCCTGATCGAGTTCGGCGCTGGTGGTCGGCTGCATCACGATTTCGGCGTCGGCCGCCTTGAAGCCGGCCTCTTCCAAGGCATTGCGCACGGCGTAGAAGCTGTTGAACGAGGTGAACACGTCAAACGAGCCATCCTCGTGGGCCACCACGTCGTCGGCGTCGGCCTCCATCGCCGCCTCCATCAAGGCATCCTCCTCCACGCCCGGAGCAAAACTGATCTGCCCCTTGCGCTCGAACAGGTAGGCGACCGAACCGTCGGTGCCCAGGTTGCCCCCGCACTTGGTGAAGGCATGGCGCACTGCCGCAGCTGTGCGGTTGCGGTTATCGGTCATGGCCTCGACCATGATCGCCACACCGCCCGGCCCGTAACCTTCATAGCTGAGCTCTTCGACGTTGTCGCTTTCGTTCGTGCCGGCGCCACGGGCCACCGCGCGATCGATGATATCGCGGCTCATGTTGGCACCCAGTGCCTTGTCCAGCGCCAGGCGCAGGCGCGGGTTGGAGGCAGGGTCCGGGCCGCCTTGCTTGGCGGCGACCGTCAGCTCGCGGATCCACTTGGTGAATACCTTGCCCCTCTTGGCATCCTGGCGCTCTTTGCGGTGCTTGATGTTCGCCCACTTGGAATGACCCGCCATAACGACTCCCGATCCTTGTAACAGAAACAGGTTCCGCCCCGAAGGGCGGAACGTGGAAAGACTGCGCCGAAGCGCGTGGGCGCAACCGCCGGCTGCGCCCGGGCCGATTACTCGACCTTGGTCTGCTCGCGCAGACGGATGTGCAGCTCGCGCAATGCCTTGGCGTCGACCATGCCCGGTGCCTGGGTCATGACACACGCAGCGCTCTGGGTTTTCGGGAAGGCAATCACTTCACGAATCGACTGGGCGCCGGTCATCAGCATGACCAGGCGATCCAGGCCGAAGGCCAGGCCACCGTGAGGCGGTGCACCGAACTTCAGGGCATCGAGCAGGAAGCCGAACTTCTCTTCCTGTTCCGCCGCTTCGATACCCAGCAGGCGGAACACGGCCTGCTGCATTTCCTTGCGGTGGATACGGATCGAACCGCCACCGAGTTCGGTGCCATTGAGCACCATGTCATAGGCACGGGACAGGGCCGTGGCCGGGTTGGCCTCCAGTTCCTCGGGCGTGCACTTGGGCGCGGTGAACGGGTGGTGCAGCGCGGTGAAGCTGCCGTCTTCGTTCTCTTCGAACATGGGGAAGTCAACGACCCACATCGGCGCCCACTCGCAGGTGAACAGTTCGAAGTCGTGACCCAGGCGAATACGCAGGGCGCCCAGCGCTTCGCTGACCACCTTGAACTTGTCGGCACCGAAGAACACGATGTCGCCGTCAACGGCGCCCACGCGGTCGAGGATGGTGTTGAGGTTGGCCTCGGGGATGTTCTTGACGATCGGCGACTGCAGGCCTTCAACGCCCTTGGCACGCTCGTTGACCTTGATGTAGGCAAGGCCGCGGGCACCGTAGATGCCAACGAACTTGGTGTACTCGTCGATCTTGCTGCGCGGCATGCTGGCGCCGCCTGGCAGTCGCAGCGCGGTGACGCGGCATTTAGGATCGTTGGCAGGGCCGGCGAACACCTTGAAGTCCACGTCCTTGAGCTGGTCGGCGACGTCGACCAGTTCCAGCGGGATGCGCAGGTCTGGCTTGTCGGAGCCATAGCGACGCATGGCTTCCTCGAAGGTCATGTGCGGGAATTCGCCGAACTCCAGGTCCAGCACTTCCTTGAACAGCTTGCGGATCATGCTCTCGGTCAGGCCCATGATCTCGGACTCGTCCAGGAAGCTGGTCTCGATGTCGATCTGGGTGAATTCTGGCTGGCGATCGGCACGCAGGTCTTCGTCACGGAAGCACTTGGCAATCTGGTAGTAGCGGTCGAAACCGGCGACCATCAGCAACTGCTTGAACAGCTGTGGCGACTGCGGCAGGGCGAAGAAGCTGCCGGCGTGGGTGCGGCTTGGCACCAGGTAATCGCGCGCGCCTTCAGGCGTGGCGCGGGTCAGAATCGGCGTTTCCACATCGAGGAAGCCGTTTTCGTCGAGAAAGCGTCGAATGCTGCTGGTGATGCGCGAGCGCAGGCGCAGCTTGTCGGCCATCTCAGGACGACGCAGGTCGATGAAACGGTAGCGCAGACGCGTTTCCTCACCAACGTCGGAGTATTCGTTGAGCGGGAACGGCGGGGTTTCGGCTTCGTTCAGCACGTTGAGCTGATAGCCGAGGATTTCGATGGCACCGGAGGCCATGTTGCTGTTCACAGCACCTTCCGGGCGACGGCGGACCTTGCCGGTGATCTGCACGACGTACTCGCTGCGCACACGGTCGGCTGCGGCGAAGGTGTCGGCGCGATCCGGATCGAAAACGACCTGGGCCATGCCCTCGCGGTCACGGATGTCGAGGAAGATCACCCCGCCGTGGTCCCGGCGACGATGGACCCAGCCGCAAAGGGTGACTTCCTGGCCGTCCAGGCTCTCGTTCAGTTGGCCGCAATAATGGCTGCGCATCATGATGGTGGTTTCGCTTCTCGTGATTCGTGTATTCGATGGAGGCCTTGGCCGCCCGGAGGGCTAATACTGCAAGACCCGGTCATAGCATTCAACTCAGTCGGCCTTGTCGCCGCCTGCCAGATTCTTTTTCGCACCGGTCTTGAAGTCGGTTTCGTACCAGCCGTTGCCGCTCAGGCGAAAGCCGGGCACCGACAGCAGTTTCTTCATCGCCGGCGCCTGGCAGGCCGGGCAGTCGGTGAGCGGCGCGGCGCTGATTTTCTGCAGCACTTCCATGCGATGCTCGCAGGATGCACATTGATAGTCGTAAAGGGGCATGGATGTCTCTCGTCAACCATAACGCTGGCTGCCTGGGCAGCAAAAGGCGGGATTATATATGGTTAACCAGCGCTGCGCAGCCCGCCGGGCGATCAGTGCGACGTCGGCGGCTGCTGCAACCAGGCCACGCAGATCACCCGTATGAGGCCGCTGAAGTTGCGCACGCCCCCTTGGCGCAGGTGCACCTCACGGTCTACATAGGACAACACCGCACTGACCGAGCATTGGTTGGCAGCGGCAATGCGCTCGAGGATACCCCAATACACGGCCTCGAGGCGCAGGCAGGTGGAAAAACCGTTGAGCCGCACCGAGCGAGACACAGGCTGGGTCTGCAGCATGTCGAAATCTGCCGTGAATGGGTCGACGCATTGCTTGCCGGGCCAGCGCCCCTGACCTGCCGTCCGTTTCCCAGACTGAGCCATCTGCACACCTCCTGATGATTGAACCAAGGGGTGTATCAAGCGCCGAACGGGCCATTGCAGAGCAGCGGCAAACCCTTCCCGCACAGAAAGCGGCAGGCCCGCCCAGTCACCCTGGAAAGGCCTGCCGGCACGGCCCGGTTATTTCTCGTCGAGCAGTACGCGCAGCATCCATGCGGTCTTTTCGTGCACTTGCATGCGCTGGGTGAGCAGGTCGGCGGTTGGCTCATCGCTGACCTTGTCCACCGCTGGGAAGATACTGCGGGCGGTGCGCACCACCGCTTCCTGCCCTTGCACCAGTTGCCGGATCATCTCGTCGGCTGGGGGGACGCCCTCCTCTTCCTTGATGGAAGAGTGCTTGGCGTAGAACGCGTAGGACCCAGGCGCCGGGAAACCCAGGGCGCGGATGCGCTCGGCAATGGCGTCCACCGCCAGCGCCAGCTCGTTGTACTGCTCCTCGAACATCAGGTGCAGGGTACGGAACGAGGGCCCGGTGACGTTCCAATGGAAATTGTGGGTTTTCAGATACAGCACGTAGGTATCTGAAAGCAGGCGGGAAAGCCCATCGACGATGGACTTGCGATCTTCTTCACTGATGCCGATATCGATTGCCATGATGCTCCCCTTCGGAAAACGTGAAACCCAAGCGGGTGCCGACCACTTTAGCAACACTCTGAGCGCCGTGCCTCTGCCAGGTGGCCGCAGGCAGGGCGCCGGGTGGCAGTTTGAGTACCCTGCAGGTTTACGGTTAAATAGGCAGCGTGCCATTCGTGCGGACTGTAATTGCCGAATGCATAGGCAGAAGGCCACGTGTTCGCGCCAACACTTCATGCGCACCGGGCCGTCAGCTCTTCCCGTGATCAGCTTCAATCAATGTGAGCCAATCCCATGTTCAAGATCGTCCACCTGGTGACAGGCGCGGCAGCCTTGCTGCTAGCGTTCATTCCCAGTCTTAAAACCGAGGCAACGCCTTTCCTGCAACAACCCGACGCGGTCTATCTGGCCCTGTTCGGCTTGCTCAACCTGATCCTGGCCCCTGTCGTACCGCTGTACTACCGAGGTGCCAGGCAGCAACTGCAATATCTCGCCTGTGCCCTGCTGGTGGTGGCTGTGGTACTTCAAACCCTTACCGTGCTCGCTCGACCAGAGCTTGGCAACCTGGCGGCGCTGGTGTGCGCCGCACTGGCTGTGGCCCTGCACCTGGGCGCAGGCTTTGCCCAGGGCGCGCGCAAGGTACGCAGCAGCCAACAGCCACTGACCGAGGCCGGCAACCGAGATACGGGCACGGTCAAGTGGTTCAACACGTCCAAGGGGTTCGGGTTCATTTCCCGGGACTCAGGCGATGACATCTTCGTGCACTTTCGCGCCATCCGCGGCGAAGGCCATCGCATCCTGGTAGAAGGTCAACGCGTCGAGTTCTCGGTGATGCACCGCGACAAGGGCCTGCAGGCCGAGGACGTGGTCGCCGTCACGCGCCGCTGACAGGCGAGCAGGCTTAAACACGTTCAAACCAGGCCTGTCGCTCAGCCCAAGGCTGCGACAGGCCTGACGACACGATGATCAATAGTGAGGCGGCGGCGCCTCTTCACCCTCGCTGCCATACTGACCCGCCATCTCCTCGTAACGCTTGATCAGCTCGGCCATCTGCAACTGCAGCCGCTCGATCACGCGCCCTTGCTCGACCACCACATCGTTGAGCGCCTGCAGGGTGTCGTCCTGGAATGCCTGGCGCGTTTCCAGCTCGACCATTCTTGGCTCAAGCGACATGGGCGGCCTCCTGGAAACCTTCAAGGTGCAGATTCCGCACGCGGGCACGTACCGCCTGTACTTGTGCGTCGGTATAGGCCACGGCCGGGCATTTGCCCCAGACCGGTGCAGGCCAGGCCACATCATCGTGCTGGCGAACGATCACATGCATGTGCATCTGGCTGACCACATTGCCCAGCGTCGCCACGTTCATCTTGTCGGCCCCGTAGCTGCGCTTGAGTGCCTCGGCAAGCTGTGTGGTTTCCTGCCAGAGCAGGTGCTGGTCAGCCAGGCTGAGGTCAAACAATTCGCTGACCTCGGCACGCCTGGGCACCAGGATGAACCAGGGGTAGTTGGCATCTCGGCTCAGCAGCAACTGGCACAGGACGAAATCGCCCAGCACCCAAGTGTCCTGCTGCAAGCGTGGATCAAGAACGAACACGGCGTACCTCCTTCAGGCAAAGCGACCCGCACGGTGGCGGTAGAGACGGCGGCAAGGATACCTTGCGCGATTGCGGTAACACAGCGCTACTTTTCGCACCAATAAGGTGCTTCGCCACGCTGACTGGCGCCTTGGCCCACCACAATTGACACCGCCTTAACATGTTGCGGTAACACATTGACTTTGATAGCAAGCTAGCCAACTGAATGGACGCGATGAGCGGGCTGGACGCCCAGTCCGACCAACCCCCGTATTTACGGCGGTTAAAACGGTTTCCTGAAAATTTCGTGAAAAATTCATCAATGCAAGCCCAGGTTGAGCACGCTTGTTGCATTGCCTTCACGCCAAGTCGGCATGCTCTCTGCAACACCTGCACACCGGGCGTTACCACCCTCGGATGCGACGCTGAAGTGCCCGACAGCGACACGGCCAAAAAGTTCCATTCAGAGTGCTTTGCGCCATATCGCCAACGACCTTCAGCGTGCTATACATTTTCGCCGACATAACAAGAAAGAGCTGCACCCTATAACTAGAACACCTGGATGCAGCGGTACTCTTCCTAAAAAAACCAAAGGAGCAAGTCACGATGCGCGTGATGAAGTGGAGCATGATCGCCCTGGCCGTTTCGGCGGGGTCCTCGCAGATGGCACTGGCCTCTTCGCAGGATGAGTCCAAAGGTTTCATTGAAGACAGCAAGCTGAGCGTCAAAACTCGCATGCTGTATTTCAGCCGTGATTTCCGCAACAACGAAGGCGGCCAGAGCCGCCGTGAAGAAACCGGCCTCGGCTTCGTGGGCACTTACGAGTCGGGCTACACCCAGGGCACCGTCGGCGTGGGTATCGACGCCATCGGCATGCTCGGACTGAAACTGGACAGCGGCAAGGGCCGTGCTGGCACCGGCCTGTTCCCGAACGGCTCGGACGGCCGTGCGCAGGATGACTACTCCAAGGGTGGCGGCGCGGTCAAATTCCGTATCTCCGACACCGTGCTGAAAGTCGGCGACCAGTTCACCGCCCTGCCGGTATTCGCCACCGACGATAGCCGCCTGCTGCCGGAAATCGCCCAGGGCGCATTGCTGACCAGCAACGACATCAAGGGCCTGACCCTGCACGCCGGTCGCTTCACCAGCCTGACCGGTCAGGAGCAGACCAACCGCGACAGCCTGCGCCTGAAGGAAGCCGACGTATTCGGCGGCACCTATGCCTTCACCGACAGCCTGTCCACCAGCCTGTACTACTCCAAGGTCGAAGACTACTGGCGCAAATACTACGCCAACGTCAACTGGGCGCTGCCGCTGTCGGACAAGCAAGGCCTGGTGTTCGACTTCAACTTCTATGACACCAAGAGCGACGGCCAAGGCCTGCAGCGCGCCGAAAAAGACGGCGTGACCAAGCTCGACAACCGTGCGTTCAGCCTGTCCGGTGCGTACAACATCGGCGCTCACACCTTCACCCTGGCCTACCAGAAAGTCACCGGCGACGGCGACTATGGCTACGGCGTCGACGGTGGCGGTACCGTGTTCCTGGCCAACTCCGTGGCCCGTTCCGACTTCAACGCCGAGGGCGAGAAGTCCTGGCAGGCTCGCTACGACCTGAACTTCGCCGAGTATGGCATTCCAGGCCTGAGCTTCATGACCCGCTACGTGCGTGGCAGCGGCGCCGACACCGGCACCACCAGCAACGGCAAGGAATGGGAACGCGACATCGACATCAAGTACGTGATGCAAGAAGGCCCGGCCAAGGACCTGAGCTTCCGCGTTCGTCAAGCCACCTACCGTTCCTCCGATGGCGTCTACTACGGCTCCCCATCCTTGGACGAGCTGCGCCTGATCGTGGAGTACCCGCTGAGCATCCTGTAAGCCTGGCTTGCAACGCTTCGCACCTGAAAAGCCCGGCGACCGCGCCGGGCTTTTTCTTGGCTGACAAGCAGGACGCCCTGGGGCATCCTGTACGCCTTGGCTTCACCCCCGTACAATGCGGGGCTATTTCAACGTCTTAGGCAATCGACACGGCTAACCATGCGCACCAGTCAATATTTGCTCGCCACCCAAAAAGAAACCCCTGCCGACGCAGTGGTCATCAGCCATCAGCTCATGCTGCGTGCCGGCATGATCCGCAAACTGGCTTCCGGCCTGTACACCTGGCTGCCAATGGGCCTGCGGGTAATGCGCAAGGTCGAGAACGTGGTGCGCGAGGAAATGAACGCCGCCGGCGCTCTTGAAGTGCTCATGCCCAGCATCCAGCCTGCCGAACTGTGGCAGGAGTCCGGCCGCTGGGAGCAGTACGGCCCCGAGCTGCTGCGGGTCAAGGACCGGCATCAGCGCGATTTCTGCGTGGGCCCGACCCACGAAGAGGTCATCACCGACCTGGCACGCAACGAGCTGTCGAGCTACAAGCAGCTGCCTTTGAACATGTACCAGATCCAGACCAAATTCCGCGATGAAATCCGTCCGCGCTTCGGCCTGATGCGTGGCCGCGAGTTCATCATGAAGGACGCCTACTCCTTCCATGCCGACCAGGCTTCCCTGCAGGAAACCTACGACCGCATGCACCAGGCGTACACCAATGTGTTCACCCGTCTGGGGCTGGATTTCCGCCCAGTGCAGGCCGACACCGGTTCCATTGGTGGTAGCTATTCCCATGAATTCCACGTCCTTGCCCAGTCCGGTGAAGACGATGTGATCTTCAGCGACAGCTCCGACTACGCCGCCAACATCGAAAAGGCCGAGGCCGTGCCGCGCGAAACCGTGCGCCCTGCCCCTACCGAAGAACTGCGCCTGGTCGACACGCCCGATGCCAAGACCATCGCCCAACTGGTCGAAAACTTCGGTCTGCCAATCGAAAAGACCGTCAAGACCCTGATCGTACGCGGCGCCGAGGAAGGCAAGCTGGTCGCCCTGATCGTGCGCGGCGATCACGAGCTCAACGAAATCAAGGCCGCGAAGCTGGAACAGGTGGCCGACCCCCTGGTCATGGCCACCGATGCCGAACTGCGCGAGGCCATTGGTGCTGGCGCAGGCTCTTTGGGCCCGCTGAACCTGCCGCTCGAATGCGTGATCGACCGTTCGGTCGCCTTGATGAGCGACTTCGGTATCGGTGCCAACATCGACGACAAGCACTATTTCGGCGTGAACTGGGAGCGTGACTTGCCAGTGCCACAGGTGGCCGACCTGCGCAATGTGGTCGAGGGCGACCCAAGCCCGGATGGCCAGGGCACCCTGGTGATCAAGCGTGGCATCGAAGTGGGTCACATCTTCCAGCTGGGCACCAAGTACAGCGAGGCGCTCAAGTGCCAGGTCCTGGGCGAAAACGGCAAGCCGGTCATGCTGTCCATGGGCTGCTATGGCATTGGCGTGTCCCGCGTGGTGGCCGCGGCCATCGAGCAGAACCACGATGAGAAAGGCATTATCTGGAACGATGCCCTGGCGCCCTTCCAGATCGCCCTGGTACCCCTGCGCTATGAAACCGAAGTGGTTCGCGAAGCCACCGACAAGCTGTATGCCGAGCTGACTGCGGCAGGTTACGAAGTGCTGCTCGACGACCGCGACAAGAAGACCAGCCCCGGCATCAAATTTGCCGACATGGAGCTGATCGGCATTCCGCACCGTATCGTCGTCAGCGATCGCAGCCTGGCCGATGGCAACCTGGAATACAAACACCGTACCGAGCAGGATGCCCAGGTGTTGCCACTCGAAGAAGTGCTGACCTTCCTGCAGGCCCGCGTTCGCCGCTGATAATCAATGCACGAGTGATCATGTCCAAGCGAAGTACCTATAAGCTCAAGGGCGCCGCACTGTGCGGCGTCCTGCTCGTCAGCGGCTGCGCCAACCAGATGCCCCAGCGCAGCGACCACGAGGAGCGCGTCGAGCGCAAACTGCTCGAACACACCCTGCAGATCGACGTTGGCGAGCCGAAGGTGATGGAGCTGCCGCAACGACGTGTGCGCGTGCATGAGCAGAAGCGTTTCGAGGTCACCGAGTTCGAGGTGACGCGCCATTACGACCGCTACACCCCTTACCAACCCTGGCGGGAAATCTACGAGATTCCGCTGGGCGCCGTGGCGGTGGTGGCGGGCGTGGGTGCCAACGTGGTCAACGTCTTCGCCCTGGGCAACCTGCCCCAGAGCATTACCCACGATTGGCTCAGTTATGGCGTGGACGGCCTTAATCCGTTCATGAACGTGCCCTCCAATGGCCGCGCCCAGCAGAACCTCGCAGGCATCAGCGAAGTGCAGAAAGCCAAGCGCGAAGAGGCCACGAGCATGCCGTGGAGCGAGCGCCTGGTGGAGGTCAAGGCCGGCAAGAACACCTATGAGCTGACCACTGACCGCGCGGGCATTCTGCGCCTGAACCTGCTCGACAGCCCCTTCTCGGAGCAGAACCTCAACCACGTCGGCACCTTGCACCTGCAAGTGGTCGATGAGGACAATGCCGTGCGCGGTGATGCCAGTTTGTTGATCAGCGCCACGCTGCGCAACAAGCTGCGTGAAGCTCACGAGCTGATTTTCGACGACCTCGAAGATGATGAGGTGAGCCAGTGGGTGCACCGGGTCGAGCGGCTGTCCGAGCTGGGCCTTGAAGAGGAAGCCAGTGAGTTGGAGCAGAGCCTGATCGAGCTGACGCGCAACGATCCTGAGTTGCAACAGGAGTTCTTGCAGTCCTTGACCAAAGCCACTGGCCGACTGGTTGCCGACCCCGGGCATTGATGGCCGCCTGTGGTTGACCTGCGTTGAACCCGTGGTGGGTTCAACGCCGGCAACTGCTTTTAAAAGGCCTTACGCGCTGCCTGGCCCCATAATGGAAGCCTACATGTCGGCGATAAACCTGAAGTACGCCATGACAGCGGCACTTTCGCGTCTCTCAACACCTTCCTTCAACTGCACGCTATGCCGGCGGGAAAAGCTCCAGCTGTTCATGCGCGCTGCGCAAGTCCCGTAATCTCACCCCTACACCGAGCAATCGAACAGGTTTACCACCGCGCGCGAACGCCTGCGTCACCAGCTGCCGGTAACTGTCCAAGTCCCTGCCGGCGCCTGCCTGCTCAAGGGTGGTCTGGGTGAAGTCATGGAACTTTACCTTGACGAAAGGCTTTTCCGGCCGGTAGGTGCTGTCCATTCGCTCGATGCGCTCGTTCAGGCTCTGCAGCAACTCCGGCAACCGTGCCAGGCAACTGGGCAGGTCCGGCAGGTCGGTGTCGTAGGTATTCTCCACGCTGACCGACTGCCGTCGACTGTCGTTTTGAACCACGCGCTCATCGATACCACGCGCCAGCCCCCACAACCGCTCGCCAAAGGTGCCGAACTCACGTACCAGCGCCAGGCGAGACCAGTCGCGCAACTGCGAGCAGGTCTCGATCCCCAGGCGGGTCAGCTTGTCTGCAGTGACCTTGCCCACACCGTGCAAACGGGTGACCGGCAGCGCCGCCACGAACGCTTCTATTTCATCAGGCTTGATCACGAACAGGCCATTGGGCTTGCGCCAGTCGCTGGCGATCTTGGCCAGAAACTTGTTGGGCGCCACCCCGGCCGAGACGGTGATGTGCAGGGTACGAGCCACGCGCCGACGGATGTCTTCGGCGATGCGTGTAGCGCTGCCGGCATACCATTGGCTTTCGCTGACATCCAGGTAGGCCTCGTCCAACGACAGCGGCTCGATCAGGTCGGTGTAGTCACGAAAGGTGGCATGTATCTCTCGAGAAGCCTCACGGTAAGCCTCGAAGCGAGGTTTGACGATCAGCAGGTCCGGGCACAACTTGAGGGCGTGACGGGACGACATTGCAGAACGCACCCCGTAGGCACGCGCTTCATAGTTGCACGTGGCGATGACCCCACGCCTTTCGGCCGACCCGCCCACTGCCATGGGACGACCTGCAAGACGAGGGTCGTCGCGCATTTCGATGGCGGCATAAAAGCAGTCGCAGTCGACGTGGATGATCTTGCGCAGGGACATGTATGACCATAAGCACTGTAAATTCATACAGATAATAGCGCATGGTTTCAGGTTCAAACAGCATGGGCATGGTTGGGCAGCGCCGGCATTCACTGCATGAGCGCTACCCAAGCCCGCGCTTTACACACCTAAAGGATTGAACAAAAAGGGCTTTTCACACTATTTGCTTGACACTGCATGATAAATCCGTAGAATTCGATTTCACAGGCGCGGGATGGAGCAGNNAGCTCGTCGGGCTCATAACCCGAAGGTCGTCGGTTCAAATCCGGCTCCCGCAACCAGATTCGAGAAAAGGCCACTGTTCACACAGTGGCCTTTTTCTTTGCGCGCGCGAAAAGCAATTCGTAAAAAACCTCGCTAAATCAATGAGTAGCACTTGACACCACCGGCTGAAGCTGTAGAATCCGCCCCACAGACGCGGGATGGAGCAGTCTGGTAGCTCGTCGGGCTCATAACCCGAAGGTCGTCGGTTCAAATCCGGCTCCCGCAACCAAGTTCAAGAAAAGGCCACTGTTAACGCAGTGGCCTTTTTCTTTGCCTGTCAAACGGCAACAGGGTAAGCATGGATGCGCCCTGCTCTGTTCAAGCGTTGGCCTCGCGCTTCATTAAACGCTTGACACCAATGCGCTTCGCTGTAGAATGCGCACCTCTGACGCGGGATGGAGCAGTCTGGTAGCTCGTCGGGCTCATAACCCGAAGGTCGTCGGTTCAAATCCGGCTCCCGCAACCATATTCGTCAGAACAAACCCCGTGCGTAGCGATACGCGCGGGGTTTTTCGTTTCTACCCCCTTACTTGCAAGCGACGCTTGCATGCCTTGGCGCATACCCGATTAGCGGCGGGCGCTACCCTTGCGTGGATGAACTATCTTTAACCCCTGCCGGGCTGTTAAGCGCCCATGGCCGGAGTAATATTGGATACGTTTTCCAAAGGGACTTTCACTTGGCCGCGCCTCTTCTTCACCTCGTGCCTGACGCCCGAGGTAATCCATGACCGCTCAGAACCCTGAACCTTCGGTGCCGCTGGCCACAGCGCTGCCCGGAGCCGTGCAGCGCCTGCCTTTGCTTGAACGGATAAGCCGCTATCGTCAGCCGATTGGGCTGGCGGTGACGCTGGTGCTGTTCACCATGGCCTTGATCGCCTGCCGCCACCTGCTGAGCGAGCTGGACATCTATGCCTTGCACGATGCCATGCTCGAAGTGCCAGTGCAGTCACTGCTTGGCGCGCTGCTGGCGACCGTGATCGGTTTCGTGATCCTGCTGGGCTACGAGTGGTCGGCCAGCCGCTACGCTGGGGTCAAGCTGCCTGCGCGAACGTTGGTACTGGGTGGTTTCAGCGCCTTTGCCATCGGCAATGCCATCGGCCTGTCCATGCTATCCGGCGGTTCGGTGCGCTACCGCCTGTATGCACGCCAAGGCGTGGGCGCGGGCGAAGTCGCACGCATGACGGTCTTCGCCAGCCTTTCACTCGGTTGTGCTTTGCCACCGCTTGCGGCATTGGCCACCCTGAGCAATCTGCCTGCCGCCTCGACTGCCCTGCGGTTGCCGCAGGGCTTGCTGGCTGGCGTTGCGGTTGCCGTCCTGGCCGCTTGCGCCTTGTTGGCAGTTGGCCTGTATCGCAAGCGGTTGGCCGAGCAGCCAGTGCCTGACAACCTGTTGGTGCAACTGGGCCGGCGCACGCTGCGACTGCCCGGCGCACGGCTGACTGGCCTGCAACTGCTGATCACGGCCCTGGACGTGGCCGCCGCGGCCACCGTGCTCTACCTGCTGCTGCCCGAAGCGCCCCCCTTTGGCGCCTTCGTACTGGTCTACCTACTGGCGCTGGCCGCGGGTGTGCTCAGCCATGTGCCCGGTGGTGTTGGGGTGTTCGAGGCCATCCTGCTGGCCGCGTTCGCCAACCAATTGGGCGCTGCGCCGCTGGCAGCCGCATTGCTGTTGTACCGCATCATCTATGTGGTGCTGCCGCTTCTGCTGGCCTGCGTCCTGCTATTGGCCAACGAAGCCCGGCGTCTGCTGTTCGCGCGGCAGGCCATGAAGGCTGCCTCTGGGCTGGCAGCGCCTATCCTGGCCATCATGGTCTTCCTCTCGGGGGTGGTATTGCTGTTTTCCGGCGCCACGCCCGAGATCGATACCCGCCTTGAGCACATGGGCTTTCTGATCCCCCATCGGCTGATCGATGCCTCCCACTTCGGCGCCAGCCTGATCGGCGTGCTGTGCCTGTTGCTGGCCCAAGGCCTGCGCCGGCGCCTGTCGGCCGCGTGGCTGCTGACCACGGTGCTGCTGCTGGTGGGGGCATTGCTCTCGCTGCTCAAGGGCTTCGACTGGGAAGAGGCCTGCCTGCTGACGTTCACGGCCGCGCTCCTGGCCTTGTTCCGCCGCTCGTTCTACCGGCCCAGCCGCTTGATGGAACTGCCGTTCTCGCCAGTGTATCTGGTGGCCAGTGCCTGCGCGGTGGGCGCCTCGGTGTGGCTGCTGTTGTTCGCCTACCAGGATGTGCCCTACAGCCATCAGCTGTGGTGGCAGTTCACCCTGGACGCCGATGCCCCCCGTGGCCTGCGTGCGGCGATGGGCAGTGCCTTGCTGCTGGCAGCGCTGGCGCTGACCTGGTTGCTGCGCACCGCACCGCCGGTGATCCACCTGCCCGATGAAGCCGAACTGCAACGGGCTCACCGTATTCTGCAGGCGTCCGACCAGCCTGATGGCGGCCTGGCCCTGACCGGCGACAAGGCGCTGCTGTTCCATCCCCGGGACAACGCGTTTCTGATGTATGCCCGCCGTGGTCGTAGTCTGGTTGCGCTGTACGATCCGATCGGGCCGGCCCAGGAGCGTGCCGAGATGATCTGGCAGTTCCGCGACCTGTGCGACCTGCACCATGCTCGACCAGTGTTTTACCAGGTGCGCGCGGAGAACCTGCCGTTCTACATGGACATCGGCCTGACTGCCCTGAAGCTGGGCGAGGAAGCCCGTGTCGACCTGCGCCGCTTCGACCTCGATGCCAAAGGCAAGGAAATGAAGGACCTGCGCTACACGTGGAACCGAGGCGGCCGTGACGGGCTGAGCCTGGAAATCCATGAGCCAGGCCATGCGCCGCTGGCTGAGCTCAAGGAAATTTCCGATGCATGGCTCAGTGGCAAGAACGTTCGCGAAAAGGGCTTTTCGCTGGGCCGTTTCAGCCCGGATTACCTGCAGCACTTCCGTATCGCCCTGATTCGCTTCCAAGGCCGCCCCGTGGCCTTTGCCAACCTGCTCGAGACCCACAGCAACGAGCTGGCCAGCCTCGACCTGATGCGTGCACACCCGGAGGCCCCCAAGCTGACCATGGAGTTCATGATGATTGGCTTGATCCTGCATTACAAAAGCCATGATTACGGCCGGTTCAGCCTGGGCATGGTACCGCTGTCGGGGCTGCAACCACGGCGCGGTGCGCCCTTGACCCAGCGTCTGGGCTCGATGGTGTTCCGCCGTGGCGAGCAACTCTACAACTTCCAGGGGCTGCGCCGGTTCAAGGACAAGTTCCAGCCTGACTGGGAACCTCGCTACATGGCCGTGCCTGCCGGGCTCGACCCGCTGGTGGCACTGGCCGACACTGCCGCCCTGATTGCCGGCGGCTTGACTGGATTGGTGAAACGCTGATGACCCGACGCTTTTGGCTTTACCCGTGGATCACCCTGCTGCTGGCCGCCCTGGCCGGCGCCACGGCGTTCTGGTTCTGGACGCGGCCGGCCCCTGAGGCACAGCTTGAGCAACTTCAAATCAACGATGCCAGCATCACCCGCGTTACCCCAGGGGTGCACCCCACCGCCTGGGTGGCGATCGGCGTGCCACAGGACCAGGCCCTGACCCACAAGCAGTTGCTGGACCTTGGCCAGGCGGCCGAAGCGCAATTGGTGCAAGTGGTGCTGCCTGCCGGTGATTGCGCCAAGCAGCAGCAAGCCATGGACACGGCCCTGGCGCAGTTGCCGAGCAAACCGACCCTGGTCGCCGGCATTGGCCCGGGTGCCACCCAAGCCTGGCGCTGGCTGGCCAGCCAGAACGACGACAAGGCCCGGGCAATTTCCGTGGGCTTTACGGTCGAGCAGCCAGGGTGTCAGGTACCGCTGCCAAAGACCGCGCCCCACGGCCACTGGAGCGTGGCGTGGAACGATAATCCGGACGATGCCAGTGCGGCCTTCGTGCGTGACCAGAACAATGCCGAAACCAGCATCAGCGACTATGACATCCACCTGCCGCAAGTGCTCAAGGCACAGCTGACCCAGGCCTTGGTGGGCCAGGATGGCAACGCACTGGCGATTCCCGTGGTTGAGGTCCCTGCCGGTCAAACCACCGATACCGTCACGCTGTTCTTGTCCGGCGACGGCGGCTGGCGCGACCTGGACCGCGACGTGGCCGGGGAGATGGCCAAGCTGGGCTATCCGGTGGTGGGCATCGATACCCTGCGCTACTACTGGCAACACAAGACACCGGAGCAAAGTGCTGCCGACCTGTCCGAACTGATGCACCACTATCGGCAGAAGTGGGGGACCAAGCGTTTCGTCCTGACGGGGTACTCGTTCGGTGCTGACGTACTGCCTGCCATCTACAACCGCCTGCCGGCTGAAGACCAGCAACGGGTGGACGCTGTCATGCTGCTGGCCTTTGCCCGCAGCGGCAGCTTCGAGATCGAAGTCGAAGGCTGGCTGGGCAAGGAAGGTCAAGAGGCGCCCACTGGACCTGAGATGGCCAAGCTGCCGGCTGCGAAAGTGGTGTGCGTATACGGGGTGGAAGAAAGCGACGAAAGCGGTTGCACCGACAAGACCGCCGTGGGCGAGCGTCTGAAACTGCCGGGCGGGCACCACTTCGATGAAAACTACCCTGCCCTGGCCAAGCGGCTGATCGATGAGATCGAGACCCGTCAGGGCAAGTCGAGTGTGGCCGAGCAGAATTGAGGGTTGGGGTAAGGACAGCAGTCACTGGGGTCAGGTCGAGCGGGTGGCTCTGATAGCGCGAATCAGGGGTTACCCTGCCCCCCTGCATGACCTCATGCCGCGTTAAGCTGCGCAGCAGCCCTTAGATTTCAGCTTCGCAGCGTATATTGCCGGGGCCGCGCTGCGGCCCATCGCGGCACAAGGGCCGCTCCTACCCGGAAATCTGCTAGCTGTCAGGGGCGGTGCCAGACAGTTGCTCCTACAAAGCCCTGTGAAGCTACTGACTCAGGCGTTACGCGGTCAGTG
Source organism: Pseudomonas sp. UBA5568 (assembly GCF_002425525.1). Classification (NCBI taxonomy): domain Bacteria; kingdom Pseudomonadati; phylum Pseudomonadota; class Gammaproteobacteria; order Pseudomonadales; family Pseudomonadaceae; genus Pseudomonas; species Pseudomonas sp. UBA5568. The sequence goes on along the minus strand of NZ_DIMK01000025.1, from coordinate 32,652 downwards.
TCAGAACGGCCTCGCCGGGGCGCCGGACCGGCCGCGATGGGCTGCGCACCAGCCCCAGTATCTGCGCATCGCCGCAAACATCACTAGGCCCCAGGGGAATGCCCTCAGCGCCTCCCCTGCCCTTTTCAGATCTCGACCTGAGTACCCAACTCGATTACCCGATTGAGCGGCAGGTTGAAGAACCTCAAATTGCCGTTGGCATTCTTCAGCAAGAACGCGAACAGGTTGCCTCGCCAGCGCGACATGCCTTCGAGCCTGGACGCGATCACGGTTTCGCGGCTCAGGAAATAGGTGGTGCGCATGGGCGTGAAGTCCAGCTCGTCCAGGTGGCAGAGTTTCAGCGCCGCCGGCACGTCCGGCTCATCCATGAAGCCGAAATGCAGGACCACCCTGAAGAAGCCATCGCCATAGGCCTCCACCTCGAATCGCTCCTGCTCTGGCACGCGAGGTCGATCTTCGCTGAGCACCGTCAGCAACACGACCTGGCTGTGCAGCACCTGGTTGTGCAGCATGTTGTGCAGCAACGCATGGGGAACGGCGTCCGAGCGGGCGGTGAGAAACACGGCCGTGCCCTCCACCCGGTGCGGCGGCTGGATGCGGATACTGCTGATGAACAGCGGCAGTGGCAGCGCCCCTTCGTCTATACGTTCGACGAGAATTTGCTTGCCACGTTTCCAGGTGCTCATCAGCAGGAACAGCACACCGCCTGCCAGCACAGGGAAGGCCCCGCCCTGGACGATCTTCGGAACGTTGGCGGCGAAAAACAGCCCGTCAACGAACAGAAAGCCCAGCAAGAGGGGCACGGCCAGGATCGGCGGCCATTTCCACAGCAACAACATCACCGCCGCCACCAGAATGGTCGTCATCAACATTGTGCCGGTGACGGCCACGCCATAGGCTGCGGCCAAAGCGCCCGAGGACTCGAAGCCGATCACCAGCAGCACCACGCCCACCATCAACGTCCAGTTGACTGCCGCCACGTAGATTTGCCCTTGCTCGTCACTGGAGGTGTGCTGGATGTGCATACGCGGGATGTAGCCCAACTGGATGGCCTGTCGGGTGAGCGAGAAGGCGCCGGATATTACCGCTTGCGACGCAATCACGGTGGCCAGGGTGGCAAGGCCGACCAGCGGCAGCAAGGCCCAGCTGGGCGCCAGCAGGTAGAACGGGTTGCGCGCAGCCTCGGGGTTTTGCAGCAGCATGGCGCCCTGGCCAAAGTAGTTGAGCACCAGTGCCGGCAGCACCAGGGCGAACCAGGCCCGTGCGATCGGCTTGCGGCCAAAGTGCCCCATGTCGGCATAGAGCGCCTCGGCACCGGTCAGCGCCAGCACCACCGCGCCGAGGATGGCCACGCCCATGCCGGGATGGACGATGAAGAAGTTGACCGCCCAACCGGGGTTGAAGGCGCGGAGCACTTCGGGCGTCTGTGCGATGCCATGGACCCCCAGCGCGGCCAGCACCACGAACCATAGAACCATGACCGGGCCGAACAGCTTGCCGATTTTCTCGGTGCCGTGGCGCTGCACCAGAAACAGTGCCACCAACACCACCAGCGACACCGGCACCACCCAATGGTCGATACCATCGAAGGCCAGGCCCAGGCCCTCGACGGCCGAGAGCACCGAGACTGCCGGGGTGATCATGCTGTCGCCATAGAACAGCGAGGCGCCGATCAAACCGCAGATCACCATCAGGGTGCGCAGGCGCGGATACGCAGCCGTGGCACGCCGCGCCAGCGCGGTCAGGGCCATGGTGCCGCCCTCCCCCTGGTTGTCGGCACGCAGGATGAACACCACGTACTTGAATGACACCACCCACAGCAGCGACCAGAGGATCAACGACAGGATTCCCAGCACACCGTCGTGGTTGACCTGCACCCCATAACCGCCCGTGAACACTTCCTTCAGGGTATACAGCGGGCTGGTGCCGATATCGCCATAAACCACCCCGACCGCCGCCACCAGCAGGCCCAGCGACCGGGTCGCCCCCTGCTTCGCTGCGTGCCCGCCCTCGGCGTGACTGCTTGCCTGAACCATCGACCACTCCCGCAAAAGGCCCTCAGGGCCACTGTTGTCAGCGTGCATGCCAGTTCGCCCATCCGGGCCTGGCGTAACGGCGCGAAGCATAGCGCAGCGTTCGTCGTATTTCTGCTGGTCAATCGATCCATCGCTCGCTAGAATTGCGCACTTTTTGATCAGAGGCGCCAAAAGCGCCCGTCAAGGTCGCCCCCGATCAACGCTGGGCGACCTGTATTCAACGCCGAGGTTAGTCATGTCCACCACGCCCGCCACCCCCAAGGTCGGTTTCGTCAGCTTGGGTTGTCCCAAAGCCCTGGTCGATTCCGAGCGCATCCTCACCCAGTTGCGCATGGAAGGCTATGAAGTCGTGCCAACGTACGAGGATGCCGACGTGGTGGTGGTCAACACCTGCGGTTTCATTGACAGCGCCAAGGCCGAATCGCTTGAAGTGATCGGTGAAGCCATCAAGGAAAACGGCAAGGTGATCGTCACCGGCTGCATGGGTGTCGAGGAAGGCAGCATTCGCGATGTGCACCCAAGCGTGCTTTCGGTGACCGGCCCGCAGCAGTACGAGCAGGTGGTCAACGCCGTGCACGAAGTGGTGCCGCCGCGTCAGGACCACAACCCGCTGATCGACCTGGTGCCGCCGCAAGGGGTCAAGCTGACGCCGCGCCACTATGCCTACCTGAAGATTTCCGAAGGCTGTAACCACAGCTGCAGCTTCTGCATCATTCCGTCGATGCGTGGCAAGCTGGTCAGCCGCCCGGTGGGCGACGTGCTGAGCGAGGCCGAGCGCCTGGTCAAGGCCGGGGTCAAGGAAATCCTGGTGATTTCCCAGGACACCAGCGCCTACGGCGTAGACGTCAAGTACAAGACCGACTTCTGGAACGGCCGCCCGGTCAAGACCCGCATGCTCGAGTTGTGTGAGGCCCTGAGCAGCCTGGGTGCGTGGGTGCGCCTGCACTATGTGTATCCGTACCCCAATGTCGACGATGTGATCCCATTGATGGCTGCCGGCAAGATCCTGCCGTACCTGGACATTCCGTTCCAGCACGCCAGCCCCAAGGTGCTCAAGTCGATGAAGCGCCCGGCCTTCGAAGACCGGACCCTGGCCCGCATCAAGCAGTGGCGCGAGCAGTGCCCGGAGCTGGTCATTCGTTCGACCTTCATCGTCGGCTTCCCAGGCGAAACCGAGGAAGACTTCCAGTACCTGCTGGACTGGCTGACCGAGGCCCAACTCGACCGCGTGGGCTGCTTCCAGTACTCGCCTGTCGAAGGTGCCCCGGCCAACGACCTGGGCTTGGCCGACGTCCCGGACGACGTCAAACAGGATCGCTGGGACCGCTTCATGGCGCACCAGCAGGCCATCAGCGCCGCCCGCCTGCAGATGCGCATCGGCAAGGAAATCGACGTGCTCATCGACGAGGTCGAAGAGCAAGGCTCGGTGGGCCGCAGTTTCTTCGACGCGCCAGAAATCGACGGCAGTGTCTTCATCGATGGCAACCACGGCTTCAAGCCTGGCGACAAGGTACGTTGCCGCGTGGTGGACGCCGACGAATACGACATGTGGGCAGAGCCCATCTGACAGGGCGCCCTGCCTGCCTCCTGTCGCAGTGGCGCGGCCCGCCCCGGGTCGCGCCCTCCTCCAGCATCTATCCTTGTTTTGACGGCCACTGGAGCAAGGACCCGATGCGCACCTTCTCGACCCTGGAAACGCCTCACCTGAGCGACTACCCCAGGCTGGTCAGCGTATGGGAAGACGCGGTACGTGCGACGCACGCCTTTATGCCCGAACCCTACATCGTGCTGCTGCGCGACAAGGTGCTGCGGCGGTATCTGGACGCGGTGATGCTGGTCTGTGCCCGTGGGCCTGATCGCAGCATCCAGGGTTTCATCGGCGTGGCAGGCGGGCGCATCGACATGTTGTTCGTGGACCCGCAGTGGCATGGCCGAGGTATCGGCAAACAATTGCTGCAGCATGCGGTGCAGGCGTTGGACGCCCTGACCCTCGACGTCAACGAGCAGAACACCCAGGCGCTGGGCTTTTATCTGCACCAGGGCTTTGAGATCGTGGGCCGTTCGCCCAAGGACGGTCTGGGCCAACCGTATCCCTTGCTGCACATGCGCAGGCACAGCGCGGCCTGATTGACACAGATTCCCGCCCCTCGCCCGGCGGGAAGGGTACAATGCAGCCTTTCTTTGCCTTTGCGAATCGTCGTCATGTCCGAACCCGTCCGTCTGTCCAAACGCCTTGTCGAGCAGCTTGGCTGTTCCCGCCGCGAGGCTGAGTTGTATATCGAAGGAGGCTGGGTGACGGTCGACGGCGTGGTGGTCGAGCAACCGCAGTTCAAGGTCGAGCAGCAGCACGTCGAGCTGCTGCCCGGCGCGCGCGCCGAGAGCCTGGAGCCGGTCACGCTGCTGCTCCACCAAGGCGCGGGCATGGACAACGAAACTGCCCGGCTTGGCCTGAACATGACCAGCCTCAGCGAGGCCCATCGCGAAGGCGTGCGCCCCTTGCACGGGCATTTCACCCGCCAGGCCTGTGTAGCACCGTTGGAACCGGGTGCCAGCGGCTTGCAGGTGTTTACCCAGGACTGGCGGGTAACCCGCAAGATCAACGCCGACCTGCGCAAGCTTGAACAGGAGTTCGTGGTCCAGGTGCGCGGTGAAGCCAGTGCCCAGATGCTCGAGCGCCTGGCACGCGGTGTGACCCGCAATGACCGCGAATTGCCCAAGGCCAAGGCCAGCTGGCAGAACGAAACCCATTTGCGCCTGGTGCTGAAAAACCCGCAACCCGGCCAGATTTCCGAACTGTGCGCCTACCTGCGCCTGGAGTTGCTGGGCATGCGCCGCATACGCCTGGGCGGTGTTTCGATGGGCAAGCTGGCGCTGGGCCAATGGCGCTACCTGATGGGCACTGAACGTTTCTAAGTGAGAGGCCGTGCGATTACGTGCGGCACGAGAACAGGATTTTGCAGCAATGAACCACAATGACGTCCTGCGCAGCCTGCGCTACATGTTGAAAGTCAATGACGCCAAGATGGCCGAGATCATCGGTTTGACCGGCCTGGACGTGAACCCTGTCGTCCTGGCGACCTATGTGAAGAAAGAAGAAGAGGAAGGCTTTGTGCGCTGCCCGGACCGGGTCATGGCGCACTTTCTCGACGGCCTGGTCATCTACCGTCGCGGCAAGGATGAAAGCCGTCCGGCACAACCTGTCGAACTGCCGGTTACCAACAACCAGATCCTGAAGAAGCTGCGAGTGGCTTTCGAACTGAAAGAGGACGACCTGCACGCCATCTTGAAATCGGTCGATTTCCCCGTCAGCAAACCTGAGCTCAGCGCACTGTTTCGCAAGGCCGGCCATGACAACTACCGCCCGTGCGGCGACCAGTTGCTGCGCAACTTCCTGAAGGGCCTGACCCAGCGCGTGCACGGCTGAATGGTCATGCAGCATACGGTGGCGCCGGTGGGGATCGTGCGCTCCTGTTTCAAGGAGAAGTTCGCCATTCCGCGCCAGCCGCAACTGGCGCCGGCCGCACGCGGTGTGCTGGAGCTACTGCCCCCGTTCGACCAAGCCGAGGCAGTCGAAGGGCTGGAACAGGTCAGCCACGTCTGGCTGCTGTTTCTGTTCCACCAGGCCCTGGAAGAAAAACCCAGGCTCAAAGTGCGCCCACCGCGCCTGGGGGGCAACAAGAGCATGGGTGTGTTCGCCACTCGCGCCACCCACCGGCCCAACGGCATCGGCCAGTCGGTGGTGCGGCTGGAGGGCGTTGAACCTGGCCGCTTGCTGTTGTCAGGCATCGACCTGCTCGACGGCACGCCGGTGCTGGACATCAAGCCCTACGTACCCTATGCCGACAGTGTCGAGGGTGCCCATAACCACATGGCCAGCGGTGCGCCAGTGGCCATTACCGTGCAGTGGGCCGACAGCGCCCTGCCCCAGGCCCGCGAGCATGCGTTGCGCCTGGGCGAGCCCCTGGTGGCATTGATCGAGCAATGCTTGGCGCAAGACCCACGGCCAGCCTATCAGGTGCCTGTGGCCGAACGGGTGTATGGGGTCAAATTCTGGGATGTGCAGGTCAGGTGGCATTATCCGCAGACGGATGTGATCCGCGTGCTGGAGGTGGTGCTGGCTTGAAGGTGCAATAGCGCTGCATCTGGGGGGTTGTGCTGTCGCCATCTGGCTCAAGTACCAACAGCCGCCCATGAAAAAGGCGACCCGCCGGGTCGCCTTTTTTCGTACCGTTACGCTGTAATCAACGTGCTGGACCTTCGGCAACGCCCAGGTCGTCGGTCGGACGGGTGTCGATCAGCGGACCGCCACCCGAAGCCAACTCCGACGCCAGCTTGTCGTTGTCCATCTCGTTGACCCACTTGGCTACGACCACGGTGGCAACGGCGTTGCCCACCAGGTTGGTCAAGGCACGCGCTTCGGACATGAAGCGGTCGATGCCCAGGATCAGCGCCAGGCCGGCAACCGGCAAGTGGCCCACGGCAGACAGCGTGGCCGCCAGCACGATGAAGCCCGAACCGGTAACGCCAGCGGCACCTTTGGAGGCGACCAGCAGCACCAGCAGCAGGGTGATCTGGTGGGTGATGTCCATCGGGGTGTCGGTAGCCTGGGCGATGAACACCGCAGCCATGGTCAGGTAGATCGAGGTGCCGTCCAGGTTGAACGAGTAACCGGTCGGAATGACCAGGCCTACCACGGACTTCTTGGCACCCAGGCGTTCCATCTTGGCCAGCATGCGTGGCAGCGCGGACTCGGACGAGGACGTGCCCAGCACGATCAGCAGCTCTTCACGGATGTAGCGGATCAGCTTGAGTACGCTGAAACCGTGGGCGCGGCAGATGCCACCAAGCACCACCAGCACGAACAGCAGGCAGGTGATGTAGAAGCACGCCATCAGGTAACCCAGCTGCACCAGCGAGCCCACGCCGTACTGGCCGATGGTGAAGGCCATGGCGCCGAAGGCACCGATCGGGGCCAGCTTCATGATCATGTTGATGATGTTGAACATGACATGGGCGAAGCGATCGATCATGTCCAGGAACGGCTTGCCGTAGCTGCCCAGGCGGTGCAGGGCGAAGCCGAACAGCACCGAGAACATCAGTACTTGCAGGATGTCGCCGTTGGCGAAGGCACCGACCACGGTGTTGGGGATGACGTTGAGCAGGAAGCCTACGGTGGTCTGCTGCGCGCCAGCGGCGGCATAGGCAGCCACGCTGCTGGCATTGAGGGTGCTGACGTCGATGTGCATGCCCGCGCCGGGCTTGACCACGTTGACGACCACCAGGCCGATGATCAGCGCGATGGTGGAGACGATTTCAAAATACAGCAACGCATAGCCGCCCGTCTTGCCGACGGATTTCATGCTCTGCATGCCGGCGATACCGCTGACCACGGTGCAGAAGATGATCGGTGCGATGACCATCTTGATCAGTTTGACGAAGCCATCACCCAAGGGTTTGAGGGCAACGCCCGTTTCCGGGTAGTAATGGCCGAGCAGAATACCGATGGTGATGGCAACCAACACCTGGACATACAGGGATTTGTAAAGCGGCTGACGTGTCGTCATGGCTGTTTTTCCTCAAGTGTGCCGCGCCACCCTGTTCCAGGGGTGCAGCACCTGAATCGCTAACCCTCCTGCACTTGGAGGGATTTGTCGTTGTGGTAGAGCTGCCTTCGCAGGCCTCTGCCAATAGCGATAGCAAGGGTGATGCCAAAATGCCCAAACCGGGTGCAGGCAGGGCTATTGCTGGCTTTCCATGCCCAACGTCGGGGCGAAACGTGAGGAAGGGTGGCGGGTTTCCGCCCGCTGGCGGAATTGGAGCGGCCCAGATGGCGGAAAACCGCCTGGGCTCATTCCAGATTGAAGGTGATACGGAAGGCGGCGCCGCCAAGCGCCGAGTCATCCAGGCTAAGTTCGGCATCGTAGCTGTCGATGATGTCCTTCACCACAGCCAGGCCGATGCCTTGCCCCGGGTGCTGACTGTCCAACCGCTCACCACGCTCCAGAATGCGCTGGCGCTGGTTGGCGGGCACGCCTGGACCGTCATCTTCGATACAGAGCGTGAGCCGTCCAGCTTCTCTGAACAGGCTGACCCTTATCTGGCCCAGGCTCAGGCGGTAGGCGTTTTCCAGGAGGTTACCCAGCAGTTCGAGCAATGCGCCCTGCTCCATGGGTACCCGCGCCTGGTCCGGCACCTGCAAGGTCACGTCCACGTGTTTATCGCGGTAGACCTTGGCCAGCGTGCTACACAGGCTGTCGAGCAAGGGGCGTAGCACCACGCTATGACGCACCAGGCCACTCTTGCGCAGGCTGGCCCGTTGCAGTTGATAGTCGATCTGCTGGCTCATGCGTTCGATCTGGCTCTGCAAGACCCTGGCCTGCTCCCGTTCACCGTTGTGCTGCTGCAGGCTTTCGCCCACCCCCTGCAACACGGCCAAGGGCGTCTTCAGGCTGTGCGCCAGGTCGTCCAGCGAATCCCGGTAGCGCTGGCGTTGCTCGCGCTCGCTTTGCAGCAGGCGGTTCAGCGAACCGGTCAGGCGCAGCAGTTCGCGGGGGTGGTGTGTGCTCAGGCCGTCCCGCGCGCCGGATTCCAGATCGTCGAGCTCGCGGCTAAGGCGGCGTAGCGAGCGCAACCCCCAGGTCAACCCGGCCCAGAGCAGCGCCAGCAGTGCCAGCAAGGCAGCCCCGAAGCCCAGGTAGAGTTTTTCACGCAGGCCATCGAGGGTGCGCTGATAGTCGCGCACCGGCTGCAGGGCCACGATGCTGAAGGCGGCACTCTTGCCGCCCAGCAGCTTAATCTCGACGTCATAAACGAAGAACTCCTCGCCATTGGCCTGGTGGATGCGTGCGAACTCGTTTCCGCGGCCATCGTAGCGAGGCTGATAGTTGATGTTCTGCGCCGCCGTGGCCCGGGACTGCCAGACCAGTTGGCCAGCGCGGTCGAAGATGTACCCCAGCAGACCGGTATAGGGCAGGTTGAAACGTTCGTCCGGCAACAACGCCGGCATCTGCAACTGCCCGTTTTCGATACGCGCCGCCGAAATCAGCGTGGTCACGTCCGAAGCCAGGCGTTGTTCGATCGACTCCTGCAAGGCAAGGCTGAAGGCTTTCTGCAAAGCTGGCAGCAGCGCCAGCATGAACAGCACCGCCAACACGGCAGCGGCCAGCATCAGGCGCACACGCAGGGATCGAATCATCGGCAGCGCTCGGTGAACAGGTAGCCAAGCCCGCGCACGGTATCGATGGGCTTGAAGCCGCACTCGCCTTCGAGCTTGCGCCGCAAGCGCCCGATGAGCACTTCGATGACGTTTGGATCACGCTCTTCATCGCCAGGGTAGAGTTGCTCCATCAGGCGATCCTTGGCCACCACCTGCTGGTGATGACGCATCAGGTACTCGAGGATGCGGTATTCGTAGGCAGTCAGGCCCAGTGGCTGCTCGTCGAGCGTCGCCTGCTTGCGATTGAGGTCAAGGACCAACGGGCCGGCGGCGATGGTTGACTGGGTGAAGCCGCTGGAGCGGCGCAGCAGCGCATTGAGGCGCGCCTCGAGTTCTTCGAACTGGAACGGCTTGACCAGGTAGTCGTCGGCGCCAGCGGCCAGCCCTTCGACCTTGTCCTGCCAGTTGCCGCGGGCCGTGAGGATGAGGATGGGGAAGGTCTTGGCCTGGTTGCGCAGGCGCGTGATCAGCTCCAGGCCACTGATGCCCGGCAGCCCCAGGTCGACCACCGCCAGGTCGAAGTGGTACTGCTCGGCCTGGTACAACGCCTCCTCGGCATTGGCGACCGCCTCGACCACGTGGCCACTTTCCCCCAGGCGGGTATAGAGGTGATGGCGAAGCAAGGCTTCGTCCTCGACCACCAGCAGTTTCATGTGCAGCTCCTTGATGGATGTGCCTGTACGGTGCCCAATGCTGAAAAGCCAGCCCCACCGCGTGCGCCCACCGGCCTGATGGCCCAGCATGGCACTGGTTGGAGCTGGCTTGCCAGACCCGGGTCGCTACAGGATAACGCGACGGGCAGGTCAGAACTTGTAGGAAGCCGCCAGATAGGTCTGCGCGCTGCTGCTCAGGCGCAATGTGCCGGCCTTCGGCGCGCCGTGGGGGCTGACCTCGGTGGCGGCATTGGTGCGCAGGTAGCGGTAGCCCAGTTCGACCGAGGCCTTGTCGGTGATGTCCTGGATGACGCCTGCCTGCAGGCCGTAGGCATAACCGTAGTCGGTGTCGCGGCTCAGGCCTGGCGATTCCTGGGACAGCTTGGTCATGCCGAGGGTGCCGCCGCCGAACAGCTTGGTGGTATCGCCTACGGGCAGGAACAGGTCATAGCTGCCCAGCAGGTTTTCCTGGCGAAGTTTCAAGCCGCTGTGGTCACCGGAAACGTTGTCGTAGGTCATGTAGTAGCGACCCTGGTCATTGATGCGCCCCAGGCGCACGCCCCAGGTACCGTCCTTGGCGATGACGCCGTCGGTGTTGAGGTGGTCGGTGTTGCGTTGCAGCAGGCCTGACTTGCGAACCTTGTCGCTGGTCTGGCCGTAGGTGAGGCTGGCGAAGTTTTCGTCGGCCGCCTGGGCGCTGGTCATGCCAGCGGCGCAGACGGCTACGGCGGCAAGCAGGGTATTGAATGTTTTCATGGTGAGGTTACTCCAGTCGAGTGCGCTGTTGAGGTCTGGAAGCTAGAGTAAGCAGGGCACACTGAACCTCGACTGAACCCTTGCTGAACATTGACTGAACGAACCGATTGCAATCCAGGAGTAGTCACCATGCGCGCCTTGCTGGCCTTGACCTTGATGTGTACTGCCGCCTTTGCCCAGGCGGCGGTACAGACCCGCGAGATCCCCTACCAGGATGCCGACGGCAACCGGCTGGTCGGCTATTACGCTTATGACGACGCCGTTACCGGCAAGCGGCCAGGCATCGTCGTGGTGCATGAGTGGTGGGGGCTCAATGACTACGCCAAACGACGCGCCCGGGACTTGGCAGCGCTGGGTTACAACGCCCTGGCCATCGACATGTACGGTGACGGCAAGCACACCGAGCACCCTCAGGACGCCCAGGCGTTCATGGCGGCAGCACTCAAGGACCCCAAGGCTGCTGCCAGGCGCTTCGACGCCGGGCTGGAATTGCTCAAGTTGCAGCCCAACACCAACAAGCATGACCTGGGCGCTGTGGGGTACTGCTTTGGCGGCAAGGTGGTACTCGATGCCGCCAGGCGCGGCGAGAAGCTCGACGGTGTGGTGAGTTTCCATGGCGCCCTGGCTACCACTACACCCGCAAAGCCTGGGGTGGTGAGGGCGGCAATTCTGGTGGAGCACGGCGCAGCGGACAGCATGGTGACCGCCGAACAGGTGCAGGCCTTCAAGGCGGAGATGGACGCGGCGAAGGTGAATTACCGTTTCGTCAGCCTCGACGGGGCCAAGCACGGGTTCACCAACCCTGATGCCGACCGCCTGAGCCATGGCGCTCACGGCGGGCCGGACATTGGTTATGACAAGGCGGCCGACGAACGCTCCTGGGCAGACATGCAGGCGTTTTTCAAGCAGGTGTTCAATGAGTGATCACGCGGGGCAGCCATGCTGGGACGCCAGCGATCACCGTAATAGGTAGGCAACAGTGGGCGCGTTTTCATGCTTGCGTTGAAAACTGCGCCCATGTGCCGGGCTGTATCGCCCTGCCCCTCCCGCAACCCCTGCTCAGCTGGCACAATAGCGCGCATGACGACCCTTCCTGCCTGCTGTACCTCGCTTCGGCAACACTGGCCCTTGCCCCGTCCCTTGCCTGGTGCGGTACTGGTCAGTTGCGCCTTCGACCCCACAAGCGTGGCCCCGGACGACTTCGCGCGTGCTGGCATCGTGCCCAGTGCGGGCCTGCAACGTTCAGTTGCCAAGCGCCAGGCTGAATACATCGCCGGGCGGGTATGCGCGCGCGCGGCGTTGCAGCAGTTGGACGGCCGGCACTACGTGCCCACCACCCACGAAGACCGCTCCCCCATCTGGCCTGCTGGCATTCGGGGCTCGATTACCCACGGTAAAGGCTGGGCGGCGGCGGTGGTTGCCGCCCAAGGCAGCTGCCGCGGGCTAGGGTTGGACCAGGAAGCGCTGCTCGATGACGAGCGCGCCGAGCGTTTGATGGGCGAGATCCTGACACCGATGGAGCTGGAGCGTCTGGACCACCGGCAGTTGGGCCTGGCCGTGACCCTGACCTTCTCGCTGAAGGAAAGCCTGTTCAAGACGCTCTACCCCCTGACTGGCCAGCGCTTTTACTTCGAACATGCCGAGCTGCTCGAATGGTCCGCTGACGGGCTGGCCACGCTGCGCCTGCTCACCGACCTGTCCGCCCAATGGCGCAAGGGCGTCCAATTGCAGGCGCAATTCTGCCTGCAGGATGGCCACTTGCTGAGCCTGGTTAGCGCCTGAAGCCTACAACGGCGCCTGTTGTCGTGGCCAGGCAAGGCTGAAACAGGCGCCACCCAGGGCCGTGCCGTGGCCTACCGTGGCGCGGCCTGCGTGCCAATAGATGATACGGCGCACGATCGACAAACCCAGGCCATGGCCACCGGAGGCTCGGGTGCGGCTGTCATCCAGGCGCATGAAAGGCGTGAAGATGCGGTCCCAGACCCCTTCCGGGATGCCCGGCCCGTCATCTTCCACATTGATACGGCACACGTGCGGGCCTAGCTGATAACTCACGCGCACTTCGTGCTCGGCGTGGCGCAGGGCATTGCTCACCAGGTTCTGCACGGCGCGGTGCAGGTAGCGGGGCTCTGCCTCGACCCAGGCGGTCTCGCCTTCGACGCCCTGGCAATCGCCCCGCAACAAGCGTATGTCGCGACGCAACGGGGCCAGTTCGGCAATGACCTGATCGAGCAAGGCATCCAGGTCGATACGCTGGAACGTCAGGGCCGGGGCGCCTTGCTCGAGGCGCGCGTAGGTGAGCATTTCGTCCACCAGCTTGTCCAGGTCCTGGATGTCGCCGTCCATGCCGGCAAGGTGCTTGGCGCGTGCCTGCTCGGTGGCGGCGCTTTCGACCATTTCCAGGCCAAAACGCAAGCGGGCCACGGGGGTGCGCAGCTCGTGCGACACGGCACGTACCAGCTCGCGCTGCATGGACAGCGAGCGCTGCAAGTGCTCGGCCATGCCATTGAATGCCGCTGCCAGGCGCCCGATCGAATCGGCATCGCCTGCCGGTACACGCGTGTCCAGGCTGCCTTGGGCGATGCCCGCCGCGGCCCGCGCCAGGCCGGAAACGCGCCGCTCCAATTGGCGCACCAGCAGGTAGACCACCAGGCCAATGAGGCTCAAACCAACCAGGGTGATCAACACCAGCAACTGGGGTGGGTAGGGGTTGAGCTGGTGCAAGGGGCCGATCTCCAGCACCCACGGCGAGCCGGAGAGCCCAGCGAACACGCGTATGGAATCGCCATCCATGCCCAGCGCCATCACCGTGTCACCCTCCTCCACCCGGCGCCGCTGATCATCATCCAGGCTGGCCCGCTCGATACGCTGCAAGGCAACCCCAAACCCGAAGCCCTTGTCGTGCTTGATCTGCTCCAGGCGCTGCTGCTGTTCGGTCACCGGGTAACGCACCAGCTCGTCGGCCAGTAGATACAGGGTAGCGCGCGCCAGTTGCTCGCTGATCTGCCTGACCTGGGCGACCAGCAGCAGGTCCTGCTGCCCTACCCTGCGCAACACCCGAGCTGCATGCGGGCCGGTCTTCTCGACCACGACGAGGCTGCGGTACAGACGTGCGCGTTGTGCGCCATCGAGGGCGAAGGCCGACATGGGCTGCAACTGCAGCGGCACCCCCAGCAGCCGCCCCCACAGCAGCAGGGAACGCTTGCGCTCGGTGTCGCTCTGCACGGCCAGGTTATCGGCCATGAGGCTGAACGTGCCTTGCGCCAGGCCCTCGCGGTGCTGGGCGGCGCGTACTTCGTTGACCAGGTGCAGGCTGAGCACCCCCAGCAGCGCCACCAGTACCAGGACCGCCAGCATGCCGCCATAGATGCGCAGGAAAATGGAATTCACGGGCATTGGCCCACGAACAGATAGCCTTTGCTGCGCAGGGTCTTGATCAGCCGGGGCTGGATAGGGTCGTCGCCGATGCGAGGGCGGATACGGGAAATGCGTATGTCGATGGAGCGGTCCTGGCCGTCATAGCCCACACCGCGCAGCGCCGTGGAGATCTGCTCGCGGGTCAGCACCTTGCCAGCGTTGCTGGCCAGCAGCCAAAGCAGGTCGAATTCGGCGCCGGTAAGCTCGATCTGCCGATCGCCAAGCCACGCCTCACGCACCCGGCTGTCGATGCGCAGCGCGCCGAAGGTCAGGTCCTGGCGTTTGCCCGCAGGCGCCTCGCTGCGACGCAACAAGGCCTGGATGCGCGCCAGCAACAGCCGGGGGCGTACGGGCTTGCACACGTAGTCGTCTGCGCCAATGTCCAGTCCTTGCACCTGATCCAGCTCGTCGGTGCGCGCCGTGAGCATCAGGATGGGCCCAGGGTACTGGCTGCGCACGCGCCGACAGATGCTCATGCCATCTTCGCCCGGCAACATCACATCCAGCATGACCAGGTCCGGCTGGGTGTCGATGATGCGTCGCGCTGCGCGAGCGCCATCGCCCTCGACACTGACCGCGTACCCTTGGGCGCTCAGGTACTCGGCAGTCAGTTCGGCCAGACGCTGGTCGTCTTCGACGATGAGGATGCGCGGCAGCGTTGGATCCATGGCGTAGGGCCTGTTGGTGTTGTTTTTCCCTGGATAGTACGACCAGGACCCTGCCGAGCCAACCCACTTGGGTGGTTCTGTGGACAATGATCCGGGTGCGTCGGCGGCCCCTGAAAAAAACTGCCCAGCGGCAAGCAGACGCAGAAAAACACTTCAAACCAGTGGGCACAAGGCCTACAGCGAATACTCACGTTTCACTCACAAAGTACCCACAAGATATCCACAGCCGCTCGCCTTGCAAACACCCCCATACCGCATTATCTTGTATCGCGATCGCGACGAACCACTAGATATAGGGGTTCGCGCAAAATCACTTACAAAAGTCAACCCGCAAAATCATCGGATTTTTCGGCTGAACTTACGGTGGTTTCAGCAGCCAAACCGCTCCTGCGGAGGCGACCGAGGCAAGCCCTGTCAGGGCCTTGTTCGGGCATGGGTGAACCAGGCGAGCCTGGCACTCATCAGCAACGGATTCCGGCAACCCGGAACTTTTGACTTCGGCCAGGGAGCGGCAAGCCATTGCCCTTATTCCTGAGTCTGTCCCGAAGTCGGTACGCCCGCGCGGACGGATGCGCTTGCGTTGCGCATCCCCGCCAGGCAATCGAGCAAGTGGACGGAACGGTGGGCGCCCAATTGGGCGCCTGATCAATATAGAAACTGTGGAGACACCCACCCATGCAAACCGACACGACTCGCGAGAACCCGCAGGCCAAGGCCCCGCAGGTTGCCGAATCCAATCAGGATCTGGCCGCCACTGCTCCTGGCCAACTGCGCGTGATCAAGCGTAACGGTACTGTCGTCCCCTACACCGACGACAAGATCACCGTGGCCATCACCAAGGCGTTCCTCGCAGTTGAAGGCGGTACCGCCGCCGCTTCGTCGCGCATTCACGACACCGTCGCGCGCCTGACCGAGCAGGTCTCGGCCACGTTCAAGCGTCGCATGCCATCGGGTGGCACCATCCACATCGAAGAAATCCAGGACCAGGTCGAACTGGCCCTGATGCGCGCCGGCGAGCAGAAAGTCGCCCGTGACTACGTCATCTACCGTGAGCAGCGCGCCAAGGAGCGCGCCACCCGCGTCAGCACCGACGCCGTGGTCGAGCCGCACCCAAGCATTCGCATCACCCTGGCCGACGGTAGCCTGGCGCCGCTGGACATGGCGCGCCTGAACACCATCATCAGCGAAGCCTGCGAAGGCCTGGCCGAAGTCGATGGCGACCTGATCCAGCGCGAAACCCTGAAGAACCTGTACGACGGCGTGGCCATCAAGGACGTCAACACCGCCCTGGTGATGACCGCCCGTACCCTGGTCGAGCGTGAACCGAACTATTCGTTCGTCACCGCTCGCCTGCTGATGGACACCCTGCGCGCCGAAGGCCTGGCCTTCCTGAACGTCGCTGACAGCGCCACGCACCACGAAATGGCCGACCTGTATGCCAAGGCCCTGCCGGCCTACGTCGCCAAGGGCGTGGAGTTCGAGCTGCTCAACCCGGCCCTGGCAGCCTATGACCTGGAGCGCCTGGGCAAGGCCATCGATCACGAGCGTGACCAGCAGTTCACCTACCTGGGCCTGCAAACCCTGTACGACCGCTACTTCATCCACAAGGATGGCGTGCGCTTCGAGCTGCCGCAGGTCTTCTTCATGCGTGTGGCCATGGGCCTGGCACTGGAAGAAAAGGACAAGGAAGCGCGCGCGATCGAGTTCTACAACCTGTTGTCGTCCTTCGACTACATGGCCTCGACCCCGACCCTGTTCAACGCCGGCACCCTGCGCCCGCAGCTGTCGAGCTGCTACCTGACCACCGTCCCGGACGACCTGTCGGGCATCTACCACGCGATCCACGACAACGCCATGCTGTCCAAATTCGCAGGTGGCCTGGGCAACGACTGGACGCCGGTGCGTGCACTGGGCTCCTACATCAAGGGCACCAATGGCAAGTCCCAGGGCGTCGTGCCGTTCCTCAAAGTCGTGAACGACACCGCTGTTGCGGTCAACCAGGGTGGCAAGCGCAAGGGCGCTGTGTGTGCCTACCTGGAAACCTGGCACCTGGACATCGAAGAATTCATCGAGCTGCGCAAGAACACCGGTGATGATCGCCGTCGTACCCACGACATGAACACCGCCAACTGGATCCCTGACCTGTTCATGAAGCGCGTCTTCGACGACGGCAAGTGGACCCTGTTCTCGCCCTCGGAAGTGCCGGACCTGCACGACCTGACCGGCAAGGCCTTCGAAGAGCGCTACGAGTACTACGAAGCCCTGACCGAGTACAACAAGATCAAGGTGTTCAAGACCATCCAGGCCAAGGACCTGTGGCGCAAGATGCTCTCGATGCTGTTCGAGACCGGCCACCCATGGCTGACCTTCAAGGACCCGTGCAACCTGCGCTCGCCTCAGCAGCACGTGGGCGTGGTGCACAGCTCGAACCTGTGCACCGAGATCACCTTGAACACCAACAAGGACGAGATCGCGGTCTGCAACCTGGGCTCGATCAACCTGCCGAACCACATCGTCGATGGCAAGCTGGACACCGCCAAGCTGCAACGCACCGTCAACACGGCCGTGCGCATGCTCGACAACGTGATCGACATCAACTACTACTCGGTGCCGCAGGCGCGTAACTCGAACCTCAAGCACCGTCCGGTAGGCCTGGGCATCATGGGCTTCCAGGATGCGCTGTACCTGCAGCACATCGCCTACGGTTCCGACGCTGCCGTCGAATTCGCCGACAAGTCGATGGAAGCGGTCAGCTACTTCGCCATCCAGGCCTCCTGCGACCTGGCCGACGAGCGCGGCGCCTACGAGACGTTCCAAGGCTCGCTGTGGTCCAAAGGTATCCTGCCGCTGGACTCGCAACAGATCCTGATCGAGGCCCGTGGCCAGAAGTACATCGACGTCGACCTGAACGAAACCCTGGATTGGGCGCCGGTCCGTGCCCGGGTACAGAAAGGTATTCGTAACTCGAACATCATGGCCATTGCGCCAACTGCGACCATCGCCAACATCACCGGCGTGTCGCAGTCGATCGAGCCGACCTACCAGAACCTGTACGTGAAATCGAACCTGTCGGGCGAGTTCACCGTGATCAACCCGTACCTGGTTCGCGACCTCAAGGCCCGTGGCCTGTGGGACTCGGTCATGATCAACGACCTGAAGTACTACGACGGTTCGGTGCAGCAGATCGAGCGTATTCCGCAAGAACTCAAGGACCTGTACGCCACGGCCTTCGAAGTGGAAACCAAGTGGATCGTCGACGCCGCTTCCCGTCGCCAGAAGTGGATCGACCAGGCGCAGTCGCTGAACCTGTACATCGCCGGTGCCTCGGGCAAGAAGCTGGACGTGACCTACCGCATGGCCTGGTACCGTGGTCTGAAAACCACCTACTACCTCCGTGCCCTGGCCGCCACCAGCACCGAGAAGTCGACCATCAACACCGGCAAGCTCAACGCCGTGTCCAGCGGTGGCGACAGCGCCCCGGTCCAGGCAGCCGGCCCTGCGCCAGTGCCCAAGGCCTGCGCGATCGACGAGCCGGACTGCGAAGCCTGCCAGTAAGGCCAGGCCGAGGCTTCCTGCGGGAAGCCTCTTTTTTGTAGAGCCGTATGCAAGCCTGCGGGTGTGGCGCTGCCGCCCCGCTACCCGATACAAAAGCCGCAGCCACGCCGCTGGGGCCAGCCCGCCACGGGCACCGCTGATTTGCGTGCACCGCACCGCAACCAAGATCTACCGGCCATACTTCACAGATGGCCCTCGAGCAGGAGACTCTCACCATGCTGAGCTGGGACGAATTCGATAAAGAAGATGACGGCGAAGTCGCCGCCAAAGGCAACACCCCTGCGCAGGCTCACGCCGCCGCCACCCTCGACAAACTCGACAGCGCCGGCGGTGCCGCAGCCCTGGAAGCCCGCGCTGCCACGGCGTCGGACTCCGAGGCCGTCAAGCGCGCCAAGGCGGCCCTGGACGCCCTGGACGTTGCCGAAGGCCTGGCTGAGCTGGAAGGTTCCTCGGCCCGTGTGGCGGTGGATGAAAAGCGCATGATCAACTGCCGCGCCGACCTTAACCAGCTGGTGCCGTTCAAGTACGACTGGGCCTGGCAGAAGTACCTCGACGGCTGCGCCAACCACTGGATGCCGCAGGAGGTCAACATGACCGCCGACATCGCCCTGTGGAAGAGCCAGGACGGCTTGACCGAGGACGAACGCCGCATCGTCATGCGCAACCTGGGCTTCTTCTCCACGGCCGACTCGCTGGTTGCCAACAACCTGGCCCTGGCTGTGTACCGCCTGATCACCAACCCCGAGTGCCGCCAGTACATCCTGCGCCAGGCCTTCGAAGAGGCGATCCACACCCACGCCTATCAGTACTGCATCGAGTCGCTGGGCATGGATGAAGGCGAGATCTTCAACATGTACCACGAGATCCCGTCGGTCGCTAAGAAAGCGGCTTGGGGCCTTAAGTACACCCGCGCCATCTCCGACCCCGAGTTCAACACCGGCACCGTCGAGACCGACAAGGAACTGCTGCGCAACCTGATCGCCTACTACTGCGTTCTGGAAGGCATCTTCTTCTACTGCGGCTTCACCCAGATCCTGTCCATGGGCCGTCGCAACAAGATGACTGGCGTTGCCGAGCAGTTCCAGTACATCCTGCGTGACGAGTCGATGCACCTGAACTTCGGTATCGACGTGATCAACCAGATCAAGATCGAAAACCCGCACCTGTGGGATGCGGCGATGAAGGAAGAAGCCACCCAGATGATCCTGCAGGGGACTCAGCTGGAGATCGAATACGCCCGTGACACCATGCCACGCGGCGTACTGGGCATGAACGCGGCAATGATGGAGGACTACCTCAAGTTCATCGCCAACCGTCGCCTGACGCAGATCGGTCTGAAGGAAGAGTACCCAGGCACGACCAACCCGTTCCCGTGGATGAGCGAGATCATGGACTTGAAGAAGGAGAAGAACTTCTTTGAGACGCGAGTGATCGAGTACCAGACCGGTGGGGCGTTGAGCTGGGATTGATCTTCAAGGCGTAGGTGTTCACCTCCGGCTGAATTTTTTCACCAATACTAAATGTAGTCCTGATACTACAAGCGATGCTGATTAAGTGCACAATGCCCGGATGAGCTCATTGTGCACTTAATCCCTCTGAAATTTTTCTGATTCATCATCCACGCACCCAGTTCGACCAGGAACAAGGAACGTAAGCGCGGTCCCGACATGCACCAGGCGAAGAAAGGTAACTCATATTTCTTCGGCATGAAGGCGCCTGTTAGTGCCGATGCCGAATCGGGCCTGGTGCACCCTGTACACGGTATAGCGGCGAATGTAGCCGCTGTAGCGTCATCTGTGGCGACCAGGGTTGTACCGGCTTGGGAAGCAGCCGAAGCCTGGAAGAAAGCCGGTGATCTGGCAGATCTGCGGCTGAAATCGATTCTTTCGTCAAACGATGAGCTTTGCGAGTGGGTACTAGAGCTTGTCACTTCTCCTGTCGCGTGAGGCCCCTGTGCGCCCTGCGCCGCAGTGATCAGAATGTTTCATTAAGCATTTCAGGATGTGTCCAGCATAATCGAGGCGATTGATCGTTCAACAACGAACAGATTCATGCTGGAGAACCGTCTATGCCTGCTTCACCTCCCGCCCGGTCCAAGGCCGCGGCGGTTCTACGTGTCACATCTGGTAACTTCCTCGAACAATTCGACTTCTTCCTGTTCGGTTTCTACGCCACCCAAATCGCCTCAGCTTTCTTCCCAGCCTCCAGCGAATTCGCCTCGCTGATGATGACCTTCGCTGTGTTCGGCGCCGGTTTCCTCATGCGGCCATTGGGAGCGGTAATTCTAGGCGCTTACATCGACGATGTTGGCCGCCGCAAAGGCCTCATCGTCACGCTGTCGATAATGGCCAGCGGCACGTTGCTCATCGTCCTAGTCCCCGGCTTTGCCACGATCGGCTATTGGGCACCCGCGCTCGTCCTGCTTGGCCGCTTGCTGCAAGGCTTTTCCGCCGGTGCTGAATTGGGCGGGGTGTCGGTCTATCTAGCCGAAATGGCTACACCGGGTCGCAAAGGGTTCTATACCAGCTGGCAATCCGGCAGCCAACAGGTCGCCATCGTGGTCGCCGCTGCGTTGGGTTACGGACTGAATCAAAGCCTAGCGCCGGCCGAGATCAGCGAGTGGGGCTGGCGAATTCCGTTCGCCGCTGCCTGCATGATCATCCCGTTCATCTTCTTCCTGCGCCGTAACCTGCAAGAAACCGAAGCGTTCGAGAAGCGTCAGCATCGCCCGACCATGAAGCAAGTGATCGCCACCCTAGGCCGCAACTCATCGGTAGTCATCGCGGGCATGCTGATGGTCGCCATGACCACCAGTGCCTTCTACCTGATCACTGTGTACGCTCCTACCTTTGGTAAGACTGTACTCAACCTGAGCACAAATGACGCGTTGCTGGTGACGCTTCTGGTAGGCGTGTCCAACTTTATCTGGCTACCCATCGGCGGCACGCTCAGCGACCGTTTCGGTCGTAAACCAATCCTGATCGCCATGACCGTACTCACCCTGTTCACCGCTTACCCAGCACTGTCTTACCTAGCCCATGCGGCAAGCTTCGCGCACATGCTTGAGGTACTGCTGTGGTTCTCGTTCCTCTATGCGATGTACAACGGTGCGATGATCCCGGCGCTCACGGAAATCATGCCAGTCGAAGTGAAGGTAGCGGGCTTTTCCCTAGCCTACAGCTTGGCTACGGCCCTGTTCGGCGGTTTCACACCGGTCATGTCGACCTGGTTGATCCATGAAACCGGTGACAAAGCAGCGCCTGCTTACTGGGTCGCATTCGCTGCACTGTGTGCGCTGTGCGCGACGCTTGTGTTGTATCGTCGAATAGCAAGGAAGGACCGGGTTCCAGTTTGAACCCTCCTGAGTCCGCTGTTCACCTTATAGTTGCAGCGCAAGTCATTATCCACTTTTAGTGATCACCACCCGGCTCCACCCGCTGCACGGCAACCTGTTGGCGGGTGGTCATGTCGGCCAGTATCACTTCCCCTTCCTGGTGCGTCGGGGTGATCATCAGCGAGCGGACAAAGTGCTCGTTGCCGCCCTTGCGCGCCTGCACATTCTCGAACGCCACGATGATCGTATCGTTGCGCCAGTTGTTGGTATCGAAGCCGCCTGCGGCGACGAACTCGCAGATGTCGCGCACGTCGTTGAAGGTGTTGGCCGGCAGTATCAGTAAGCGGCCTTTGAGGAACACCTCGTAGTACTGGTGCGGGCCGGCCGGCCAGTTGTGGGCCACCACGTGTTCGATGCGCCAGTCGTAGACCGTGTTCTGATAAACCAGCACGCGCTCGACTTTTTGGCCGTTGCATGCGGCAAGCCATGGCAACAGCAGCGCGGCGAGCCAGGTGCGTGTGAAGCGTTTGTTCATCCAGCGGCTTCCTTGCGTAATCTTTTGTGAGCATTGCGCGCTGGCGGGCTGCCAGCGAACAGTTCGGTACTTTACCAGACAGACCCACCCCGCCCATGGGCTGGGTAGCAGGTCAATCCAACTGTTGGGCCCTCAGGCTTTGTGCCAGCAGGTCGATGAAGGTCCGGACCTTGGTTGAACCGTATTTGCTCTCCCGATGCAGCACATGAATCGGCCACGGGGCTTCTTCGTATTCAGCCAGGATCACTCGCAGTTGCCCGCTGGCCAGCTCGTCAGCCACCTGGTAGGACAGCAGGCGGGCGATCCCCAGCCCGCCACTGGCGGCGGCAATCGCCCCGTCGTTGCTGGTGACGGTCAACCGTGGCTTGACCCGCACCAACGTCGATTCGTCGGTCACCCCGAAGCGCCAACCAGCGCGCGGTGACAGGTCGGTGGTGCCAATCACCGCATGGCTTGCCAAGTCGGAAGGATGTTCGGGTGTGCCATAGCGGGCCAGGTATTCAGGCGAGGCGCACAACATGCGGCGTACCTTGCCCACGCGCAATGCCTTGAGGCCCGAATCGGGCAAGGGGCCGATGCGCACGGCCACGTCCATGCCCTCCTCGACCATATTCACGATGCGGTCCAGGAAGTAGGCGCTAATGTCGACCTCCGGAAACCGTTGCAAGTACTGCACGATGCACGGCATGACGAACTTCTTGCCGAACAGGCTCGGGGCGGTGATGGCCAGATCGCCCTTGGGGGTGGCGTTGATGCCGGCAGCGGCTTCGTTGGCCTCGTGAATGCTGGCGAGGATGTGCCGGGTGTCCTCCAGGTAGCGGCCGCCGGCTTCAGTCAGGCGCACACTGCGGGTGGTGCGCAGCGCCAGCTTGACACCGAGTTGTTCCTCCAGGGCGACGACAGCACGGGTGACGGCCGCTGGGGAGATATCCAGGCGACGCGCAGCCGCGGCGAAGCTTTCCAGTTCGCCTACGGCGACAAACACCTTCATCAGGTGGATCTGGTCCATGCGGGCTCCTGGGGGTGGGAATACAGGCATTATGTTTGATTCAAGGCGCTTGTGCTGCCTGTTCTGGCCGATCAGATATCAAGCACCAGCGCCTGCCCTGGCTCATCCACCTTCGCGGGCACCGCACAACAGATCAGCGCGCTCCCGCTCTGCGGCATTTCGCCTGGGAGGTTAGGGTAATGCACCTGGCCACTGAGCAACCGCGTTTTGCAGGTGCCGCAGGTTCCACCCCGGCAACTGAACTCCGGCGACAGGCCATGTGCCTCGGCCAACTCCAGCAGTGTGCCGCTGGAGGGTGACCACTGCGCCTGTTTGGCTGATGCCGCAAAATGGACCGCGACTGACTCGCTGGCAGCAGGCGGTTGCTGCAGGGTCGGCTGGCCGGCGTCGAAGTGGCGGCGAAGGCTAGACGGGCCGAACGCCTCGGCATGAATCCGCGTGTCCGGCACATGCAGGCCGCGTAGCCCCTGGTAGAGGTCCTGGGTGAAGCTGCCTGGGCCGCACAGGTAGAAATCGTAGTCATCCAATGTCAGTGTGGCTTTGACGTGCTCGATACTCAGCCGGCCGGCAAACTGATAATCACGACCTGGCCGGGCGTGATCTTCGGGTTGGCTCAGGGTGCGGTGCACGTGCAGCAGCCCTGCGGCGTGATGTTGCAAGTGTGCCAATTCCTTGTGGAATGCCAGATCAGCCAAGCTACGGGCGCCCTGGAAAAGATGAATGACCCGCGCCGGCCCTTGCTTCAACTGCTCGCGCAACATGGCCAGCAAAGGGGTGATGCCTACGCCAGCGCCAATCAGCACCAGCGGCCGAGTGCTGTTCAGATCCAGCGTGAAGCCGCCTACCGGCGGGCGCACCTGCAGCACATCGCCTGCCACGACGCGCTCATGCAGGTAGCGCGAAGCGGGCCCCTGTGCCTTGACGCTGATGCGCACATGACCGTCGGAAGGCGCGCTGGACAGGCTGTAGGTGCGGATCAGCGGCTTATGCGGGTCCAGCGGGATTTGCACCGGCACATGTTGCCCTGGCGCGAACGTCACTGCGCTAGCGCCAGGCGGCTCGAGGTAGAACGAGCGGATATCACGGCTTTCCTGCTCCACCCGCAACACGCGCCAGGGTTGCCATGGCGCCTGTTGCGAGCGTTGCGACAGATGGCCCCAGGTGCCAGTCGCCAACGTGGTAGGCGCGTAGTCCTTGAATGCCCAACGCAGGCCAACTGCGCCCGGACGCCATACCACATGCTCGACCTCCAGCGTCCAGAGGCGCTCGGCGCCCTCGAACAATGGGATGTCGGGGCTGTCCAGCAGCAGCTTGGCACGCCCATACAGTTGCAGCACGTTGCCATTGCTGAAGTCGATGAACAGCAGCCCAGCACGGGGGTTTGCCAGCAGGTTGCCCAAAGTATTGAAGTGCAGGTTCCCGGCGTAGTCGGGGATGGTCAGGAGACTGCCTTCAACCCTGACGAACCCAGGTCGTCCGCCGCGGTGGGAGACGTCCACCGCTCGCTGGCCGTCGGCGTGCTCGACATAACTGGCGACGAAGAAGGTATCGGCTGCCTGAATCAGACTGACGGCATCGGCATCCAGCGCTGTGGAATCGATACGCCCTTGTGGCATTTGCGCGACCCGGATGTAGTCGCGCCGTTGGATATATTGCGGGCAGTTGCCGAATGACTGAGCCACAGTCACCTGCAACTGCTCATGGGTGGTCTGGTGGATGCGGCCGTTGAGACGGTTGCGTCGACGGGTGTGCAGTTCGATGCCCAACAGGCCGACTGCCTGCCCGGCGGCCAGCCCTGGCGTCGCCGGATCGTCGGCTGGCGGTTGGATATCGATTGTCAGCTCACGAGGATGGGGCGAGCGGATGAAACCTTCCGGCCCCTCCAGCAAGGTCGCCCACGGACGGCCCTGCGCGTCCACGCTGGCGGCAACAATGAACGGCAGCTGGTGGTAGAAGGCGCGGTGCTGATCGGGCATGTAGTCGCGAATGACCTTATGCCCCACCGCCTCCATGCGCGCTGCTACACCCACCTTTTCCTGCAGGGTTTTCTCGCCTGGGTGCCAGGGCGATGGGCGATGGTCGTGTATGTGCTGCATGGCGACGTCCTCGGGGGCGGTACGGTGTCAGGCGTTGGTCTGCAGCCCGATCTGGGTACGTGGCATGGCCACGAAGCCGGGCAACGCTTCGATTCGCATCAGCCAGTCGCGCACATTGGCATAGGGCTCCAGCGACACATTGCCTTCAGGTGCGTGGGCGATGTACGAGTAGTTGGCGATATCGGCGATGGTTGGCGTATGGCCTACCAGGAACGGTCTTTTGGCCAGTTCGGTATCGATCACCTTGAGCAGCCCATGGGCGCGTGCAATGACCTCGTCGGTATCGAATGCCGCACCAAACACGGTCACCAGGCGCGCGGCGGCCGGACCGAAGGCCAGCGGGCCGGCAGCCACCGACAACCAGCGTTGCACGGCAGCGGCTGCCACCGGATCTTCGGGCAGCCATGCGCCGCTGTCATATTTCTTGGCCAGGTACACCAGGATGGCGTTGGAATCAGCGATCACCGTGCCGTTGTCATCGATCACCGGCACCTGGCCGAAAGGGTTGAGGGCCAGGAACTCGGGTTGCTTGTGTGCGCCTGCTGCCAGGTCAACGAAAACCAGTTGGGTTGGCAACCCAAGCAGGGAAAGCATGAGCTCGATGCGGTGCGCGTGACCGGACTTGGGGAAGTTGTAGAGCTTTATTGGAGTGGACATCGGCCTGGCTCCTGATCAGCGCCGGCATAGCGCTGGTAGAGCCATACTGCATGTATCGGTGCAGGAGCAGAATCAGCGCCTGGAGCAAGCCTCAATTTCGCTGGTCGAAACAATTGGCCTGTGTAGCGCTGGCTATAAAGGGTGATGCAGTGACCGGACACACGTATGTACCAAGCTCTGTGCGGCAGTGACTGCAAGGGCTTGTGTTTCAGGAATGACGGTTGTGGAGATAGAGCCGGTGCACAGCCTCTACGACGCGGGGAACTGTGGCTTGATGTTCCTCAGAGCTCATCTTATCGAGCAATGGAAAACTCTTCTCCTCGCCATGGAGCGCGATTGCATCGAAGTGATGTCGAAGCCCAGCAGGCAAAGGCGGCCACTGACCTACTTCTACCCCTTTCATGTAGCCAAAGCACCAGTCCTCGAGAACCACGACATCGCCGTCTGGAAGTTCTCGTACTCCGAATAGCAGTTCAAGTTCATCGGTTGCCTGCGCAAGCATCTGCAACACACGGTTGTGGAACTTGATGAGTAGATCAAAATAACGCTGGCTCTGCGCCTTGCTTTTGAAATGAGGCAGCTTTCCCCACCTACCACGGGTAGCCATTCGCTTGGGGGTACAACGCGCGGTGTGCTGCACAGCGCGTTCATGAAGCCGTCCAGCTCGGACAGGGTAAGTATGGCGTTGTTGTTACCGTGCTTGAACAACAACTCTCATTGCCTTACCGCTGCTGTGAATGAAATCGGTAAAGCTGGCGAACGGCATCGATGACGTGGGGCACGCACTGCTGGATATCCTGTTCGGACATCTGGTCCAATAGCTCGACGTTATCTTCCAGCCCATGCAGCGAGATGGTCTTGAGCAGCGCATCCTGTTCTGGAGGCAGAGCAGCCCAACCCGCGACTTGGGTGCCACGCATGTAGCCAAAGCACCACTCCTCCATGACGACTTCGGTCCCCTGGTCGCCCTCGCCTTGCTCGAAAAGCGGCTGGAAACCATCGACATTGTCTTCCAGGTCTTCGGCCACCTGACTGGCGTAGCGCAGCATCAATGCCGTATAGGCCTCTTCGTCAGCCGGCTTCTTGAACTTGGGAACATGACCGCCGGCTACTGCTGGCAGCCATTCCATAGGCTGGACGGTATTGGGTGAGCTGGCCAGGGCGGTGAAGAACCCGTTGAGCTCTGCCAGATTGATGACCGAGTAATCATTGCCGTAGACGATCAACATGTCTTCGAGGCGATTGAGCTCTTTTTCGGTAAGCGTGGGGAGCATCTACAGATATCCTGGCAAGTGAGACGTAGGGGTACACTAACATAGCCCTTCGTTAGAGAGGCCCACGCAATCCTCGTGTGGGCGACTCAGGATTCACGTTAACCAGCTTTCAATACGATGCTGGTTGTTACTTGCGCACAATAGCCATAAAAGAATCCGACATTTGCGCGGGCAAAGCCGGCCTGCCATGTGGATGCCTTTTGCTTGCAGGTCGATCTCACCCCCGACAAATCCATAAGACGCCCGCGCCGTTGAACCACTTCCGGTACGGGTGGCGACAATTACCGGCAGCATGGGTGCAATGCGTCCCAAGGCTGTTGACCAGCTCTCGGATACATGACCTGCGCCAAAGCCGGCGATGACCAATCCCTCGTATCCAAGCTCCTTAACGGCCAGCAGAAGGTCTACATCGGCACTCAGGCATGATTCAAGCAACGCAACCCTGTGATCAGTACGAAAAGGTAACGGCAATGCTTCGGTTCGCTTGATTGCATGATGGTAAAGGACTGAACCCTCAATCAACATCCCCAGCGGGCCGTATCCAGGGGATTCGAAGGCCGACGCGGATAAGCTGGCTGTCTTACGGACTTGAGACGCGGCATGGACCTGATCCCCCATTACCACCAACACACCGCGGCCGCGACTGTCTCCAGCCAGGGCAACCTGTACTGCAGCAAGAAGATTGGCAGGCCCATCATGACCGGGCTGGCTGGCAGAGCGCATAGCCCCTGTCATGACCACTGGCGCATCGAATGGCCAAATCAGGTCAAGAAAATATGCCGTCTCTTCCAGGCTATCGGTGCCTTGGGTCATTACAATCGCTACAGCGTCGGCTTCTATCTGAGCTTTAGCCCACGCAAAAACATCGAGCAAGGATAAAAAACTCAGCGATGCACTCGGCAAGAGCGCCAATGTCTCTAACACAAGCAAAGCCATGTTTCGCAACTCAGGCACTTGCGCCACCTGCATACCGCAACCAAGCGCAGGTTTGACACCACCTGCCAGTGCGTCATTTTTCATGCTGACAGTGCCGCCCAGACTGGCAATCGCGAGCGTGGGTAATTTTTTCTGCGCAGTCATATTCTACCCCCAGTAATCAACCCGACGAGTGGCACAATTGTTAGAACACCAATTGCCATGGACGCAACGTTGCCGACGTAGCCATGCACGTAGGCTGGCAGTCGCTGTGTAATTGCGACAGCCAAAGGCGGTGCAGTGAGGGCCCCCAAGACTGAACTGGCGACTACGACCTGCCAACTGCCACCGTATACGAGCACGGCCGCCGGAACGATTGAGACGATGGGAATGTAGGTGGGATACCAGCCTCGCATCCGCCACTGTCCTCGCCAGAATAAAACTCCAGTGAGCGAGGCCAGCGCTTGACCGGCAATGATAGGAATCAGAAGCATCGACCCGTATACAGGCGCACCAGGCGCGAGCACGTAAGCTGCACCGACGCCCAGCAGTAGCCCAAGGCTGGCCAGTTCGTTACCGAAAAATGGGGCTTCTGTAAAATCTGCAAGTACACGGCGCATCACCCATAGTATTCCGTAGTCGGGTTGGCGGGCTTGTGCACGGGGAGCTGAGAAGTGCACAGACCGTACGAGTGAAGGAAACCGCTTGCACAGTATGAATGCCAGGATACTCGCCACGGCCATACCACTCACATTGCCCACTACGGCCGGCAATCCCAGTGGATAGCAGATGTAATTGACCATCAACAGGCTCGCCGGCGTTACAAGCACGGCACCAAGAACGGCTCCACTGATTGCGACCTGCCAGCCGCCCCCATACAGAAGCACCATTGCTGCCGGCAGGGATACAAAAGCAACGAAGGTTGGTTGCCAGATACCGGCGGTGAGCGTCCATCCCCACAGTAGATGGCTTAACAACAATCCAAACAACGAGCTGACGAACACCCAAGGCCACAGTCCACTTCCATAGCAAATGGCAAAGCCCTGCCAGCGATAACCACGCAGACCTGCCCAGTGCGCGAGGCATGCGCCAATCAGCAAGCCAAGCGCCGGGAGCTCGTGCTTGTAAAATACGACTTCGCTGATATCACCCGCTATCCATCGCAGTCGACTCAGTGGTTGTTCGAGGGTTGCAGTCAGCTGGCCGTAATCAAGCCAGTGGTTGGCTACGAGTGCTGTAGCCAACAGTATGAAAAGGCCGGCAAGTAAGCAGAGCGCCGTGCGCTGAGAATCCATGAGTTGAACAGGGTTCATGACTCCTCCTCACCGGGGCATAGCTGCATGTAAACGATAACCAAGCGTTGCGTCATACATGTCGGTCCGGCGGTCACGCGGAAGATCGTTCAAACTGTTCCAAATTGGCGCGGAGCGTGCGCTGCTCAGGTCAATGTCAGCGTACAGAATCGTCTGCTCTTCCGGGCTTGCTACCTCACCAATCGGCCAGCCATGGGTTCCGACAATCATCGAGCAACCGAGGAATCGTCCGCCGCGTTCGCTTCCTACACGATTGGCCGCCGCGATATAGACATTATTCACGTGCGCAGCTGTCATGGTCAGATAATTGGCCATACAGCGGTCTGATGCATCGAAGAGAGGTGGCGGTGTCCAGACCCAATTATTGAGGCTGCAGATAAGGTCTACCCCCTGCGCAGCCATGATGCGCGGCACTTCCGGAAACCAGATATCCCAGCAAATCAGCAAACCTATCCGTCCAAGCGGCGTCTCGAATACTGGAAACCCGAGGTCACCGGGGGTGAACCACAATTTCTCCTGATTCCACAAATGCGTTTTTCGATAATGTCCAAGTAACCCGTCAGGTCCCAATAGAACCGCGCTGTTATAGAGTTTCATTCCCTCCTGTTCGACGAAACCGGCTACCACGTACACGTTGTAGTCCCTGGCCACCTCTGCCCATGCAGCAACACTTGACCCGTCTCGCAGCGTCTCCGCATGGGCGTAGGCCTCAGCGCGGGAGTTGAAGGTGTATCCGGTATTTGCCAGCTCCGGCAGCACGATTATGTTTGCTCCGGCTCTGATCGCTTTACGAGCAAACGCTAGCGTCTTAGTCAGGTTAGCGCTGCGCTGTTCAAGACCCACCTGAGGGTCGGACTGAACCACTGCAATGCGTACAGGGCTGATGGACGTGGGGATATCTGGCATGACAGCCTCCTTCTTGTGATTATTTTTGAAGGAGGCCAGTAGAGCGGGGTTTGATCTCGAGTTTAAAGCCAGGCAGTTCCTACACGCCCGTAGGATCAAGAGGACGATCGTGTGGGATTTTTCGCGGCAATATTTGCCTCCAGCGTCAGCCCTCTGCTTGATAGTGAGGGTAGTGATCGAGGGTAAATCCACCATTGAACACGGCTGATGTGCGGTCGCAAATATTGATCACTGTGTCTAGGGCTGTACGCAGACAGGGCTCTGTCCAGCCAGCATCTACAGAAAATGATTCACCCGCCAAATATAATCCAGAATGAACACTAATATCGCGATTGTATTTCATCAACCCCATCGCCTCATAGTACGTGCCGGCCCGATAGAGTTTGGCACAACCCAACGCATTGCTGTCTGTTATCCAACGCTGAACTCGAACGTTTTGATGATCAACGTAGGGCGAAATAGGCTGGGCCACATTAGAGCAGCGGAGAAGGATACGATCTAATTCGGATAAACATTTACCAACCAATTCACCGTCGGAAAACGATGCCAACTTCGTGGCATCGTCCTCCCATGTGTAGCTAAGCAGAATACAATCATCAGGATAGGATTCATTATAGCGATAGGCGTACACATCATGCACAAAACTGTCGGTGATTAGAATCTGAGGAATAGATGATTGGCTACTTAGAAAGCTTTTTTTCAAAGGGGCATAAACCTTGCAGCTCGTTTCCCAATGAGCATGTTTCCAGGCGTCTATAATCCTTTGAGGTAACATCTCCTGGGTGAAGCCGCTTAGGTTCATATTGGTTTCGATGAGCCAGGAAGGCGTAGTCAAGATGACAATATCGAAGTCCTCGTACGCCAATGTGCTCGTTTCAGGGTCGCTGTGTAGCCACTTGTATCCAACTTGAATACGACCATTTTCTAGCTTCCGTAATGAGAAAACGGAGCTGTCGGTCAGTAATCCATCCGGCCGCTGAACGAGGTGTTCATATAGAGATATGCCCCGTTCAGCGATGCTCATGAACATCAGACTCTCATCTAATGCAGCCAAACCGATGTAGCAGGGAGCTTGAAAACCTACCCCCTTGCTGTCCAACACCTTCTCAACCCCAAGATACGGTGCGGCATAGGGTTCACCTTCCCCATCGACGCGGCCGTGTACTAACTGTAGATGGCTGCTGAACCCAAATAGTGCTGTACGCAGCGGGTACAAACAGCATACATCATAGAAGGCGCCCCAGCTGCCATCGCCTATACCAATGGAATAGAAAATGGCGGACTCATCTGGACCCATGCCCAACCCGCCGAAGTCACCTGGAGTCGCGGGATCCCATGTGTCTCGCTCAGGCAGCCTAACAAGATCCCTGAAAGACATCTGATGGTAGTGCTCAACGATTGCAGACCATGCCTTAGGCCACTCGTGTGTTCCGTAGATCGAAGCGATATGAGCGGCAAAGCGCTGAGCAAATCGTTGCCATTTATCGAAGACCTGCTGAAGCATGGCGCCCGGTGGAGGCGATGCGCCTTCGGAATTTTTCCAAATTAAAAGCTTAGGATCATCTTCTGCATCGAGCTGGCCATTTCGTAAGTAAATTCCGGTTGCTTTAACCCAGGGTGTCCCAGGGTTTGGAAAAGGAGAGAGACGTAACTCAAACAGACTGGCGTAGTAGGCCATAAGAGAGCGTCCTTGCTGAGGTGTCTCGCCCGTTCTATTGAAAAATGGCATGCGCATAGCGCCCATTTCAAATGGCGTATTCTGTGCCTTATGATCGTTGGCGCGATTGGCAATTGTCAGATGGCGTCCACCTATACGATTGGACTGCTCAATCAAAGTCACGCGTTCAAAACCACATCGAAGTAACTCGCGTGCTGCAGTGAGCCCGGTAACACCGCCACCAACGATACAAATACGATGGGAGGGTTGAGTGGCTTGAGCCACACCACCCTGCTGCTCAACTACGCGACGGTAGTCAAAGCAGAGGTCAGGCGGATTAGGAAAACGGACCGCCCATGGTTCAAGACTGAGCGACGGGTCTATATCCAGATCTGCAGGGTGATTATGTGTTGAGCCGATGGTCATTATTGACGCTCTCCTTGTTGGAGAGCGAAGGATGATTGTTCTGCTCAACCGGGCGGTGTTAACTAAATACAGCATCCTGCTCATAGCGTTGCCAAGGGCGGCGTGATGCATCTATATAGTTCACAACGGCGTCTATATTCAACTGCGGTAGTCGGGTCGTCCAGATTGAGAGAGCGTTAGTCAGAGCATCGAAAATATATTAATGCAAAAAGACAAAACCCCTACCTGC
>NZ_DIMK01000018.1:181-29885 GCF_002425525.1 Pseudomonas sp. UBA5568 | reverse complement strand
ATCAAGATCAACAGCGTCTGTAGTGGGGCTAATAATGTCTAAACTTGCCGCTAGACATATCCCGTGTAGGAGCGGCCTTGTGCCGCGATGGGGCGCGCAGCGGCCCCAGTAGCAGCGATAATGCTTAAATCTAGGGGCCGCTGCGCGGCCCATCGCGGCCGGTCCGGCGCCCCGGCGAGGCCGCTCCTACATGAGGATTGAGGAGTGTTAAAGGAATGTGCAAGCGTTAACTAACGGGGTGAAGTTATAGTTGCCGTTGCAAAAGCAGAGAGTTTTGAGCTTTGGTTATGTCATATTCCAAGTATTGGGCAGCACAATTAGCAGTACGGACATACGACGCCATTAAGTCAAAGACTTGATACCGTGGCAGCTCTTGAAACACTCGCCGTTGTACGTATTCCAATGACGAAAACGTGCCAGCGCACTGGACGGCTCCAGGATCTGAGCCTCACTGCCCATTACGGTAACAACATTGCAGGCCCCGACCTCACCCCTCCAATCGTTTCAACCCTTCCAGGCAAGTGGCCAGATGATAAGGCGTAGTCGACGGCATATCATGCCGGCTGACATCGCCTTGCCCGTCCCGGCATTCATACCATCCCGCTTGCCGCAAGAACCGCCCCTGCAGGGCCTGCAACAGCTTGGGCAGCTTCACATCTGCATCAGGGCGCAATGCCAGGGCCCTGGCGTATTCGGCCTGTGCCCAGATCCGCTGAGTCGCATCCAGCACATGCCCTTGCACATCCAGCATCGCCAGCACCGCCTCGTCCTTCACGCCATGGTGCTCGGCAAAAACAAAGCCCCGCTCAATGGACGCATGCAACGCCGTCCCACGCAGCAGCGGCGAAGTGTGCAGCAAATAGAACCACTCGAACTGATGACCCGGCTCGAACCAGTTATCCACAGTGCCCCGGGGCTTTTCCAGCATCACCCCGTGGGCAGGGTCGATGAAGTGGGCCTGCATCGCTGTGCATAACTGTAGAAGCGATTGCTGCACAGCCTGATCATCACGCACGGCCAACACCTGCAAGAAGGCCTCTGCCAGGTGCATCTGCGGGTTTTGCAGCGCGCCACTGCCCAGGTTGCCCCAGTCTTCACCCAGACTGGCCTCGTACAAGCCATCATCCCGGGCAAAGCGATGCTCGATGACGTCCAGCGCACCAGCCAGGGTGGAGGCCACCAGGCTGTCGCGGACCTGGCCCCAATAGTGCGCGCAGGCGAAGACGATGAACGCGTGGGTATAGAGGTCCTTGCGTCGGTCCAGCGGTTTGCCCTGGGCGTCGATGCTGTAGAACCAGCCACCGTGCTCGGGGTCATGAAAGTGCTTTTGCAAGGAGCGGAACAATGCCGCGGCGCGTTCGGCCGCGCCCGGTTGACCGATGCGGCTGCTGAACAGGTACAACTGGCGTGCGCAAGCCATGGCCCGATAGCGCTGCACCGGCAACGGCTGATGCTCGGCGTCCAGGGCCTCGTAAGGCAACGCCATCTCGGTGTTCCAACCTGGCCCCTGCCATAGGGGCACGATGCACGCGGCAAAGTGCTGATTGAAGCGGGTCAGTTCGGGCAGGGTAGGGCGGGGGTTGGACATCTTGGCGCTCGTCGCTGTCGGGCAGGGCGCCATGGTAGCAGAAGTCGGGTCTGCCGAGCCCGTCAGCCGGGGTTGCCGAGCCCTTGCCAGTGCCGCGCACCGACGAAAATGAAGCGCAGCTGCTGGGTGATCTTCTCCTGAGGGGTCAACGCCTGCGGCTCACCCCTTTCCGGCCTGTCGATCAATTCGGGCAAGGTGGCGAACACGGTCTTGACCACCAGGTCCGCCATGACGGTAAGCGCCGCATTGTCCAGGTGCTGCCAACGCTGCATCCGGGCCAGGTCGGTGGCCAGGTCAGCGGTAATGTTTTCCCGCAATTGGGCGATGGCCTGGCGCACGGGCTGCGACCCTCCGTACTGCTCCCGTGCCAGGAATAGAAACTGGGCGCGGTGGGCAGCGACTACATCGAGAAATATACGAACTGACGCATCCGTGATACCGCCCAGCTCGAACTCGTTGTGCCGCACCAGCCGGATGGTCTGGCGGAAGGTATCGTCCACCTCATTGACCAGTGCCAGGCCCAGTGCATCCATGTCCGGGAAATGCCGGTAGAAACCGGTGGGCACGATGCCGGCCGCCTTGGCCACTTCGCGCAAGCTGATGCTGCCAAAGCCACGACCACTCTCCATAAGCAGGCAGGCGGCATCGAGCAGGGCCTGGCGGGTCTGTAGCTTCTGTTCGGCACGCGGCAACATGATGCAGGTTTCTATAAAGGGTGGCTGGGCACTCTAGTTAAAAAAACGAAGCCCGGTCAATGGACCGGGCTCGAAGGGGGAGGTCAGGTAGACGACGGCGCGGTGCGTCTTCCATAAGGTCAGCTCACCCGTGCCGTTTGCGACAAGCGATCTGCACCGCCCTCGGCGACACGGGCGCTGCGCTCGATCAGGCGATCGGAACCCCCTTCGGCAACACGGGCGCTGCGCTCGATCAACCGGTCGGAGCCGCCTTCGGCGAGTGTTTCAAGTGGTTGGATGGTTTGAACAGCGCTCGAACGCGATTCGGCCGTCAGGTGCTGCTCGGCACCTGGCAGGGCGAACGCATTGGCTGCAAGCAAGGAAAAGGTGAGGGTCAACAGGTGGCGTTTCATGATTCGGTGCTCCTCTGCGGGGCTGGAAAGTGGGTGTGTAGCCAATGCTACGCCTCGCACTTGCACAGAGAAGTTCATCCGGGTAATGGTAAAAATCGACCCCATTAATATCAGGCGTCAAAGGCTCTATTCAGAGCCTTGCAGGGCCGCCGGCGGGCTTGATGGTAGGGGTGCGTAAGGGATGCACCGAGTGAGCATGACGAGCCAAACGCACCCAGACGCGGGAAATTCTTGGCTATCCTCCCCCTGAGATAAAACCCTCACGCCTTTCATCAGTCCCAGATACATGACCCCTCACCGCTACGCTTGTTTTCGCCTTGCCGCATGGAGACTCACGCAATGACGCGCCCCGCCAGAATCATCCTCTGGACCCTGACCACACTGCTGACCGTGCTGGCAATCCTGGTCGTGGTGATTGCCACCTTCGACTGGAACCGCGTCAAGCCGCTGCTCAACGAGAAGGTGTCCGAGGCCTTGCATCGGCCCTTCGCCATCAACGGCAACCTTGCAGTGCACTGGCGCACCGAGCCTGAAGAAGGGGGCTGGCGGGCATGGATACCTTGGCCGCATTTCACGGCTGAAGACCTCACCCTGGGCAACCCGGACTGGCTCAAAGAGCCGCAGATGGTTGCACTGGAGCGCGTGGAGTTTCGCCTGTCGCCGCTGCCCCTGTTGTTTCACCAAGTCAGCATCCCGCGCATCAACTTGACCAAGCCGACTGCCAGCCTGACACGCCTGGCGGACGGCAGGGCCAACTGGAACTTCGACTTCGGCCCGAAAGACGAAAACGAAGCACCGTCCAAATGGGAAATGGACATCGGTGCGATTGGTTTCGACCAAGGTAACGTCAGCTTCGACGACCAGACGCTCAAGGCTCGCATGAAGGTCCAGATCGATCCGCTGGGTAAGCCGATTCCGTTCAGCGACATCGTGGGCAAGGCCACGGCCGAGAAGTCGGCGCCTGCACAGGACTATGCATTCGGCCTCAAGGCGCAGGGGCGCTACAAGGATCAGCCCGTGTCCGGCACTGGCAAGATCGGTGGCCTGCTGGCACTCAAAGCATCCGATCAACCCTTCCCACTGCAAGCGGATGTGCGCATCGCCGACACCCATGTGGTACTGGCCGGTACCCTGACCGATCCGCTCAACCTGGGTGCACTCGACCTGCGACTGCGCCTGTCGGGCGCGAGCCTTGGCAATCTGTTCCCGTTGACCGGCGTGACATTGCCTGACACCCCGGCATATTCCACCGATGGCCACCTTAGCGCCAACCTGCACGCTGAGCAGGGCGCCACCTTCAAGTACCAAGGGTTCAATGGCAAGATCGGTGACAGCGACATTCATGGTGACCTGGCGTACGTCGCCAGCAAGCCTCGGCCCAAGCTCACGGGCAAGCTCGTTTCCAACCAGCTCCTGTTCAAGGACCTGGCGCCACTGATCGGCGCTGACTCCAATGCCGAGCAGAAAGCCCGTGGCGGTGCCAGCAAGCAGCCGTCCGACAAGGTCCTGCCGGTCGAGGAATTTCGTACCGACCGCTGGCGCGCCATGGATGCCGATGTCACCTTCACCGGCAAGCGCATCGTGCACAGCGAGCAGCTTCCCTTCAACGACCTGTCGGCCCACGTGATCCTGGAAGACGGCCTGCTGCGCCTGGAGCCTTTGAGGTTTGGCGTAGCGGGCGGCAACCTGGCATCGCGCATCCGCCTGGACGGCCGCAACGTTCCGTTGCAGGGGCGTGCACGGCTGACCGCCAGGGGATTCAAGCTCAAGCAGCTGTTCCCTTCTTTCGCGCCGATGCAAAGCAGCTTTGGCGAGCTCAATGGGGATGCCGACATTACCGGTAGCGGCAACTCCGTGGCAGCACTGCTCGGTAGCGCCAATGGCGACCTGCGCATGCTGGTCAACGATGGCGCCATCAGCCGCAGCCTCATGGAAATCGCAGGTTTGAACGTGGGCAACTACATCGTCGACAAACTGTTCGGTGATGAAGACGTGAAGATCAACTGCGCCGCTGCCGATGTCGGTATCAAGGATGGCCTTGCCAGCACGCGTCTGTTCATTTTCGATACCGAGAACGCGATCATCTACATCAACGGCACCGCCAACTTCGCCAATGAGCGCCTGGACCTGAAGATCACACCGGAATCCAAGGGGCTGAGGCTGTTCTCCCTGCGCTCGCCGCTGTATGTGCGGGGGGCTTTCGCCAAACCGAGCGCCGGGGTGCAGGCCGTACCGCTGGCGCTGCGCGGTGCCGGCATGGTTGCCCTTGGGGTGGTCGCGGGGCCTGCGGCCGGTCTCCTGGCGCTGGTCGCGCCCAGCAGTGGTGATGATCCCAACCAGTGCACACCGTTGTTGCAGCAGATGAAGGAAGGCAAGGCGCCGGCGGCCGTCAAAGGCCGCAAGTGATGAAGACGATGGGCGCGGCGGTTCAGAGGTCCTGCCGCGCCCTGTGGCCCTGTTAGTTGCCGAGCTGGAATGCTGGGGCTGCGCAGCAGCCCCGACCCTCTGAGCTGCCGAGCTGGAAACCCTTGGCGCTGCGTGGCCTGGCAGCCAGCCCAGCACCTCGGCGGGACCGATCACAGGGTTCAGTAACTCAAAGGTCTGGGACAAGACAGTCGGCGCTTCACAATCACCGAGGCTGGGAACGGTCCGATCAGGGCGCCGGACCGACCGCAATGGGCTGCGAAGCAGCCCTGCGTGACGAGCATTACCGCATCAGCGGCCTTGCGTGTTGCGATTGGCCTTACAGACCGTCGAGCAGGTCGGACATGTCATCGGCGTGCTCTTCTTCTTGCGCCAGAATGTCTTCGAAGATACGGCGAGTGGTCGGGTCCTTGTCGCCGATGTACTGGATGATCTCGCGGTAGCTGTCGATGGCGATACGCTCGGCCACCAAGTCTTCCAGGACCATTTCCTTGAGGGTCGCACCTGCCACGTACTGGGCGTGAGAGTTCTTGCTCAGGTTGTCCGGGTTGAAGTCAGGCTCACCGCCCAGTTGCACGATACGCTCGGCCAGCTTGTCGGCATGTTCGGATTCCTGGTTGGCATGCTCCAGGAATTCTTCGGCAGCCACACTGGCCTTGACGCCAGAAGCCATGAAGTAGTGGCGCTTGTAGCGCAGGGTGCAGACCAGCTCGGTGGCCAGCGAATCGTTGAGCAGCTTGATGATGCGCTCGCGATCAGCATTGTAGCCTTCGGTCACTGCACCATTTTCTACATGCTCGCGTGCACGCTGGCGCAGGGTCTGGATATCGGTCATTTCAGTCGTGTTCATGTTTCATCTCCGAAAAGCATCAGGTAGTCGTAGTCAGGTAGCGGAAGCCTTACGCGCCTTTGACGGCCTCGCGGTCTTCTTCACGTTGTTTGCAGGTCTTGAAACCCTTGGCATCCACATGGCCGGTGGCATCGAAGCGCACGTAGTACGGCTGCTGCTTGCCGTCGCGGTTGAGGATGTAATCGTTGCAGGTACCGCCATTGGGCAGGTCGATGACATTGGACGGGCTGCCGCCGATGGCGATCACGCGCTGCATGGTCATGCCATTTTCGACCTGCTTGACCAGGGGCTCGTTGCGGTAGGTCACATAGTCCACCGGGTTTTCCGGGCGGCTGCCGCATGCCGCCAGGGTGGCGCTGGCCAGAAGGATTGCCAGAGTCTGCTTGAACATCGTCCCGCTCCTTGCACAAAAGGGTATGTGCAGGTTTTGAACCTCACGCAGCGCCAGGAGTTCGATCGAGCTAGCCAATTGCCTGCGTGCAAATGGTTGTCGTGCCTTGATGGCAAACCGGGCCTCGCGCCAGGCTTGTCTACACTGCTGGTGTCACCGTGCGTTGGGCGCGGGCTCAGGAGAACACGACATGAAACGGCTGCACATTCCGTTGCTGATGGTTGCGCTGGTGTTCAGCGCCCAGGGCTTTGCGGCAACTACCACCCAGCAGGAAAAGATGAAAACGTGCAATGCAGATGCCACGGCGCAATCGCTCAAGGGCGACGCCCGCAAGGCCTTCATGAGTACGTGCCTGAAGAAACAGGTGCCGCCCACCCAGCAGGAAAAAATGAAGACGTGCAATGCCGACGCCACTGCCAAGGTGCTCAAGGGTGATGAGCGCAAGGCGTTCATGAGTGACTGCCTGAAGAAGAAATGATCGGTGCCTATGCCTGCAGGCCTAACGCTGGCAGACTGCGGATCTTCTTCGCTGGCTGCCGCTGAGGCTGTATGACCTTCACCCCCCGCCAAGTCACCCTGGCAAGTTTGATCATCGTATTCGCAGGCTTGCTGATGGCATTGCCGTTGAAGCTGCTGCCCAGCCTGCTGGCAGGCCTGCTGGTGTTCGAACTGGTCAACATGCTCACGCCGCGCCTGCAGCCGTTGATTGCTGGGCAGCGTGCGCGCTGGCTGGCAGTGGCGCTGCTGGGGACGCTGGTGGTGATCAGCCTTGCGCTGTTGATCGCCGGGGCATTCAGCTTCCTGTTGCATGAAGCGGAAAATCCAGGCGCTTCGCTGGACAAGTTCATGGCGCTGGTGGAGCGGGCACGCGGCCAGTTGCCGCCGTTCATCGAGGGCTACCTGCCGGCCAGCGCGGCAGAGTTCAAAGTGGCGATCGGCGACTGGATCAAGAGCCACCTCAGTGATTTGCAACTGGTGGGCAAGGGCATGGCGCACATGTTCGTGACCCTGCTGATCGGCATGATCCTGGGGGCTATCGTCGCCCTGCAGCGCATACCCGACATCTCTCGGCGCAAGCCACTGGCTGCCGCCCTGTTCGAGCGCATGAGCCTGCTGGTCCAGGCGTTTCGCAACATCGTTTTCGCCCAGATCAAGATTTCCCTGCTCAATACCGCATTCACCGGTATCTTCCTGGCCGTGGTGCTGCCGCTGTTCGGGGTGCATCTGCCGCTGACCAAGACCTTGATCGTGCTGACGTTCCTGTTGGGTCTGCTACCGGTCATTGGCAACCTCATGTCCAACACCCTGATCACCATCGTGGGGTTGTCGTTGTCGGTGTGGGTGGCTGCGGCGGCGTTGGTCTACCTGATCGTCATCCACAAGGTGGAGTACTTCCTCAACGCCAAGATCGTCGGGGGGCAGATCAGGGCCAAGGCTTGGGAGCTGCTGTTGGCGATGCTGGTGTTCGAAGCGGCGTTCGGCCTGCCGGGGGTGGTGGCAGGGCCGGTCTATTACGCCTATCTCAAGAGCGAGCTGCGCAGGATGGAGCTGGTTTGAATGCGGCCACGGCGGGCCTGCTCAGGGCATAGCAGGGCCGGCGTCAGGCTTGGTCAGGCGGTGTTGACCAGCGCCACCGCCAACGAGGGGCGACCCAAGCGCCCCGTACCCCGGTCATTTCGTCACGCGCCGTAGCGCTTGCGTGCCTCAATGGCCAGCCCACTGCCGATGCTGCCAAAGATGTTGCCTTCCACATGACGGGCATTGGGCAACATCGCCGCCACGCTGTTGCGCAGGGCTGGAATGCCGCTGGAGCCGCCCGTGAAAAATACCGTGTCGACCTGGCCCTGGCTGACCCCGGCCTTGGCCAGCAAGTCCGTGACACTGGCCCGCACCCGTTCCAGCAGGCTTTCGATGGCCATCTCGAACAAGCTGCGAGACAGGTCCACGCCAAGGCCGGGTTCGATGCGGCCGAGGTCGACATGACGACTGGGCTGTTCGGTCAGCTCGATCTTGCTGGCTTCCACTTCCATGGCCAGCCAATGCCCGGCGCGCTCCTCGATGAGCTTGAACAGCCGATCCACGCCGAGGGTGTCCTCGATGTCGTAGCGCATGTTGCCCAAGGCCAGCTGCGACTTCTGTGAGTACAAGGCGTTGATCGTGTGCCAAGTGGCCAGGTTCAGGTGATAGCTGGTTGGCATCAAGGCACCGCTTTTCATGCGGCTGCCATAACCGAACAGCGGCATCACCCCTTGCAGGCTCAGCTGCTTGTCGAAGTCCGTGCCGCCGATGTGTACGCCACCGGTCGCAAGGATGTCGCTCTGGCGCTCGGCTACCGCGTGCCGCTCAGGCGACAGCCTGATGAGGGTGAAGTCGGAAGTACCGCCGCCGATATCGACGATCAGCACCAGTTCCTCCCGGCTGATGCCCGACTCGTAGTCGAACGCCGCAGCGATGGGCTCGTACTGGAACGACACGTCCTTGAAGCCGATCTTGCGTGCTACCTCGGCCAGCGTGTCCTCGGCTTCCTGGTCGGCTGCCGGGTCCTCGTCGACGAAGAATACCGGGCGGCCGAGTACCACCTGATCGAACTCACGGCCGGCCTCGGCCTGCGCGCGGTTTTTCAGCTCACCGATGAACATGCCCAGCAGGTCCTTGAACGGCAGTGCGCTGCCCAGCACGCTGGTGTCGTGCTTGATCAACTTGGACCCGAGCAGGCTCTTGAGCGAGCGCATCAGGCGCCCCTCGTAGCCTTCGAGGTATTCGTGCAGGGCCAGCCGACCGTAGACAGGGCGGCGCTCCTCGATGTTGAAGAACACCACCGAGGGCAACGTGATCTTGCCGTCTTCCAGGGCAATCAGCGATTCCGTGCCCGGTCGGTGCCAGCCAACCGTCGAGTTGGAGGTGCCAAAGTCGATGCCAAGGGCGCGGGCCGGGGATACGTCGGACATGGGGAAAAGGCTTCCGGAGGCAAAACGGCCGCGCAGTGTATGCCAGCTGGCGACAGAATCAAGACCGGTCGTCTGCCATGGAGCAACCCCAAGCGGGCCTTGAAAGGCTATGCTTGATCCCTATCTTCTCCAGCAACACGCACATTCTCACTGGTGATCCCTAGATGGACTTCAAAGACTACTACAAGATACTTGGCGTAGAGCCCACAGCGGACGACAAGGCGATCAAGGCCGCGTACCGCAAGCTGGCCCGCAAGTATCACCCTGATGTCAGCAAAGAGCGCGACGCCGAAGACAAATTCAAGGAAGCCAACGAGGCCTACGAAGTGCTGGGCGATGCGCAGAAACGCGCCGAATTCGATGAAATTCGCAAGTACGGCGGCCAGCATGGTCGGCAATTCCAGGCGCCGCCAGGCTGGGAAAGCCGAGGCGGGGCCGGAGGCGGTTTCGAGAGTGGCGATTTTTCGGACTTTTTCAGCTCGATGTTCGGCGGTCGTGGAGGCAACCCGTTCGGGGGCGCCCGTCAACAACAGCGCAGTGCCGGCAGGCGAGGGCAGGACGTGGAGCTTGAACTGGCGGTATTTCTGGAAGAAACCCTGAGCAAGGAGTCCAAGCAGATCAGCTTCCAGGTTCCGCAAACCAATGCCATGGGCCAGCGTACGGGGTTCACCACCAAGACCCTGAACGTCAAGATCCCGGCCGGCGTGACCGATGGCGAGCGCATTCGCCTCAAGGGCCAGGGTGCCCCGGGTGTCGGTGGCGGTGCCAATGGCGATTTGTTCCTGACCATCCGCATGGCCCCGCACCCGCTGTTCGACGTCGAGGGGCATGACCTGATCATCACCGTGCCGCTGGCGCCTTGGGAAGCGGCCTTGGGCACCAAGGTGGCGGTGCCCACGCTCGAAGGCAGGATCAACCTGACCATCCGCCCCGACAGCCAGAGCGGGCAGCGCCTGCGGGTGCCAGGCAAGGGCCTGGCCGACAAGCATGGCCAGCGCGGCAACCTCTATGCACAGCTCAAGGTCGTCATGCCGACCACCTCTGACGAATCTACCCGGGAACTGTGGGCCAAGCTTTCCGAGAAGGCCGCGTTCGACCCGAGGGCACAATGGAGTAAGTGATCATGAGCAGCACCCTGATCGTTCAACTGGACATGCATACCTTGTGTCAGGAAGCCGACCTTACGGCGGACTGTGTGATCGAGATCGTCGAGCACGGCATTGTGGAGCCAACCGGGCGCAGGCCTGAAGACTGGCTGTTCGACGATCAGGCACCGCTGCTGGCAAGGCGCGCGGCCAAGCTGCACCAGGAGTTGGAGCTGGAATGGGAAGGCGTGGCGCTGGCCCTGGAATTGCTCCAGGAGGTGCAGCAGCTGCGCAACGAGAACAGCATGCTGCGCCAGCGCCTGGGCAGGTTCACGCAGATGTGAGGGGAATCAGGCGCGGGCAGGGCTGGAGCGCTGGCCTGAGCAGCCTTGTGTCACCGGGCAAGGCTGCGTGAGGGCGGCCTTGCCCAGTGTCATGGCAGGTCTGGCTCGGCCCCTGGGTTCAGCACCCGCTGCATGAAGGTCAGGTCCAGCCAGCGCCCGAACTTCACCCCCACCTGCGGCATCTGCCCGGTGACCACGAACCCCAGCTGCTCGTGCAGGTGCACAGACGCTGCGTTGCCGCTTTCGATGGCCGCGACCATGACGTGCTTGCCGCCACCTTGTGCGCGCTCGATCAATGCACGCATCAGCGCCGGCCCAAGCCCTTTGCCGCGCTGATCGCTGCGCACGTACACCGAATGCTCGACCGTGTGGCGGAAGCCCTCGAACGGGCGCCAGTCCCCGAACGAGGCGTAGCCCAGCACGTCGGCGCCGTCCACGGCCACCAGTATCGGGTAACCCTGTTGCGCACGGGCGTCGAACCAGGCCTGGCGGTTAGCCAGGTCCACCGGCGTCTCGTTCCAGATAGCCGTGGTGTTGCGCACGGCATCGTTGTAGATGTCGAGGATGGCCGGTAGGTCGGCAGGCAGGGCGTCGCGGATTTCGTGACTCATGGCAGCGTCTCGCTAGGTCGAAGCGTGCAGGTTAAATGGTTACCAGCCCGCGTACACCTTCGGCCTGCATGTTTTCGCCCCGGCCACGCTGTACGATCTGGCCGCGGGCCATGACCAGGTAGTGATCCGCCAATGCTTCGGCAAAATCGTAAAACTGCTCGACCAGCAGGATGGCCATGTCGCCGCGCTGCGCCAGCCGCTGGATCACCGTGCCTATTTCCTTGATCACCGAAGGCTGGATGCCTTCGGTGGGCTCATCGAGAATCAGCAGGCGCGGACGACTGGCCAGTGCCCGGCCAATAGCCAGCTGCTGTTGCTGCCCCCCGGACAAATCCCCGCCACGGCGTTGCT
Organism: Pseudomonas sp. UBA5568; assembly: GCF_002425525.1. Classification (NCBI taxonomy): domain Bacteria; kingdom Pseudomonadati; phylum Pseudomonadota; class Gammaproteobacteria; order Pseudomonadales; family Pseudomonadaceae; genus Pseudomonas; species Pseudomonas sp. UBA5568. Next base: position 18,206 of record NZ_DIMK01000018.1, on the reverse strand, counting down.
TCATTTGTTCGAGCACAGGGAACAACTCGTAGATGAAGGCAGGCACTTCACGTGCCTCGCGCCCCGGAAAGCGTGACAAGCCCATCAGCAGGTTTTCCTCGACGCTCAGGCGCGGGAAAATTTCGCGGCCCTGCGGTACGTACGCGATGCCGGCCTGCACCCGTTGGTGCGGCTTGAGTGCGGTAATGGGCTTGCCTTCCCATTCCACGCTGCCTTCACGCACAGGCACCAGGCCCATCAGGCAACGCAGCAACGTGGTCTTGCCCACGCCGTTGCGACCCAGCAGGCAGGTGACCTCGCCCAGCCTGGCTTCGAAGGACAGGCCGCGCAGGATGTGGCTGCCGCCGTAGTACTGGTGCAGCGTATCGATCTTGAGCATGCGAGGCTCCTGAAGTAACCGGTTGTGCGACCCCGGTAGCTCACCGGTGTACGCATGATTAAACGTGCGCTTGCTCAACGACCGAGGTACACCTCGACCACACGATCATCGGCCTGCACCTGCTCAAGCGACCCCTCAGCCAGCACCGAACCCTGGTGCAGCACCGTCACATGGTCGGCGATGCTGCCCACGAACCCCATGTCATGCTCGACCACCATCAGCGAGTGCTTGCCTGCAAGCCCCTTGAACAGCTCGGCAGTGAAGGCGGTTTCGGCGTCGGTCATGCCGGCCACGGGTTCATCGAGCAACAGCAATTGGGGTTCCTGAACCAGCAGCATGGCAATTTCCAGAAATTGCTTCTGGCCGTGGGACAGCAGCCCGGCCTGGCGCGAGGCCAGCCCGTCCAGGCGCACGGTGGTCAGGACTTCGTCGATCCTGTCGCGTTGCTCGCCGCTCAAGCGCGACCTCAGGCTCGCCCACACCGACTTGTCGGTCTTGAGCGCCAGCTCGAGGTTTTCGTACAGGCTCAACGCCTCGAACACCGTGGGTTTCTGGAACTTGCGGCCGATACCCGCCTGGGCAATCTGGTACTCGCTCATGCGCGTCAGGTCGAGCGTGTCGCCAAAGTAGGCACTGCCTGCGCTGGGCCGTGTCTTGCCGGTGATCACGTCCATCATCGTGGTCTTGCCGGCGCCGTTCGGGCCGATGATGCAGCGCAGCTCGCCCACGCCGATATACAGCGTCAGCGCATTGAGCGCCTTGAACCCATCGAAACTGACGCTTACCTCTTCAAGGCTCAGCACGGTGCCGTGCCGCGCGTCCAGGCCAGGTACCCGGGCATGGCCCAGGCCTATGGCGTCGCGGCCGATACCCTGCGGGTCGAAGGCAGGTTCGAGCATGAACTCCGGGTGTACCGGGGGCAGGCCTCTCATGGCTGGCTCCTTTTGTTCCACAGGCCGACCAGGCCCTTGGGCAAGTACAGGGTCACGAGGATGAACAGCGCGCCGAGGAAAAACAGCCAGAATTCCGGGAAAGCCACGGTGAACCAGCTCTTCATGCCGTTGATCAGCCCTGCGCCCAGCAGGGGACCGATCAGGGTGCCGCGCCCGCCCAGCGCCACCCAGACAGCGGCCTCGATGGAGTTGGTGGGCGACATCTCGCTAGGGTTGATGATGCCGACCTGTGGCACGTACAACGCGCCTGCCAGGCCACACAGCATGGCACTGAGCACCCATACCAGCAGCTTGAAACCACGCGGGTCGTAGCCACAGAACATCAATCGGTTCTCGGCATCGCGAACGGCTGTCAACAAGCGCCCGAACTTGCTGCGCGTCAGCCGCCAGCACAGGTACAGGCTTGCGACCAGCAGTGCGACGGTGAGCAGGAACAGCACCGCGCGGGTCCCGGGTGCGGCGATGTCGAAGCCCAGCAGGGTGCGAAAGCTGGTGAAACCGTTGTTGCCGCCAAAACCGGTCTCATTGCGAAAGAACAGCAACATCCCGGCAAAGGTCAGGGCCTGGGTCATGATCGAGAAGTACACACCCTTGATCCGCGAGCGGAAGGCAAACCAGCCGAACACCAGGGCCAGCATGCCAGGCGCCAGCACCGCCAGGCACAAGGCCCAGGCAAAGTGCTGGGTCCCTGCCCAGTACCAGGGCAGCTCGCTCCAGGACAGGAACGTCATGAAACCCGGCAGCCCGTCCCCGGCGGCCTGGCGCATCAAGTACATCCCCATGGCATAGCCGCCCAGGGCAAAGAACAGGCCATGGCCAAGCGACAACAGCCCCGCATAGCCCCAGACCAGGTCAAGGGCCAGGGCCACGATGGCGTAACAGAGGATCTTGCCCACCAGTGTGAGCACATAGGCCGACACATGCAGGGCATGATCGGCGGGCAGCAGTGACAACAGCGGCAAGGCGAGCAGCAGGGTCAGGGCGGCGATACCCAGCGCCAGCGACAGGCGAGGGCCGGCTTTGTGCGCGGCGGTGACAAGCAGTGGCTGGTTCATCAGTCGATCACCCGTCCCTTGAGGGCAAACAGGCCTTGCGGGCGCTTCTGGATGAACAGAATGACCAGCGCAAGGATGAGGATCTTGCCGAGCACCGCACCGATCTGCGGCTCCAGCAGTTTGTTGGCGATGCCCAGCCCGAACGCCGCCCAGAGGCTTCCGGCCAGTTGGCCGACACCCCCAAGCACCACCACCAGGAATGAATCGATGATGTAGCTTTGCCCCAGGTCCGGCCCCACGTTGCCGACCTGGCTCAAGGCCACGCCGCCCAGGCCTGCGATGCCCGAGCCCAGGCCGAAAGCGAGCATGTCCACACGCCCGGTGGACACGCCGCAGCAGGCCGCCATGTTGCGGTTCTGGGTGACGGCGCGCACGTTCAGGCCCAGACGCGTGCGGTTGAGCAGCAGCCAGGTCAGCAGCACCACGGCCAGGGCGAAGGCGATGATCACCAGGCGGTTGTAGGGCAGGATCAGGTTGGGCAGGACCTGGATGCCACCCGACAACCAGGCCGGGTTGCTGACCTCGACGTTCTGTGCGCCGAACAGCAACCGCACAGCCTGGATCAGGATCAGGCTGATGCCCCAAGTGGCCAGCAGGGTTTCCAGGGGCCGGCCGTACAGGTGGCGGATCACCGTGCGCTCCAGCGCCATGCCGACACCGGCACTGACGGCGAACGCCACGGGCAGGGCGATCAGTGGGTAAAACTCCAGGGCGCCCGGGGCGTAGCGCTGCACCACGACCTGCACCATGTAGGTGCTGTAGGCGCCGAGCATCAGCATCTCGCCGTGCGCCATGTTGATCACCCCCAAAAGGCCGAACGTGATCGCCAGCCCCAGCGCCGCCAACAGCAGGATCGACCCCAGCGACAGGCCACTGAAGGCCTGGCCGAGCACTTCACCGACCAGCAGCTTGCGCTTGACCTGGGCCAGGCTGGTTTCGGCGGCGGTACGCACCGTGGGGTCCGTTTCCATCTCTGGTTGCAACAGCGCCTCCAGGCGGGTGCGGGCCGTTGGGTCACCGGTTTCTCCCAACAGGCGCACGGCCGCCAGGCGCACCGACGGGTCGCTGGCACCGAGCTGCAGGTTGGCCAACGCCAGGCCCAAGGCTGCCCGCACGGCCGCATCCGGCTCGCTGGCGTAGTGCCGGTCGAGCAAGGCGACCTGGGCCGGTTGTGCACTCTTTTGCAACTGCCTGGCGGCAGCCAGCCGGGTGGCGCTGTCGTCACTGAGTAACCGGTGGCTGGCCAGGGCATTGTCGATCAGCCCGCGCAGGCGGTTGTTCAGGCGCACCTTGCGGTTGTCGTCCTTGGCAATGCGGCCGGCCTGCAGGTTTTCCAACAGCGCCAGCCGGCCCGGCTCGGGTTGGGCGGCCCAGGTATCGAGCAGGCGCGCCTGCTCGGCGGGCTTGGCGGCGAGGAAAAACTCGCCCTCGCTGGCTTGGGCTGCCATGGGCAACAGCAGTAGCAGGGTAAGCAGGAATCTGAGCATGAGGCTCTCCTGTAAATCAGCGCTTACGCGCAGGCGTACCCGAACGCCGGGCCGCCTACGGGCGGGCTGCAAAGCAGCCTTGGGCCTCAGTTACCTTTCACGGCGTAATCAGGGCGCTTGTCGTTGCCTGGGATGAAGGGGCTCCAGGGTTGTGCCCGCAGCGGTTGCTCGGTCTCCCACACCACGCTGAACTGCCCATCGTCCTGGATCTCGCCGATCATCACGGGCTTGTGCAGGTGGTGATTGGTCTTGTCCATGGTCAGGGTGTAGCCCGAAGGGGCCTTGAAGGTCTGCCCGGCCAGCGCTTCGCGCACCTTGTCCACATCGGTGGATTTGGCTTTTTCCGCCGCCTGCGCCCACATGTGAATGCCCACATAGGTGGCTTCCATCGGATCGTTAGTTACCGCCTTGTCGGCGCCAGGCAGGCCTTTGGCCTTGGCATACGCCTTCCAATCAGCGACGAACTTCTGGTTGACCGGGTTATCCACCGACTCGAAGTAGTTCCAGGCGGCCAAATGACCCACCAACGGCTTGGTGTCGATGCCCCGCAGCTCTTCTTCGCCCACCGAGAACGCCACGACCGGCACATCGGTCGCTTTCAGGCCCTGGTTGGCCAGCTCTTTGTAGAAAGGCACGTTGGAGTCGCCGTTGACGGTAGAGATGACCGCGGTCTTGCCGCCAGCGGAGAACTTCTTGATGTTGGCGACGATGGTCTGGTAATCGGCGTGGCCGAACGGCGTGTAGACCTCCTCGATGTCCTTGTCGGCCACGCCCTTGCTGTGCAGGAACGCACGCAGAATCTTGTTGGTGGTGCGCGGGTAGACGTAGTCGGTGCCCAGCAGGAAGAAGCGCTTGGCGCCGCCGCCATCCTCGCTCATCAGGTATTCCACCGCCGGAATCGCTTGCTGGTTGGGCGCAGCGCCGGTGTAGAACACGTTCGGCGACATCTCTTCGCCCTCGTATTGCACCGGGTAGAACAGCAGGCCATTGAGCTCCTCGAATACCGGCAATACCGATTTGCGCGACACCGACGTCCAGCAACCGAACACCACCGCGACCTTGTCCTGGGTCAGCAACTGGCGGCTTTTTTCGGCGAACAGCGGCCAGTTGGACGCCGGGTCCACCACCACCGGCTCCAGCATCTTGCCGTTCACCCCACCTTTGGCGTTGATCTCATCGATGGTCATCAAGGCCATGTCCTTGAGCGACGTCTCGGAGATGGCCATGGTCCCGGACAGCGAATGCAGGATGCCGACCTTGATGGTCTCGGCGGCCTGGAGGCTCCAGCTAAGGCCCATCGCCGCCATCGAGGCGCTGAGGGTGAAGGCCTTGATCAGACTGCGTCGCTTCATGTGCTCTCTCCGCTGAGTTGTTGTGGTGTGGGCAGAAGGGCGATTGCAAAGGCTGTGCCGTGGTGCGCAAGGCTGCGGTCTAGAAGGGTTGTGCTTCTATGCAGGGCTTGGATAGGGGCCAGATTGGTGCTTGCGCGAGTGGCCTGCACAGGATTGGGTCCAGGGCGGTGAACAGTTTTGACACATAAGCGGTACTTGAGTACCGTTCGGCACCGCAGTAGATTCTGCGACCGGGATTGGCGTCCCGTTTTACAGAGAGATCGAGCATTGACGCTCCTTGCGACTTTGCTCTGCATGGCTGCACCCGTCATGGGCGGAGCCGTGTGTGGGAGCCTTCGGGCTCACCGGTTCTCTCTGCCGGCACGCCAACCCGCACGGCTCCGTCCACCCATATTGGCGTATGGGCTCGGAGCGTCATAAAGAGAGAGCTGCAAGGAGATGCACCATGCTCAAGAAGATCGTTCCTGATCCACCCCACACATCGCGTTCCGTGACCGCCAGTGCCGATTTCGGCACCTGCAATCAGGCTCATGATCCAATACTGTCGGTTCAGGCTGGAATCGATAGCGAGGATGCACTTGTGTGCGCCGTTGCCGCGCTGAAAGCGGCTTATGAAACCAATGCCGCAGCACTGGAAAGGGTGGGAGAGCCGCTTCGTAGTTTACTGACCGCGACGGAAAACTCGCTAGAGAAAGGCTTGGCCCTGGCCGAGGCAGTGCTCAAGGGGTTGGAGCAAGGCTGAAGCGGCCTGGCTGTTGTGCGCCCATTCGCCAGTTCTGCCTGAGAATGGGCTGCACAGTTTCCTCATCAGTTGCTCGACGACCCACGTACGGCAGTACGCGGCTGGCGCCGGCTACGCACGAACTGGTAGGTCACCGCCAGGATCACAAACCAGATCGGCGTCACCAGCAGCGCCGAGCGGGTGTCGGCTTCCAGGCTCAGCAGCACCAGGATGCCGGCGAAGAACGCCAGGCACACGTAGCACATCAAGCGCCCGCCAGGCATCTTGTAAATCGACTGCTCGTGCAGCGCTGCGCGGTGCTTGCGGTAGCTCAGGTACGACAGCAGGATCAACGTCCAGACGAACATGAACAGCACCGCCGACACCGTGGTGACCAGGGTGAAGGCTTCGATCACGTTCGGGACCAGGTAGATCAGCACCGCGCCGAGCAACAGGCACAGGCAGGAGAAGTACAAGCCGTTGGCCGGCACGGCGCGACGGGACAGTTTCTCGAACGCTTTGGGCGCATCGCCTTCCTGGGCCAGGCCGAACAGCATGCGGCTGGTGGAGAACACCCCGCTGTTGGCAGACGAGGCCGCCGAGGTCAGCACCACGAAATTGATGATGCTCGCCGCCGCTGGCAGGCCTGCCAGCACGAACAGTTCCACGAACGGGCTCTTGCCCGGAACCACGTCGCGCCATGGGGTCACGGCCATGATCGCGATCAGTGCCAGTACATAGAACACGATGATGCGGATCGGGATCGAGTTGATCGCCCTGGGCAGCGTGCGCTCCGGGTTCTTGGCTTCGGCCGCCGTGGTGCCGACCAGCTCGATGCCCACGAAGGCGAACACCGCGATCTGGAACCCGGCGAAGAAGCCCATCACGCCATGGGGGAACATGCCGCCGTCATTCCACAGGTTGGCCAGTTGAGCCGTGCGCCCGCTGGGGGAGGTGAAGCCGGTGATGACCATGTACAGGCCGGTGGCGACCAGGCCCAGAATGGCGATGATCTTGATCAGGGCAAACCAGAACTCCATTTCGCCGAACAGCTTGACCGTGACCAGGTTCAGCGACAGCAGCACGGCCACGCAGGTGAGCGCCGGTATCCACTGAGGCAGGTCGGGGAACCAGAACTGGGTATAGGCCGCAATGGCCACCACGTCGGCAATGCCAGTGACTACCCAGCAGAACCAGTAGGTCCAGCCGGTGAAGTAGCCCGCCCAGGGACCGAGCAGGTCGGCGGAGAAGTCGATGAACGACTTGTAGTTCAAGTTCGACAGCAGCAGTTCGCCCATTGCACGCATGACGAAGAACAGCATGAAACCGATGATCATGTAGACGAAGATGATCGACGGCCCAGCCAGACTGATGGTCTTGCCCGAGCCCATGAACAGGCCGGTGCCGATGGCACCGCCAATGGCGATGAGCTGGATGTGTCGGTTGGTGAGGTTGCGTTGCAGGTGTTGATCGTCGGATGGAGTCGGCGCAGTTTGCGTCATAGGCTGCATTCCCTTGTAGAGGTCAGTCGCGTTGGCTGACGTAGCCGGCTAGGCTATCACGCACTGCAAAGGTGCGGGCGTGACAGATCGACACGATATCGTGAGTGCAGGGCGCTTTAGAAATGATCAGGGTCAAGCGTCGGCGCTTTGGACAATAAAGCTGCACCGACCGGCAGGGCCGTGAAACGCTCGGCGGGCCTTTCGGCTCGCCTGAGGTTCCACGACAGCCGCCTACCGTGCCCTATGCCTGCGCCGCCAACCTGGCGCGCCGTACCATCAGGTTGTCGAGTACCCACATCAGCACCATCGACACCCCCACCAAGGGGAAGACGAGCCCCAATGCCAGCATCACTACCACGGCCGTCTTCCAGCGCGGCAGGTCGTGGCGCAACGGAGGGACGCCCAGGCCGCCTTCGGGCCTGCGCTTCCACCACATCACCAAGCCACTGACCGACCCCAGCAGAATCATCAGGCACACCAGCGCAATGACGATCTGGTTCAGCGGGCCGAACATCTTGCCCTCGTGCAGCATGACCCCCAGTTCCGTGGCGCGGGCCACAGGGCTGTAGTCCTGCCAGCGCACATCGGCCAGCACCTTGCCGGTGTACTGGTCCACATGCAGGGTGGCATCGTTGCGTGGATCGTCGGCGAACACCGCAACGGTGAATACGCCGTCGGCCGTGGTAGGCAAGGTAATGCTGTAGCCCGGCTCCACCTGCCGCGCCGTGGCGATGTCCTCGACTTGTTGAACGCCCACGTTCGGTGCGGCCGGTTGGCTGGACAGGGTGTGATGCCCGGCGTGCTCGGCATGGGCGCCGGACTGGGGCATCGGCGTGTTCTCCACGGCCCAGGGTACGGTCTGGCGGTGAGCATGGTTGAGCTCGCGTGCCTGCTGGTCCGACTTCGGCACATCGTTCCACATCGCTACCGGAAAGCGGTTCCACAGGTCGGCATATTGCTTGCCCCAGAACCCGGTCCAGGTCATGCCGCTGAGCAGCATCAACAGCAGCAGCGCCGAGCCCCAGAACCCACTGACCGCATGCAGGTCGCGCCAGAACAGCCGGCCTCGGGCGGCCAGGCGCGGCCACAGTACGCCTGCGCCCAGGCGCCCGCGTGGCCACCACAGGTACAGGCCCGAAACCACCAGCACGATGCCCCAGCCTGCGGCCAGTTCCACCAGGCGATCACCCAGGGTGCCCACCATCAATTCGCCGTGCAGGGCGCGGGCGATGGCTTGCAGGTTGCGCTTGCCGTCCTGCTCGCCGAGGATCTTGCCGCTGTACGGGTCGACGAACACATTCAGCTCGCGCCCGCCGTCGTGCACCACGAACTGCGCACTGCGCTGCGCGTTCAGCGGCGGCAGGTACTGGCCCACATGGCCTTCGGGGTACGCCGTGCGCACCTCGGCCAGCATCACATCGGCCCCTTGGCGATGATGGCCGGCCTCGACCACCATCAGGTCGCGGTACAGCCACGGATCGAGCTGCGGCTTGAACAGGTACACGAGCCCGGTAAGTGCCAGCAGGATCATGAAGGGGGCCACGAACAGCCCTGCATAGAAATGCCAACGCCAGGCCAGGTTGTAGAATGAAACGCGTGTTCCTCTCATGGGAACCTCCAGGTAAACGCACAGGGCGCGGTCACTGCCGCGCCCGCGGTGGATGTCAGAAGCTGAAATCGACTTTGGTCCAGACGGTCCGGCCGGGCTCGTTGACCGGTTGAGGGTCGCTGGCCGGGTAGCCGAAACCGGCGTTGCCTGCCAGGTTCAGGTGTTCGGCGTAGGTCTTGTCGAACAGATTGTCGACCCCGGCGCTGAGTTTCAGATTTTTACTGACCTTGTACGCGCCGTTGAGCGAGAACACCCCAAACCCTGCACTGGCGTCATAGTCCTTGCCGACCACATTGCCCTGGTTGAAGGCGATGCGGTTCTGCGCCGCGACCAGCCGCCAGAGCGCACCTGCACTCCATGCATCGCGGCTGTACGTCAGGCCCAGGCGGCTTTCCAGGGGCGGCATCTGGGGCAGCGCCTTGCCGTCGCTGCTGTTCTTGCCCCAGGCGTAGGCCAGCGTGGCATCGGCCTTCCAGGTATCGCTCAGCGAGTAGGCCGCACCCACCTCGCCACCCATGATGCGGGCGTCGATGTTCTGCGCCTTTGAAGCCCCCATGCCCATCATGCCGGTGCGGTAGTCGAACAAAATGTAGTCGCGGATCTGACCGACATAGCCCGAAGCCCAGGCTTCCAGCCGTTCGCTACGGTACTGGACACCAAAGTCGAGCTGGGTCGTTTTCTCGGGCTTGATGCCGTCGAAGGCATTGACCGACCCGGTGGGCGCCGTCTTCGGCGAAAACAGCTCCCAGTAGTCCGGGAAGCGCTGGGCGTGCCCAAGGCCGATGTAAGCCGTTGCCGGCAGGGCTGCCATGTCGTGTTCATAGCGCACGAAGCCGCTGGGCAGCGTATCGGCGCGGGTGTCGTTGCGGGTCGGACTGGCCTGACGCAGATCCCGCGCAGACGCGCGGTCCAGGCGGGCACCGGTGATGACCCGGTCGTCGCCGCTGAGCGACCAGGTCAGCTCGCCGAACACGCCGTAATTATGGAAATCGGCATCCTTGGTCCAGGCCTGGCCTTTGTGCGCGTCTACACCCATGCCGCCGCGCTGGCGATGCGCGTTGGTCTGCGCGTCGATACCGCTGATCAACTGCACATCGGCCCAGCGCCAGGTCGCCTTGATGCGTGCGCCCATCGTGCGGCGGTCGACGTTGCTGACCATTGGCATGCCCATCATGCCGCTGCCAGAGGGTGTGCGCAGGCTGTAGTTGTCCATTACATGGTCGGCATAGTTGTAATAAGCCTGGGCTTCGAGCTTGTCGAGGACCTCGCCCAGGTTGGACTTTTCAAAGCGCAGGCCCAGGCTTTCACGCTTGAACTGCGAGCCGTCCATGCCCCGACCGGCATAGCGCGCCTCCCCATCGCCCTTGCCTGCGGTGAGTTCGAGCAATGTATCGGCATCGGGCGTCCAGCCCAAGGCGACATCGCCGTTCCACTTTTCCCAGCGCGACGGTACCGAATCGCCAGCCCCGTCGTGGTAGTCATCAGCGCGCGACTGATTGCCGACGAAACGGGCATAGGCCTGGCTGTTGCCGGCAGCAGCGTCCAGCACCTTGTCGAAGCGGCCATTGGAGCCGGTGAGCAGGCTGGCATTGACGCGGCTGCCAAGGGTACCGAATGCCTCGGGATCACGCTCGAACAGGACGGTGCCTGCCGAGCCGCCCGGCCCCCAGATCACGCTCTGTGGGCCCTTGATCACGGTCAGTCGGTCGTAGGTTTCCGGGGCGATGTACGAGGTTGGGGCATCCATGCGGTTAGGGCAGGCGCCCAGCATCAGCCCGCCATTGGTGAGGATGTTCAGCCGCGAGCCGAACATGCCGCGCAGTACTGGGTCGCCGTTGGTGCCTCCGGCACGAATGGCCGAAAAACCGGGGATGGTTTTCAGGTAATCGGCACCGTCACTGGCCGGCACGGGCTGGCGAGGGTCCTTGGGGTTGGTGACCACGGTCAGTGGCGAACTGGGGGCGATGGCGGTGATCACCGTAGGGCCGAGTTCAGGTGCATCGGATGAATGGGCAAGGTGCCCAGGGTCTGCCGCCAGTGCGACAGGCGTCAACAACGAGCCACACAGGGCGGCGATGGTCCCGCGCAGGGACAAAAGAGGGGTGCAGCCGGACATAAGGATTCCAGTCGATCAGTCGTGAGAAGACGCGAAGCGATCAGGCTTCGCGCGCAAACGGGTCAAACACTGATCGATGCAGGCGGCGCGCGGCTGCGGGCGCCGGGGAAGACGGCCTGCCTGGCATGCCCGTGGCGCGTGGCAGGCTGAAGGTGGACTTGAGGCAGGGCGGCTGCCAGGTTGAGCGGGCTGAGCGCCTGGGGCAATGCAGGGCAGTTGAACAACAGGCTGCAATAGCCGCACTTCTCCCACATCACATGAAGCTGGCCGTCCTGGCTCGGGCCGTGATGAGCGTCGCCATGCTGATGAGCAGCCGGCATCGGCATGTCCATCGGCATGGCCATGCCGCCGCCGTGGTGATCCATGGGCATCGACTGGGAAACCAGCGGCCCGATGAAAATCATCCACATGGCGAACAGGCTCAGCCATCCGCCACCGGCGCGCCTGCGATCAGGGCGGGTGGTACGGGGCTGGCGGTGTGGCAGCGAGCGCATCACGCCCTGTCAGCGCCAATCAGTGCTGATGGGCCTGCGGCTGGCCGGTCGGCGGTGCTTTCTGCACCGCCACTTGCACGGTGACGGGGCCAGCTTTCTCGAAGCGAAGGGTCAGCGGGAAACGCTGGCCATCGGTCAGCAGGCTGCGATCCTTGGGCTGCATGAGCATCACATGGTAAGCGCTGGGCGCGAACACCAGATCCTTGCCTGCAGGCACTACTACGTTTGGCACTTGCTGCATGCGCATGGCACCGGCCGCGCTCATGGCGTGCGCATGCAACTGGGTGTCATCGCTGATAGGGGATTCGGCGCTCAGCAGGCGGTCATCGGTGTTGCCATTGTTGTGCACCACGAAATACGCGGCGACGTTGGGGGCATTGGGCGGCAGCTGCAAAGACCAGGGATGAGCGATATGCAGGTCGCCCACGGTGTATTCGTGAGCATGGGCGAAGACGGCGGGCAGCAGGAGGGCGGCCACGGCAAGGGCGTGCTTGAGCATGATGGATGTCCCGATGAAATGAGGTTCAGGCAGACAGCGAGAAACACTCAGGCAAGCGGGGAGGCACGGGGATTGAGCGCGGGCCGGAGCTGGCGCGGCGTAGGCGTGGGTGGCGCATCCAACGACAGTGGGCCGGCAAGACGCACAGGCGGGGCATGCAGTTGTAACGCTTGGCCGCCTGATGCGAGCGGCGGCGCAGCACCCAGGCAGCACCAGCAGTGCATCGTGCTGGCGCTGTCATCGCTTTGCGGACCCAGGTCGATCTTGGCCAGGGCCTGCACATCGACCTTGGCTTTGTTGGCCATGCTGGAACAGAACGCCCCCCACAGCAGTTGCTCTGCCGGGCCTTTGGGCGCAGCAGAGGACAACGGCATGGCCAGCAGGTTGAACAGCACCGCTAGGCAGGCTATCCAGGCGATGTGCCGACGTGGGGGCATGGAGAGATCCGGTCAGGAATCGTGGCGACTATTGTACGGCCGAGTATAAGCAAATTTGGCGGGGTGCGGTGACGTGACGCAGGTGGCGTGCATGGCGGCTGGCTTCGCGATGCTCTGGCACCGCGAAGCCGTTCAGGTTCAGGCCTTGTGGCGGCCCATCAGGCCGCGTACGGTTTCCTGCAGGTCGGCCGGCAGTACCACCACCTTGGCGTTAGTGCTGCTCGCCAGGTTTTCCATGGCGCCAACGTAGCGCTCACCGAGCAGGTACATGGCCGGGACGGTTTCGTTGCCGACCGCTTCGGTGACCAGCGAGATGGCCCGCGCCGAAGCTTCGGCCAGGCTGATCTGCGCCTCGGCATCCAGCCGGGCGGCTTGCAGGCGCGCTTCGGCTTCGAGTACTGCCGCCTGCTTGGCGCCTTCGGCACGGGTGACGTCGGCCTTGCGCTCCCGCTCGGCGGCCGCCTGGCGCTCCATGGCCAGTTGCATGTTCTGGGACGGCTTGATGTCCTGGATTTCTACCGAGCGTACGGTTACGCCCCAGTCCTCGGTCTGCTCGGACATGGCCTCGCGCAGGCGCGCTTTGATCTGTTCGCGGCTGGAGAGGGCTTCGTCCAGGTCCATGGCGCCGACGATGGCGCGCAGGGATGTCATGGTCAGGCTGGTGACGGCAAAGGCATAGTTCTGCACGCCATAGGACGCCTTCTGCGGGTCGATGACCTTGGCGAAGCACAGGGCGTTGGCGACGATGACGGCGTTGTCGCGGGTGATGATTTCCTGTTCCTGCACGTCGAGGATGATGTCCTTGGTCGGCAGGCGATAGGCGACTACGTCCATGTAGGGGATGACGACGTTGAGGCCAGGCTTGAGGGTGGTGTGGTAGCGGCCCAGGCGCTCGACGATCCATTCCTCGCCCTGGGGGACAATGCGCACCCCCTTGAACACGGTGATCAGTACGAACAGGGCGATGGCGCCGACGACGATGAGGCTGGTCATGATGACAAATTCCTTTTTTACGGATTCAGGCCCGCATGACGCGGGCGGTATTTCCTTCGACGGCGATCAGGCGTACCCGCTCGCCTGCCGGGATGGTGGTATCGGCAATGCAGGTCCACTCCTCGTTGCCCAATACGGGCTTCTGGAAGCGCACCCGGCCTTTCTGGAACTCGGACACACCTGTGGTCAGCAAGCCGACCTCGCCGATCACGCTGGCGGCGGTCCAGCGCTCATCGGGCTGCTTGCGGCGAAACACCTTGAACCACAGCAGGGTAGTCAGCGATGACAGCACGACCCAGAGCAGCCCTTGCATGGCCAGTTCCAGGCCTGGAAACGCCAGGGAAACCAAGGCCACCAGCACGGCGCCGATACCGAACCAGAGGATGAAGAACGTAGGCAAGACCAGCTCGAGCAACGTCAGCGCGATGCCGAACACCAACCAGATCCACCATTGCAATTCCATATCAGGCACGTCTTCCGAGGGGGGCGCCCGAGTTTAAGGCAGGACTGCGACACATGGCCACTTGCGGGCGCTCGGAAAAAGCCTAAGGGTGTGTAGGAGTCCAACCCCACTAGGCGCGATGCAAGGGGCTTTCGCCACTAAGCAAACAAGGCCGCTACCAGTTCCGGCAGGGCATGGAACGTCCGATCGGTGATCGGCAATGTCGGGCGCTTGAGAATGAACACCGGCAGACCCAGCGCGCGGGCTACCTCCAGCTTGGGTTCGGTGGCGACGCTGCCGCTGTTCTTGCTGATCAGAACGTCGATGCGCCGGTCGATGAACAGCGCACGTTCCTGGTCCAGGTCGAAAGGCCCGCGTGCACCGATCACCTCGCAGCGCGCATTGCCAGGGCAGGCCTGCAAGGCGCGCAGGGTCCAGAACTGGCCATCCGGGATGGCGTCCAGGTGTTGCAGGGGTTCCCGACCCAGGGTGAACAGCGGTCGGGCATAAGACCCAATGCCCTGCATCAGCGCCGGCCAGTCTTCCACTTCTCGCCAGTCATCCCCCGCTTGTGCCTGCCAGGCTGGACGGTGCAGGGCCCAGCAAGGAATCCCGACACGCTGCGCGGCGCTGGCCGCGTTGGCGCTGATACGAGCGGCATAGGGGTGGGTGGCATCGACCAGCAGTGTGATGCCGTTTTCACGCAGGTACTGGGCCAGCCCCTCGGTCCCTCCGAAGCCGCCCACGCGTACCTGGCACTGCAGGTCGTCGGGCACCCGGCCGATGCCGGCCAGGCTGTAGATGTGGTCTGGGCCCAGCAGGCGCGCGATGGCCAGCGCCTCGGTAATGCCGCCGAGCAACAGAATGCGCGCGTTCATGGCTGACCCGCCCGGCCGACGATGCCGCCCTGGCGGTCGATGGCGACCACCTCGACGCTGACCTGCGCCGGCACGACGCTGCGGGCGAAGGCGAGGGCATGCTGGCACACGGCATCACCCAACTGCACACCCGCGCTATGGGCCAGCGCCAGGGCTTGCTGGCTGGTGTTGGCGGCCACGATGGCTGCCTGAAGCGCCAGATCGGCCCCGCCTGCCGCCGCCCAGCCCGCCAACTGTGGCAGGTCGATGCTCGAATGACGGCTGTGCAGGTCCATGTGCCCGGCGGCGAGCTTGCTGATCTTGCCAAAGCCTCCGCACAGGGTCAGGCGGGGCACCGGGACCTTGCGCAGGTGCTTGAGTACCGCGCCCACGAAGTCGCCCATCTCGATCAGTGCGATTTCCGGCAGCCCGTAGACACGACGCATGGTGTCCTCACTGGCGTTGCCGGTGCACGCGGCGATGTGGGTGTAGCCGTTGGTGTGTGCCACATCGATACCTTGATGGATGGAGGCAATGTAGGCTGCGCAGGAGAAGGGGCGGACGATTCCGCTGGTGCCCAGGATCGACAGGCCGCCGAGGATGCCCAGGCGTGGGTTCATGGTCTTGAGCGCCAGGGCTTCACCGTCCCGCACGTTGAGGGTGACCTCGAACCCGCCGGTGTAGCCGCATTCGACGGCCAGGCCCTGCAGGTGGTCCGTGATCATGCGCCGTGGCACCGGGTTGATGGCCGGTTCGCCCACTGCCAGAACCAGCCCCGGCCGGGTCACGGTGCCCACGCCTGCGCCCGCGACGAAGTGCACACCGGGCTGGACACGCAGGCGTACCTGGCTGAACAGCAGTGCACCGTGGGTCACGTCCGGGTCGTCGCCGGCGTCCTTGAGGGTGCCTGCTTCGGCGTAATCGTCGACCAGCCGGCAGAACTCAAGGCGCATCTGCACCACCTTGCCCTTGGGCAGGGTGATGCTCACCGCGTCGCTGTCTGCACCGGTGAGCAGCAGACGCGCTGCCGCCAGGCTGGTCGCGGTGGCGCAGCTGCCAGTGGTCAGGCCACTGCGCAGCGGGGCGGCCTGTTCGCGGGTTTCTTCACGCATCGGCCGGCTTGACCACGTCGAGCAAGGTGATGGGCAATGCTTGGCGCCAGGTATCGAAGGCACCCAGGGGCTGGGCATGGGCAACATGGATGCGGGTCAGTTCGCCGCCGTGCTGCTCCTTGAAGTGGGCCAGGGCCAGTTCGCTTTGTACCGTCACGGCGTTGGCCACCAGCCGTCCGCCTGGGCGCAAGCTGGACCAGCAGTGGGCTAGAACCCCTGGACGGGTGACTCCGCCACCAATGAACACCGCATGCGGGGGTTCCAGCCCGTCCAGTGCCATGGGGGCTTTGCCGCGCACCAGGTGCAGACCAGGCACGCCCAAGGCATCGCGGTTGTACTCGATCAACCCCTGACGGCCCTCGTCGGCCTCGATGGCCACTGCGCGGCATGCCGGGTGTGCACGCATCCATTCGATGCCGATCGAGCCGCAGCCCGCGCCCACGTCCCAGAGCAGCTGCCCAGGCTCCGGGGCCAGCCGGCCCAGGGTGATGGCGCGCACATCGCGCTTGGTCAGTTGGCCGTCATGCCGGTAGGCGTCATCGGGCAGGCCTGCCAGACGGTGCAGGCGCGGCGCTTCGGGCGCTGCCACGCACTCGATGGCCACCAGGTTGAGCGCGGCCGTTTGCCCGTGCTGCCACGTGGATGCATGCCCGTGCAACTGGCCCTGAGCCTCGCCACCCAGGTGTTCGAAGACCCACAGGCGGCTGGGGCCGAAACCCCGTTCGCGTAACAACGCTGCAATTGCCGCCGGGCTGTCTCCATCGTTGCTCAATACCAGCAGACGCAGCCCACCATGCAGGTGCGCGTTGAGTGCGGCCAGAGGCCTTGCCACCAGCGACACCACCTGCACGTCCTGCAGCGCCCAACCCAGGCGCGCAGCCGCCAGGGCGCACGAGGAGGGCATCGACAGCACCTGCATCTCGTCGGCAGGCACCTGGCGCGCCAGGCTGGCGCCCACCCCATAGAACATCGGGTCGCCACTGGCCAGCACGCACACAGGCGCGCCACGCAGCGCAAGCACGGGCGCGAGCGAAAAAGGGCTCGGCCAGTGCAGCCGTTCGCCGGTCACGCAACGCGGCAGCAGGGCCAGCTGGCGGGGGCTGCCGAAAATCCGCGCGCCACTGAGCAGCGCTCGGCGAGCTTGTTTGCCCAGACCGCTGAAACCGTCTTCGCCGATGCCTACTACCGTCAGCCAGGGTGCCATTGATACCTCTAGAGTTCGTGCGTGTGCAGCACGCCCAATTGTGCCTTTACCCGAAAGATGCTCGACCACCGGCTTTTCATGCGGGCGGCCAAAGCAGGCATAATACCGCGCCTTCTCCACTCAAGCGCAGTTTCACGGATTGCCGGACACCTCAGCGATGCCACCTCACGCTTCCTACAGTTCGCCTCGCCCCTCGGCTTGCCCGGGGTTGTGGCGCATCGTCAGCGCCCTGGATGGCGGCATCTGCCGGATCAAGCTGCCGGGCGGGGTGTTGCTGGCCCAGCAGGCCGAGGCCGTCGCCAGCGCCGCCGAGCGCTTCGCAGGCGGTGTGATCGAGGCCACCAACCGGGGCAACCTGCAGATCCGTGGCGTGGGGCCTGATCACCCGGGCCTGGTAGCGGCGCTGCTCGCCGCTGGGCTGGGCCCGCGTGAAGCGGCCGGCGACGATGTTCGCAACCTGATGCTCAGCCCCCTGGCCGGGCTTGACCCAGCGGGGGTGCTGGACGTCAGGCCGCTGGCAGGGCAGATCCTCGACCTGCTCGAGGGCACGCCACGCTTTCACGCGTTGTCGGCCAAGTTCGCCCTTCAGCTCGATGCTGGTGAACGCCTGGCCATGCTCGATCACCCGCACGACCTGTGGCTTTCGGTGCTTGAGCTTGAGCAGCGGCCCTGGCTCGCATTCGGCCTGGCCGGCAGCCTTGGTGAGGGTGACGTACTGGGTGCGGTGCCGTTCAGCCAAGGCCTGACCCTGGTGCGCGCCGTGCTCGAACGTTTTCTGGACCTGGCCACCCCAACCCAGTCGCGCATGCGGTT
>NZ_DIMK01000018.1:0-136 GCF_002425525.1 Pseudomonas sp. UBA5568 | reverse complement strand
GGCAGCCGATTTCATCGGTGGGCTTGGCCTGGCGTTGCGCCAAGACCCCGCCGTGCTGGGCTGGTGCCGACCGGTTCGCCCGGTGACGTGGCTGGGGGCACTGCCTCAGCGGCGTGGGGTTGCGCTGGGCGTGGCG
>NZ_DIMK01000041.1:0-34130 GCF_002425525.1 Pseudomonas sp. UBA5568 | reverse complement strand
GGTGCAGGTGTGTTTGAAGGCATTGGGCAAGTGGCAGGCTTTGCTCGAGTGATTCTTCATGGCAGCCTGCCAAACGGAATCGCAAGTCGGTTTTTCGCAAGCAGTACCGAGTAGGCCTGCCGTCTCAACGCCGCATTAACCAGGTACTCATCGAGTCGCTTTCCTGCACTCAATTTATATTCGAAGGTACTGTTTTCGTCTTGCCAGGAAGTTCCCAATGCTCAGTAGGAATTTTCGTTGCAGGGCACGCTTCATACTCAAGCGGCATCGGTGCTTGCTCTTTGCGGCAAGCCAGATCATCAAGTCATGCAAGTTAGAGAGGGCGGCGGGAATACGCAGATTGCTCTGCTAGGTCGGTAGACACCGTTTGCTGGGTGATCGCCATTTGCACAGTGTTTGGCCGCAAGCACCCTGAAGGGCCGTATCAGCCATTAATGAAGCCTAACAGGCAATAAAAAACCCCGGAGCCAGTCCGGGGTTCTTGTACGTCACACTACGCGATCAATCCTGGTTGGCCAGTTTGTGCTCGAGGTAGTGAATGTTGACGCCGCCTTTGCAGAAGCCTTCATCACGCACCAGATCACGGTGCAGCGGGATGTTGGTCTTGATGCCATCGACGACGATCTCGTCCAGGGCATTGCGCATGCGGGCCATGGCTTCGTCACGGTCCTTGCCCCAGGTGATCAGCTTGCCGATCAGCGAGTCATAGTTCGGCGGAACCGAATAACCGCTGTACAGGTGCGAATCGACGCGCACGCCGTTGCCGCCTGGTGCGTGGAAGTGCTTCACCTTGCCGGGGCTTGGGATGAACTTCTTCGGGTCTTCGGCGTTGATACGGCACTCCAGCGAGTGGCCGTGGACCACCACGTCCTCCTGGCGGAACGACAGCTTGTTGCCAGCGGCGATGCTCAGCATCTCCTTGACGATGTCGATGCCTGTGACCATCTCCGACACCGGGTGCTCAACCTGCACACGGGTGTTCATCTCGATGAAGTAGAAGCGGCCATCTTCGTACAGGAACTCGAACGTTCCCGCACCGCGGTAGCCGATCTCGATGCACGCGTCCACGCAGCGCTTGAACACTTCCTGGCGCGCTTTCTCGTCGATGCCTGGGGCCGGAGCCTCTTCCAGCACCTTCTGGTGGCGGCGTTGCAGCGAGCAGTCACGGTCACCGAGGTGGATCGCATTGCCCTGGCCGTCGGACAAGACCTGTACTTCCACGTGACGTGGGTTGGTCAGGAACTTCTCCAGGTACACCATCGGGTTGCCGAAGGCTGCACCGGCTTCGGTACGGGTGAGCTTGGCCGAGGCGATCAAATCCTCTTCCTTGTGCACCACGCGCATGCCGCGACCACCACCGCCACCGGCGGCCTTGATGATCACCGGGTAGCCGACGTCGCGAGCGATGGCCAGCGCGACTTCTTCGTCTTCCGGCAGCGGGCCGTCGGAGCCCGGCACGGTCGGTACACCCGACTTGATCATCGCGTCCTTGGCCGACACCTTGTCACCCATCAGGCGAATGGTGTCGGCTTTGGGGCCAATGAAGGCAAAGCCGGACTTCTCAACCTGCTCGGCAAAATCGGCGTTTTCCGCCAGGAAGCCGTAACCGGGGTGAATCGCGGTCGCGCCGGTGACTTCGGCAGCGGCGATGATCGCCGGGATGTGCAGGTACGAATCCTTGGACGATGCAGGGCCGATGCAGACCGACTCGTCTGCCAGGCCCAGGTGCATCAGTTCACGGTCAGCGGTGGAGTGCACGGCGACGGTCTTGATACCCAGCTCTTTGCAGGCACGCAGGATCCGCAGGGCAATTTCCCCGCGGTTGGCGATCAGGACTTTTTCGAGCTTCCCAGACATCGTTGGCTCTCCGCGATTCAAACGATGGTGAACAGCGGCTGGTCGAACTCAACCGGCTGGCCGTCTTCTACCAGGATGGCGTCGATGACACCGCCGACATCGGCTTCGATGTGGTTCATCATCTTCATGGCTTCGACGATGCACAGGGTGTCGCCTTTCTTCACGCTCTGGCCCACTTCAGCGAAGTTCGGCGAGGTCGGCGAAGGTTTGCGGTAGAAGGTGCCTACCATTGGCGAGCGGATGACGGTGCCCTTGAGGGCCGGGGCAGCGGCGGCAGCTTCGACAGCAGGGGCGGCAGCGGCGACCGGGGCAGCGGCAGGCGCAGCCATCGGGGCAGGTGCGTAGAACTGCTGGGCAGCTGGGGTCTTGCTGTGACGGCTGATGCGAACCGACTCTTCGCCTTCCTTGATCTCCAGCTCGTCGATGCCAGACTCTTCCAGCAGCTCGATCAGTTTCTTGACTTTACGGATATCCATTAATCATCAACTCCCAAAGGTTCGGTCAGGGGGCGAAATTGTTAAAGCGTGTCGACACGCTTCTCTTGACCCTGGCCACCGAGGCCAGGGCTTTCATCATTTGGGCTGTGCGTTGGCAGCCAGCTGTTCCAGCGCGGACTCCAGGGCCAGGCGATAACCGCTGGCGCCCAGACCACAGATCACCCCTACGGCTACATCGGAAAAGTAGGAGTGATGACGGAACGGTTCGCGTTTGTGCACGTTGGACAGGTGCACTTCGATGAATGGGATGCTCACCGCGAGCAATGCGTCACGTAGTGCAACGCTTGTGTGGGTGAATGCAGCCGGATTGATCAGGATGAAATCCACACCCTCGTTGCGTGCCGCATGAATGCGATCGATCAACTCGTATTCGGCATTGCTCTGCAAATACTGCAAATGGTGGCCCGCGGCGCGAGCACGTTGCTCCAGGTCCTGGTTGATCTGGGCCAGGGTCACGGCGCCATAGTGGCCGGGCTCGCGCGTACCGAGCAGGTTCAGATTGGGGCCGTGAAGCACCAGTAGCGTTGCCATCTGCGAGTTCCTTGGATTTGTAGGGCAATTCGACACAGCGCGGCGAGTGTGCCTAAAGCGACGGCAAGTGTCCAGTTCCCGGCAATAGCCAGCACGATGACCGAGATTCGCGCGAAGTATGTGACCGGATAGCAGGATCCGGTCACTGATCGCCGATATGTTCCTATGCCAGCGGGCCGTTACAGGCCTGACGTGTCGCGAACGCGGGACAAAATGGACGCAAAGTTCTCGGCATTTATCTCGCCTATCACCCGATCAGCGGTCAGTTCGCTGCCGTTGGCGGCAAAGAACATCAACGCTGGCGGGCCGAACAACCGATAGCGGTCCAGCAGGGCTCGCTGGGCCGCATCGCTGCGCGTCAGGTCCAGGCGCAACAGTTTGAAGCCCGCCAGTTGCGGCAG
Source organism: Pseudomonas sp. UBA5568 (assembly GCF_002425525.1). Classification (NCBI taxonomy): domain Bacteria; kingdom Pseudomonadati; phylum Pseudomonadota; class Gammaproteobacteria; order Pseudomonadales; family Pseudomonadaceae; genus Pseudomonas; species Pseudomonas sp. UBA5568. The sequence continues at coordinate 30,844 of NZ_DIMK01000041.1, read as the reverse complement.
TACCTGAGGTGCATTCAACACCTCGTGCTCGATGACTTTGCAACTGATGCACCAGTCTGCGTACCAGTCCAGCAGTACCGGCTGGCCTGCGGCCTTGGCATCGGCCAGTGCAGCATCGAGCGCCTCGGCGGTGGTCAGTGTTTGCCACGCCTGGGCAGGGGGCGCAGCCTGACCAGCCATGCTCTCACCAACCGGAGGCAACGGCCGCAGCGGATCACCCTGGCCGCTGAGGGCGCCATACCCGCAGGCCAGGGCGTAGACCAGCAGCGCCAGGCCAAGCAGTTGGGCCAGGCGTTGGCGAGGCGTCTTGACGACGAATTCCAGTGTCCCCAGGAACACGGCCACCCCGGCCGCGAGCAACCCGATCAGCCCCAAGGTGACGGGCCCTGGCAAGACCCTGCTGAGCAAACCGATGGCCAGCCCCAGCAACAGGACGCCGATGGCGTTCTTGACACTGTTGAGCCATGAGCCGCTTTTCGGCAGCCAGGCGGCGCCACCGGTTGCGACCAGCAGCAGCGGGGCACCCATGCCCAGGCCCAGCGCGAACAGTTTGAGCGCACCGCCCAGGGCGTCTCCACTGGCACTGATATACAGCAGAGCACCGGCCAGCGGCGCCGAAACGCAGGGTGAAACCAACAGGCTGGACAACACGCCCAAGGCCGCGGCGCCCAGCAGCGAGCCGCCTTGGGTGCGATTGGCGACGCCGTCCAGACGGTTGCTCAGGGCCTGGGGCAGCTTGAGTTCGAACAAGCCGAACATGGCCAGGGCGAAAGCCACGAAGAACAGCGCAAAAGGCACCAGTACCCAGGCCGACTGCAGGCGCGCCTGCAGGTTGAGGCCTGCGCCGAACAGGCCCATCAAGGCCCCGAGGGCGGCGAAGCTGGCAGCCATGGACAGCACATAGGCCAGTGACAGCGACAGCCCGCGCAGCCCTCCTGTCTGACCGCGCAGTACCACACCCGAGAGAATGGGCAGCATGGGCAGCACGCATGGCGTGAACGTGAGGCCTACGCCGGCGATGAAGAACAGCAGGAGCGCTTTCCAGTCCCAGACGTGCGCGGCCTGGCTGCTCGGCGCGCTATCACCGTCAATGCTCAGCCGTTCGGTTTCAGGTGGATAGCACAAGCCTTTGTCAGCGCAGCCCTGGTAGCCCACCTGCAAGGTGAAAGCCCTGGAATCATTGCGTGGCAGCTCGATGTCGACGATGCCGTGATACACCTCCACATCGCCGAAGAATTCGTCATGCTTGGCCTCGCCCTTCGGGATGACCGGCGTGCCCAGAACAATGTCGGCCGGCTCGGTTCGAAACACGAAACGGTGGCGGTACAGGTAATAGCCGTCGGTGGCCACCAGGCGCAGCTTGATGGCATGGGCGTCGGCCTGGATCAGGCTGAGCTTGAAGGCTTCGTGTACCGGGAGGAAGTCGGCATTGCCGGCCAGTGAGGAGGCGCCGAGGGTGGCGCTGGGGCGATTGTCCAGCAACCCCGTGGCGAACACCGGGCTGGCCAGCAGTAGGCACAACAGGAAAAACAGGCGGTGCATGGTGAACTCGCAAGAACGAACGTGCCGCGCATCATAACGGAGTTGACGCTCAGGGAACCATGCGTGGGCCTGCCCGTCTTGCCGGTGATGGTCTAAAGCTATTTCGTGGAGCCAGGGCGGTCGGTTCAGGCCCTGAAGGCACCCACCGCCTGGTTCAGTGCGCTGCCAAGGCTAAGCAGGTGGTCGCCTTGCTCGCGTCCTTCACCGATGCGTTGCAGGTTATCTCCGCCCAGTTGATGAATCCGCTCGCTGTGGTCACGGATCTCGCTCACCGCTGCGCTTTGTTGCGCCGTCACTTCGGCAATGCGCAGGGCAGTGTCGGCAATGGTGCGGATCGCGCACACGATTTCGTCCAGTGCACCGTCGGCGGTCTGGGCCTGGTTGGCAGTGGCCTCGGCATGCTCCAGTTGTACCCGCGTACCGTCCACGGCGCCCTTGGCTGCCTGCTGCAATCTGTCGATCAGGGTCTGGATTTCCCCAGTAGCGCCGGTGGTGCGTTGGGCCAGGGTGCGGACTTCGTCGGCTACCACGGCGAACCCGCGACCCATTTCACCGGCGCGGGCGGCTTCGATGGCGGCATTGAGTGCCAGCAGGTTGGTCTGTTCCGCGATGGACCGGATCACTGTCAGCACGCCACCGATCGTGGCCGATTCTTCTGCCAGTTGCTCGATCATGCGCGCGTTGCCCTGCACCTCGTCGACCAGCGTGCGTAAACCCGACAAGCTTTGCCCGATCACCGCCTGGCCCTGTTCCACTGCCCGGCCTGCGTCACGGCTGGCCAGGGCTGCAGCGCTGGCGTCGCCAGCCACCTGCTGGATGGTCGCTTCCAGTTCTCCAAGCGCGTCGCGAATCTGCCCGGTATCCCCGGCCTGTCGTTGTGCGCCATCGTGCAAGGCAGCACTCATGTCGGCCAGCGCATGGCTGCTGCCGGCCACTTGCTCGGCGTTGTGCCGCAGGGCGCCTACCAGTTCGACCAGGTACTGGCGCAGGCGATTGAGCGAAGCCTGGATGTCATGCAGCTCGCGGTTGGTCCTGCCCATTTCGACAGGCTGGGTAAAATCGCCCTCGGCCCAGCGCGACAGCGCAGGCGCCAGGCCGGTGAGTGTGCGTGCAAGACGACGTTGCAGGGTGTCGATGAGCAGGGCGATCAGCAGGATCATCACGATCATCCCCCCTTGCAGGGTGCGCACTTCGCCCGCGATCGTGCCATGCAGGCTGCGCACCTCTGGCTCCAGGGCCGCGATGGCCTGGCGCACTGCCTCCAGTTGTTGCGTGGCGCGGGTCGCCAGGGCGGCGCGCTGGGCGATCTGGGCACGGGTACGTTGCAGCTCGGCCGGATAGCGCCCAACCAGGCTTTGCAACTCGCGCTTGAGGCCTACGGCGACGTCTTCCTGCTGGGCACGGGTATCGGTCTGCAAACCCATCAGCGCGGCAAAGTCATCCGCGCCGGATTCGGCAGCACGGGTCACGCCCAGCAGCGGCAAGCCTTCGATGACGTGCGCCTGGGCCTGAATCGATTGCAGCTCGCGTTCCAGCTCGTTCGCAAGTTCCGGCCGGCCGCTGCCCACCAGCTTTTCCCGCGCCAGGCCAAGCCTGCTCAGGTGCAAGGTCGCCTCGACAAGCGGCAGCAGGTATCGCCCAGCGTCGGGGCTGGTGCTGTCGCGCGCATAGGTGGTCAGTTGCTCCAGATTGGCCCCCAGCTCGCGCTCGGATTGCAGCAACAGCGCCTGGGGGTCACCGGCCAACTTGCCGGCGGCCAGCAACTCACCCGCGCTGAAGGCCTGGAGGTCGTCCAGGCTGGGGCGCAGTTGGCTGGCCATCGCCTCGGGCCATTCGGCCAGCGAGGCTTGCAGTTGAACCGTGGCCTGCAGTGCCGCGGCATGGCGCACGGCATCGCCGTTGCCAAGATAGGCCTGGATGTTCTCGGCCGCCTCAGTCTGGAAATGGCGCGACAGGGTCAGGTAGCGCTCCATCATCTGGTAGGGGCGCTCCAGCGCCCGCTGCGACCACCACAGCGTGACGCCCAGGGCGATGCACACCGTCACCAGTAACAACGTATTCAAATTGGTCAGCCACTTCAGGCGCATAGCCGCGAGCTTCCTGCGGGGGAGGGAGGAGTCAGGGGCCTGAAGTTATTGCGTTCGTGTGACGCGATGATGACGGCGGCACGCAGTTGAATGGCAAAGTGCCTTTATCCTTTGCCCGGCTTTTCAGGGCTCCACACGCACCACGCAATTGCGTCCCGCATGCTTGGCCCGGTACAGCGCCTCGTCGGCCGCGCTGGCCATGGTCAGCGCATCGAGGCCGTCATCGAGTTGCACCACGCCCGCGCTGAACGTACAGCGCAGGTCATGGGGCTGGGCTGGGTAGAGGATTTCGGCAAAACGCCCGCGGATGTCATCGAGCACCTTGTACGCCGCCTCCAATGGGGTATTGGGCATGACGATCGCGAATTCCTCGCCGCCGTAGCGTCCGATGAAATCGGTCTTGCGCAGGCGTTGCTTGAGAAACAGCGCCAGGCTCTTGATTACCCGGTCGCCCATGGGATGGCCGTGGCGATCGTTGATTTTCTTGAAGCGGTCGATGTCGAGCATGGCAAAGCTCAACGGCTGCTGTTCGCGCCGGGCACGGAAGCTGCAATCTTCGAGCAATTGCAGGATATGGGTGTGGTTGTACAGCCCGGTCAGGCTGTCGCGGACCATGCGCGCCTTCAGGTGCCGAGCGCGGGCCGCGCGGTTGCGCACCGTGGTGATCAGGTGGCGCGAGCGAAACGGCTTGGTCAGAAAGTCATCACCGCCTTCGCTCATGGCCTCAAGTTGCTTGTCCAGGTCATCCTCGGCCGACAGGTAGATGATCGGAACACTGACGTAGCGGTCGTTATGGCGAATCACCTTGGCCAGTTCAGGGCCGGTGCACGCCGGCATGTACAGGTCGAGGATGATCAAGTCAGGCTGGAAGTCAGCCAGCTCGGCCATGGTAGCGATCGGGTCGGTCAGGCTGCGGGTGATCATCCCGGCGCCTGCCAACACCCGTTCCGTGAACAGAGCCTGGGTGCGTGAGTCATCGATGATCAGCACGCGCAGGGGATCGTACGGCGCGGCATCGGTCAGTAACTCGACTTTCTCCAGCAGACTGGAAGCCTCCAGTGTCCCGGTGAGGAAATCGCGACCGCCCGCCCGCACGGCGGCCAAGCGCGTCGGGGTATCGGTTTCGTGGTGGCTGAAGAACAGCAGCGGCAGGGGTTTGGTCTGCCGCGCCTGGGCTTCGGCCGCCAACGTCAGGCCCTGGCCGACCCCATTGAAGTCGACGTCCATGATGACCGCCGAAGGCGGGCATTCGTCCACCGATGCGCGAAAGGCATCGGCAGTGGGCAAGGCCTGTACGCCCAGGCCGAAGAATTCCAGTTGCTGGGCCAGGCGCTCGGCGCGGTCGTGGTCCTGCAAGAGGATATAGACCGGCCTGCGCTGGGGCGCCAGCAGCAACTGATCCTGTGGATCGTCCTTGCGCAGGCCACTACGCGCAACATGCTCAGCGGGGCACTGCGGGCTCGGCTCAACTGCTTGGCTCATGTCCTGGCTACTTGTCGTTAGGGGTATGCAGGGGCAGTGATGGCTCTATGCTAGCAGCTCTTGAGCTGCGTATGCGTGGCCCCTTTCAACAAACTGGGCTGAATGACTATTCAGTTCTCGACCCAGGGGTCGCTTATGCGTAAGGCGGTGTCTGCTTTATAGTGCTGTCAGGCGGGCTTGCCGTGGCACCCTGGCGTAGGCCTGTGGTCAAAGCCCCTGAACCGTCGTGACTGATCAAGGATATAGCCATGCTGGACTGGAAAAACCGCGAGGCCAAAGCCGAGCCCCGCGAGCGTGTCGACGGCCGCGGCGCTGCCGCCCGTAGCTATTTTGGTGGCCTGTGGGGCCGCTCACTGTTGGCCCTGATCGGGCTCTACCTGCTGGTGTGCATCGGTCTTGCCTGGTACTGGAGCCAGGAACCCGAATTGTTCCCGGTGCAGCAGAACGCCCAGAGCGCAGCCGAGCGTAACGGCCAGCAGATGGTAGTGGGCTACACCACCGTCGAAACGCTCAAGACCGTGGCGAGCACCTTGTTGAACAAGCCAGGTGGCTATATCGCCAATGACCGTCTCCCGCCAGGCCTGTGGATGGACAACATGCCCAACTGGGAGTACGGCGTACTGGTCCAGGTGCGTGACCTTTCCCGCGCGCTGCGCAAGGACTTCGCCCGCTCCCAGTCGCAATCGACTGAAGACGCCGACCTGGCCAAGGCCGAGCCGCGCTTCAACTTCGATTACAAGAGCTGGATCCTGCCGTCCAGCGAATCGGAATTCGAAGAAGGCATCAAGTCGCTGGCGCGCTATCAGGCTCGCCTGGCTTCAGGCGACAAGGGCGCGATCTTCTATACCCGTGCAGACAACCTGAACAACTGGCTGGGTGACGTCGCTACCCGCCTGGGCTCGCTGTCGCAACGGCTCTCGGCCAGTGTAGGCCGCGTGAAGCTCAACACCACCCTCAAGACCGAGTCCGTGGTGGCTGGCCAGGCGCCGCAGGTAGATGAGGAAGTGGTGGAAACCCCATGGCTGCAGATCGACGACGTGTTCTATGAAGCCCGCGGCCAGGCCTGGGCGCTGTCGCACCTGCTGCGTGCGATCGAAGTCGATTTTGCCGACGTGTTGGCCAAGAAGAACGCCACCGTGAGTGTGCGTCAGATCATCCGGGAACTGGAGGCCTCGCAAGAGCCTCTGTGGAGCCCGATGGTGCTCAACGGCAGTGGTTTCGGCATGTGGGCCAACCACTCGCTGGTCATGGCCAACTACATCTCCCGCGCCAACGCGGCGGTCATCGACCTGCGCCAGCTGCTGTCGCAGGGTTGAGATGAGCTTCAGCCCTGATGAAGCCGCACACCGGGCGGCTTCGGACCGGGAGCAGGTTACCTGGGTGGACGAACACGACCAGGTGCTCGGCGCATTGCCCAGGGCGCAGTTGCGCGAGCGCGGGCTGATCGGGCGCTGCACGTTCATTCTGTTGTTCAATGGTGCCGGTGAACTGTGCGTGCACCGGCGTACCCTGAGCAAGGCGCTGTACCCCGGCTACTGGGACGTTGCCGCCGGCGGCATGGTGGCCGCTGGTGAAACGTACGCCGAATCGGCTGCGCGCGAGCTGGCCGAGGAACTGGGCGTCGCCGACGTGACCTTGCGCTTTCACGAGCGGTTTTTCTTCGATCAGCCTGACAATCGCCTGTGGTGCGCCTTGTACTCGGCAGTGTCCGATGCGCCGCTGCGGCTGCAGCCCGAGGAAGTGATCGAGGCACGTTTCATCGGTATCGACCAGGCCCTGGAGGACAGTCGGCTCAGGCCTTATTGCCCTGACTCGATGGCTGCGTTGATCCGCTACAGGAACAGCCTCGTCTAGCCGCTGCAGAGCGGGTCGCAAAACATTCGCAAAATGGCGCAATCCAGTACTTAGCAACTGCACCGTTTATCGTTACACTGCGCGGCCTTTTCGGGCTGCCGCACGTGTTGCGGCAGTAGCGCCGCCCCTGCCAGAGTGGGGCTTCGCGGTCGGCCTCATGTGCAGGTACGACCAGTTTTTGTCCTCAGCACCGAGGCACAAAAGTGGCCAAGAAAGCTTCTTCCCTCTCCGCCCTCGGCGGTCTCGTTTATTCGACCGATACCGGTCGTCATTGCCCTGACTGTGGCCAGCCCGTGAATGCCTGTACCTGCAAGCAGCAGGTCATTCCCGAGGGTGATGGTATTGCCCGCGTGCGCCGCGAGAGCAAAGGCCGTGGCGGCAAGACCGTGACGACCGTCACGGGTGTGCCGTTGCCGGCCGATCAGCTCAAGGAACTGGCTGCCACCCTCAAGCGCCGCTGTGGTACCGGTGGCGCGCTCAAGGACGGCGTCATCGAGATCCAGGGTGATCATGTGCAATTGCTGCTCGACGAGCTGAGCAAGCAGGGCTTCAAGGCGAAAAAGTCGGGCGGCTGAGTCGCTCGGCAGGTTTTCGTCCTGCGCTTTCTAAACTCGTCGCAGTGACCAGGGTCTACCCCAGAGCACGGGCGAACCGTCATTTTTGGCTTCTACACTGCTTCCCCGGTTTGACCGGCAGTGTCTTGACTCAATTTATAGGGGACTTGAATGTCCGTACGACGCACACGCAAAGACGATGGTAGCCAATGGACCGTGGCCGACAGCCGCAGTGTTTATGGCATCCGCCATTGGGGCGCTGGGTATTTCGCCATCAATGAAGCCGGGCGCGTCGAAGTGCGCCCCAACGGCCCGGACAGCTCGCCGATCGACCTGTACGAGCAGGTTGACCAGCTGCGCCAGAGCGGCCTGTCGCTGCCTTTGCTGGTGCGCTTCCCCGACATTCTGCAGGACCGCGTACGCCAGCTGACCGGCGCCTTCGACGCCAACATCGCGCGCCTGGAATACCAGAGCCAGTACACCGCCCTGTACCCGATCAAGGTCAACCAGCAGGAGGCGGTGGTCGAGAACATCATCGCCACCCAGAACGTGTCCATCGGGCTGGAAGCCGGCTCCAAACCCGAATTGCTGGCGGTGCTGGCCTTGGCGCCCAAGGGCGGTACCATCGTCTGCAACGGTTACAAGGACCGCGAGTTCATCCGCCTGGCGCTGATGGGACAGAAGCTGGGCCACAACGTCTTCATCGTCATCGAGAAAGAGTCCGAAGTGGCCTTGGTGATCGAGGAAGCGGCCGACCTCAAGGTCAAGCCGCAGGTGGGCCTGCGCGTGCGCCTGTCGTCGCTGGCATCGAGCAAGTGGGCTGACACCGGGGGCGAGAAGTCCAAGTTCGGGCTTTCTGCCGCTCAGCTGATTTCCGTGGTGCAGCGTTTCCGCGATGCCGGCCTTGATCAGGGTATCCGCCTGCTGCACTTCCACATGGGCTCGCAGATCGCCAACCTGGCGGACTACCAGCACGGCTTCAAGGAAGCCATCCGCTATTACGGCGAATTGCGCGCCCTGGGCCTGCCGGTGGACCACATCGATGTGGGCGGCGGCCTGGGTGTTGACTACGACGGCACTCACTCGCGCAACGCCAGCTCGATCAACTACGACATGGATGACTATGCCGGCGTGGTGGTAGGCATGCTCAAAGAGTTCTGCGACGCGCAGGGCTTGCCGCACCCGCACATCTTCTCGGAGAGCGGCCGTTCGCTGACGGCTCACCATGCCATGCTGGTCATCCAGGTCACTGACGTGGAGCGACACAATGACCAGGTGCCGACCATCGAGAACAAGGACGCGCTGCCCGAAACCGTGCAGTGGCTGGCCGATCTGCTGGGGCCCACCGACATCGAGATGGTGACCGAAACCTACTGGCGCGCCACCCACTACATGGGCGATGTAGCCGCCCAGTATGCTGACGGCAAGATCAGCCTGGCCGAGAAAGCCCTGGCCGAGCAGTGCTACTACGCTGTGTGCCGTCGTCTTTACAACTCGCTGAAGGCTCGCCAGCGCTCGCACCGTCAGGTACTCGACGAGCTGAACGACAAGTTGGCGGACAAGTACATCTGCAACTTCTCGGTGTTCCAGAGCCTGCCGGACACCTGGGCCATCGGTCAGGTGCTGCCGATCATCCCGCTGCACCGCCTGGACGAAGAGCCCCTGCGGCGCGCCGTGCTGCAAGACCTGACGTGCGACTCCGACGGCAAGATCAACCAGTATGTCGATGAGCAGAGCATCGAGACCAGCATGCCGGTGCACGCCCTGAACGAGGGCGAGGACTACCTGCTGGGCGTGTTCCTGGTCGGTGCCTACCAGGAGATTCTGGGCGACATGCACAACCTGTTCGGTGACACCGACTCGGTCAACATCTACCAGAATGCCGATGGCAGCGTGTACCACGCCGGTATCGAGACCCACGACACCATCGAGGACATGCTGCGCTACGTGCACCTGTCCCCCGAGGAGCTGATGACTCACTACCGCGACAAGGTGGCCAGCGCCAAGATCACCGCGCGCGAGCGTACCCAGTACCTGGATGCGCTGCGCCTGGGCTTGACCCGTTCGTCCTACCTCTCGTCCTGAGAAGCGTCAGCCCGTGAGGCCTCATTGCCGTCACGCCTTCGCGGCGTGGCGGCAGTGAACACTGGCTTCGAATGCTCACGGGTCCACGCCACTGATCTCACGCCACCCAGGCGTCCTTGCCTTGCAGGCGCCACCCCACCCAGGCCAATGTCAGGGCGCGCACGCCCATGAAGACGAGAAACGCCAACCACAGGCCATGGTTGCCCAGCCCGCTCAGGGCAAAGGCCAGCGGCAATGCAATCGCGAGAGATGCCAGCATGGCGTTGCGCATTTCCCGAGCCCGTGTGGCCCCGATGAACAGCCCATCGAGCAAATAGCTCCACACGGCGATCAACGGCAGGCACGCCAGATAGGGCAGGTACGGGTAAGCCGCCGCCCTGACACTGTCGATATCGGTTTGCAGATCGATGAACAGGTGTCCTCCCACCCAGAACAGACCGGCAAAGACCGAACTCGCAATCAGCGACCATCCACCGGCCACCACCAGCGCACGGCGTAACGTGTCGCGGTCCCGAGCGCCAATGGCGTGACCGCACAGCGCCTCGACCGCGTGCGCCAGGCCATCGAGGGCATAGGCCGTAAGCAGCAGGCCGTTGAGCAGCAGTGCATTGGCCGCCACCGTGGCCTCGCCCAGGCGTGCGCCCTGTACGGCGATTAGTAGAAAGACCAACTGCAAGGCAAGGCTGCGCAAAAAGATGTCGCGGTTCACCGCCAACAGCGGGCGCCAGGCCTGCCAGCGTCTGAGTGCTGCCCAGGCGATGTGGCCCGGATAGGCGCGCAGGGCCGGACGGGTAAGCGCCAGGCCCAGCAGGGCCGCGCACCATTCGGCAATCACCGACGCACGTGCCGAGCCCAGGACGCCCCAATCCAGGCCGAGCACGAACCACAGGTTCAGCACGATATTGAGCAGGTTGGTGGTCAGCAGGATCGCCAACGGCGCCCGGGCATTCTGTGTCCCCAGAAACCACCCGACCAAGGCGTAGCTGGCCAGTGCCGCCGGGAGGCCCAGCAACCGGGTGTGGAAGAAGGTTTGCGTAGCCTGCCCCAGGGCCGCGCTGGGCTGCATGGCGTGCAGTGCCAACTGGCTGAAGGGCAGGGCCAGCAGGCCGATGAGCAATGCGAACCCCACTGCCAGCATCAGGCCCTGAACCAACACCTGGCGCAGGGCGGCGCCATCCCCTCGGCCGGCGGCCTGGGCGGCGAAGCCTGTCGAGCCCATGCGCAAGAAGCCCATCAAGCCGACCATGAAGGTAAACAGCGTAGCGCCCACGGCCACTGCGCCGAGTTGATGGGCATGGGGCAGGTGGCCAATGACGGTGCTGTCGACCAGCGCAACCAGTGGCACCGAGACATTGGACAGGATCATGGGCGCGGCCAGCCCCCACACCTTGAAGTGGGTGGGGCGGTGGTGCCAGTCGGCGAAGAATCGGGGCATGTTCATTCCGGCGAAAACGAGGGCTGCAAACGCTCGAACGGACGCGCGCCAGGCGGCAATGCAAGCCAAGGGCGACAGTGTAACGGCCACGCAACCATTGTGTGCGATCAAGGTCTCATCTGGCGCACAACGCTGGGTGCAGCACTCGGCCTTGCGCTATAGTTGCTGCCTTCATCTACACCCTGCCTTCGAGTGTCTACTCCATGTTCAACAAAGGATTGTTGCTGGCCTGCGCGCTGGCCTTGCTCAGCGCCTGTGACGCCTCAACGCCCGACGCCTCGGCCCCTGCCCAGAAGCCAACCGCCAGCGCTACCGCCAAGACAGCGCAGCGCGAAGACCCCGCCGTGCTTGCCAAGCGCTACGAGGGTCGTGAGCTGACGGTACTGGATGTGTCGGAAGTACAGCTCGATGGCGCGGCCACGCTGTCGGTCAGTTTCTCGGCGCCGCTGGATGCCGACCAGGATTTCGCCAACAGGGTTCACCTGGTGGACACGGTCAAGGGCAAGCTGGACGGTGCCTGGGAGCTGTCCGACAGCCAGATGGAGCTGCGCCTGCGTCACCTGGAACCGCAGCGCAAGCTGGTGCTGACCGTGGACAAAGGCCTGCTGGCTGTCAATGGCAAGGCCTTGCAGGAAGAGTCGATCACTCGCCTTGAGACACGCGACCTGCAACCCACCGTTGGCTTCGCCAGCCGGGGCTCGCTGTTGCCGACGCGGCTGGCAGAGGGACTGCCGGTCATCGCATTGAACGTGGACAAGGTGGATGTGGAGTTCTTTCGCGTCAAACCGGACATGGTCTCCTCGTTCATGGCCAACTGGGGGCGCAGCAGCAGCCTGGAGTACTACCAGTCCAAGGACACGCTGAGCATGGCCGAGCTGGTCTACAGCGGCCGCTTCGACCTCAACCCTGCACGCAACACGCGTGAAACCGTGCTGTTGCCCATTGCCGGCATCAAGCCGCTGCAGGAGCCCGGTGTGTACCTGGCCGTAATGCGCGCCTCGGGTACCTACGATTACTCCCAGCCAGCTACCCTGTTCACCCTGAGCGACATTGGCGTGTCGGCCCACCGCTACCGCGATCGCATCGATGTGTTCGCCCAGGCCCTGGAGGGGGGCAAGGCGATGGATGGCGTCAACATCGAGCTCCACGACAAGAAAGGCAAGCTGCTGGCCCAAGCCAGCACCGATGGCAAAGGCCATGCTGAACTGCCGATCACAACGAAGGCCGATACCCTCATCGCCACCCAAGGCGTGCACACGACCTTGTTGCGGCTCAATACTGCGGCGCTGGACCTGGCGGAATTCGACATCACCGGTCCCCAGGCCAATCCGCTGCAACTCTTCATCTTCGGCCCGCGCGACCTGTATCGCCCAGGCGAAACGGTGCTGTTGAACGGCTTGCTGCGCGACCAGGACGGCAAGCCCGTCAAGGCGCAACCGGTGAACGTCGAAGTACGCCGGCCGGATGAACAAGTCAGCCGCAAGTTCGTCTGGGAAGCAGACGATAACGGCCTGTTCCAGTACCAGTTGCAACTGGCCACCGAGGCGCCGACCGGCCGTTGGCAACTGCTGCTCGACCTGGGCGGCGGACGCAAGCAGGTCTACGAGTTCCTGGTCGAGGACTTCCTGCCTGAGCGGCTGGCCCTCGAACTCAAAGGCAGCAGCAAGCCCCTGGCCCCTGATCAGGACGCGCGCATCGAGGTGACTGGCCGCTATCTATACGGTGCGCCGGCCGCTGGCAATCGCCTGAGTGGCCAGGCCTATGTGCGCCCGCTGCGTGAAGCGGTACCTGCACTGCCGGGCTACCAGTTCGGCTCGGTTACCGAAGGCGAACTGGAGCAGGACTTGGAGCTTGATGAAGTCACCCTCGACCAGGCAGGCAAGGCGGTCCTGGATATTTCCAGCCGCTGGGCAGAGGCGCGTTCGCCGTTGCAACTGACCGTGCAGGCGAGCCTGCAGGAGTCCGGTGGCAGGCCCATCACCCGTCGCCTTGAGCAACCTGTTTGGCCGGCCGAACGCCTCCCAGGCCTGCGCGGGCTGTTCGACGGTGATGAAGCCGACAGTGAAGGCCCGGTGGAATTCGAGTTTCTGGTCGCTAACCGCGAGGGCAAGAAACTGGCCGCCGACGACCTGAAGGTCAGGCTGATCCGCGAGCGACGGGATTACTACTGGAATTATTCGCAAGGTGATGGCTGGAGCTACGCCTACAACGAAAAATTCCTGACCCAGGTGGAAGAGACGGTAAGCGTCAAGGCCGACGCCACGGCCAAGCTGAGCTTCCCGGTCGAGTGGGGCCCCTATCGCGTTGAGGTCGAAGACCCGCAGACCGGCCTGGTGTCCAGTCAGCGCTTCTGGGCAGGCTACCGCGCCCAGGACAATGCCGAGGGCGGAGCGGTACGCCCCGACCAGGTCAAGCTGGCCTTGGACAAGCCCTCCTACGCCGACGGTGCAACGGCCAAGGTCACGGTTACGCCACCAGCCGCCGGCAGTGGTTACTTGATGATCGAGTCCAGCGACGGCCCGTTGTGGTGGCAGGAAATCCAGGTGCCTGCAGAAGGAAAGACCTTCGATATCCCGCTGGACAAAGCCTGGGCACGCCACGACCTTTACCTCAGCACCTTGGTGGTGCGCCCAGGTGAACGCAAGGCCAATGCCACGCCCAAGCGTGCGGTAGGCCTGTTGCACCTGCCGCTCGACCGTGCCGAGCGCAAGCTGGCGGTGACGTTGCAGGCACCGGAAAAAATGCGTCCCAAGCAGCCACTGACGGTGAAAATCAAGGCGGCAAACGCCGACGGCAGCGTGCCTGCACAGGTGCGTGTGCTGGTGTCGGCGGTGGACGTCGGCATCCTCAATATCACCGACTTCAAGACCCCGGATCCCTTTGCAAGCCTGTTTGGTCGCAAGGCCTACGGTGCCGATCAGCTCGACATCTACGGGCAACTGATCGAAGCCGGGCAAGGGCGTCTGGCCAGCCTGGCATTCGGTGGTGACGCGGCGATGGCCAAGGGGGGCAAGCGCCCTAATACCACCGTCACCATCGTGGCCCAGCAGAGCCTGCCGGTGACCCTGAACGAGAAGGGGGAAGGGCAAGCCACGGTCGATATCCCTGATTTCAACGGTGAGTTGAGGCTCATGGCCCAGGCCTGGACCGAGGATCACTTTGGCATGGCAGAGGGCAAGACCGTGGTGGCCGCACCGCTGATTGCCGAACTCTCGGCCCCGCGGTTCCTGGCAGGCGGCGATCAGACGCGTTTGGCGCTGGACCTGGCCAACTTGTCGGGAGCTGCCCAACAGCTGACCGTGCAAGTGACCACCGAAGGGCAAGTGAGCCTGACCGGCAATGCCATGCAGTCTGTGGCGTTGGCCGAAGGCCAGCGGTCCACCCTGATGATTCCGGTGCAGGCCCAAGGTGGCCTGGGGCAGGGCAAGGTGCATGTGCAGGTGACCGGCCTGCAGTTGGCCGGCGAGGCGCAGACCACGTTCGAGCGCGAATGGACACTGGGCGTGCGTCCGGCCTATCCCGCCATGCTCAAGCATTTCCGCGTGGCCTTGAAGGATCAGCCCTGGACGTTGCCCGAGGCGGACCTTGCTGCTTTCGAGCCTGCCGGCCTCGAGGGCACGCTGGCCCTGTCGAGTCGCCCCCCGCTCAACCTCGCCGAACAGATCCGCGCGCTGAAGGCTTACCCGTATGGGTGCCTCGAGCAGACCACCAGCGGGCTGTACCCATCGTTGTATGCGGACGCCGATACCCTAAAACGGCTCGGCATCGAGGGTGAACCGGCCACAGTGCGCAAGCGCAAGATCGAGATGGGCATCGAGCACCTGCTGGGTATGCAGCGCTACAACGGCAGCTTTGGCTTGTGGAGTGCCGACAGCGAAGAGGAATACTGGCTGACGGCCTATGTCACCGACTTCCTTCTGCGTGCCCGCGATCAAGGCTACGGGGTACCCGCCGAGGCGCTGAAGAAAGCCAGCGAGCGGTTGTTGCGCTACCTGCAGGAGCGCAACCTGATCGAGGTGGACTACAGCGAGGACGCCGATCACACCCGGTTCGCCGTGCAGGCTTACGCCGCGCTGGTGCTGTCGCGCAGTCAGCAGGCGCCCTTGGGCGCGCTACGCGGGTTGTTCGAGCGCCGCGCCGATGCGCGTTCCGGTTTGCCGTTGGTGCAACTGGCCGTGGCGCTGGACAAGATGGGTGACAAACCTCGTGCCGACCAGGCCCTGCAGGCAGGGCTCGCCGTCAGCCGCGGCAAGCACTGGATGGCAGACTACGGCAGCCCCCTGCGTGACCAAGCGTTGATCCTGGCACTGCTGCAGGAAAACAAACTTGCCAGTGGCCAGGTGGACCAGCGGCTCTTCGCCCTGTCCGACGAAGTGGCGGCCAATCGCTGGCTGTCCACCCAAGAGCGCAACGCCTTGTTCCTGGCCGGACGTGGCCTGCTGGGTACGCCTGAAGCCAAGTGGCAGGCCCGCCTGGACAGCGCCGGTGAGCTGCGTGATTTCAATAACGCCGAAGCCGGCATGAAGCTGGAAGGGCCCCTGCTGGCATCGCCGCTGACGGTGCAGAACCAAGGCAGCCAGACCGTCTACCAGCAACTGACCCTGTCGGGTTATCCCCGCCAGGCGCCGCCTGCCAGTAGCAATGGCATGCAGATCCGCCGCGAGTACTTGGGCATGAAGGGCCAGCCGCTGGACCTGGCGAACCTGCGCAGCGGCGATCTGGTGCTGGTGCATCTTGCCCTCAAGGCCGATGAGCGCGTTCCCGATGCGCTGGTGGTCGATCTCTTGCCAGCGGGCCTGGAGCTTGAAAACCAGAACCTTGCGCAAAGTGCAGCCAGCCTGGATAACGCCAGCGGCGCAGTGAAGCAATGGCGCGAATCGATGCAAAATGCCAACGTGGTTCACCAGGAGTACCGCGACGACCGTTACGTCGCAGCGCTCAAGCTGGACAGCTACGCAACCACCCACCTGCTGTACCTGGCGCGAGCGGTGACCCCAGGTACCTACCGGGTACCGCCACCGCAGGTCGAGTCGATGTACCGCCCCAACCTGCAGGCCGTGGGGGAAGGGCAGGGTGAAATGACGGTCAAGCCTCGCTAGGGGCAAGCCTTGTGCGACGAGCAGGGCTTTCACCTGTTCGTCGCACGGCCACTCAATGGATCACCCAGCTCATTACCCACAGGCCCAATACCAGCCAGATGATGCCGAGGATGATCGAGGCACGCATGAAGGCGCGGATCGCCGAAAACAGCAACATCAGGCCCACGATCAGGGCCAGGATGCTGACCAGCGAGGTGTCCATGCCCAACGTGCGCGACAGGCCATCGACGAAGTTGCCGCCCGCATTGGCCAACAGGTTGAACAACCCGCTCAGCGCGTCGACGACGATGCGGATCAGCGATCCCAGTGCTTGCCCCAGCCATTCGAAAAAACCTTCTACATGCATAGTTGCTTCCTGATCAACATGGCGGCGTTCTTGCCGTTTCCAGTGCTTTGGCCCTTGTCGGGGCAGGTCGGTTCCCGATGCCAAGCTTAGCCCGTTGGCGGCGATCGCGAACCGGCAAGGCAGTGCGTGCCCTGGTGATTGGCGCGGTGGCCTTGATGGGGCTGCTGTGGCTGGCCGACCGGATCTGGCCTTTGCCCATGCCCTCCGACGACCTGGCCCGGGTCGTGCTGGCCGAAGATGGCACGCCGTTGTGGCGATTCGCCGATGCCGACGGGGTGTGGCGCTATCCAGTCAGCCCCGAGCAGGTGTCGCCTCTATACCTGCAAGCGTTGCTGACGTACGAGGACCGCTGGTTCTACCATCACCTGGGCGTGAACCCGATGGCTTTGGTCAGGGCGGCGTGGTTGAACGCGCGGGGCGGCCGCGTGGTGTCAGGCGGCAGCACGTTGTCGATGCAGGTGGCGCGCCTGCTCGATCCCCATGATCGCACCGTGGCGGGCAAGTTGCGGCAGCTGTGGCGCACGCTGCAGCTGGAATGGCACCTGTCCAAGCGGGACATTCTGCAAATCTACCTGGACCGCGCGCCGTTCGGCGGCACCTTGCAAGGTGTTGCCGCTGCCAGCTGGGCTTATCTGGGCAAGTCGCCCTTGCACCTGACGCCGTCGGAGGCAGCCCTGCTGGCGGTGCTGCCGCAAGCGCCCAGCCGCCTGCGCCCTGACCGCCACCCCGAGCGCGCCGAAAGCGCGCGCAACAAGGTGCTGCAACGGTTGGCGCAGTATCGGGTGTGGCCCGAGCAGCGCCTGCGTGAAGCAGCTGAAGAACCGCTGGTGCTGGCACCGCGCCAGGAGCCGGCATTGGCGCCACTGCTGGCCCGCCGTCTGAACACCCCTGGTAGCCCGCCGTTGATCCGTACCACCGTGGACGCCGGGTTACAGCGCCGGCTGGAAGACTTGCTGCTGGGATGGCGAGCGCGCCTGCCGGAGCGCACGTCTGCCGCAATCCTGGTGGTCGATGCGCAGACCATGGCTGTACGCGCTTACTTGGGCTCGATCGACCTCACGGACGCCCGGCGCTTCGGGCACGTGGACATGGTGCGGGCGTTGCGCTCGCCTGGCTCCACGCTCAAGCCGTTTCTGTATGGCCTGGCGATGGATGACGGGCTCATTCATTCCGAGTCGCTGTTGCAGGACGTGCCACGCCGCTACGGTGACTACCGTCCGGGCAATTTTTCGAGCGGCTTCAGCGGGCCGGTGTCGGCCAGTTCGGCATTGGCCCTGTCGCTCAACTTGCCCGCCGTGCAGTTGCTCGAGGCCTATGGCCCGAAACGCTTCGCCGCGCAGCTGCGCATGGGCGGCTTGCCGCTGACGCTACCGCCGCTGGCCGAGCCGAATCTTTCGCTGATCCTGGGCGGTGCCGGTAGCCGCCTGGAAGACCTGGTAGGCGGCTATGCGGCCTTGGCCCGGGAGGGTAAAAGCGCCCAGGTGCGGTTGCAGCCCCAAGCACCCTTGGTGGAGCACCGGCTCTTGTCGCCGGGTGCGGCGTGGATCATTCGGCGCATCCTTGGTGGCCAGGCTCGGCCCGACCGCGATCGGCATGCCGAACTGGTACGTCGCCCCCAACTGGCCTGGAAAACCGGCACCAGCTACGGTTTTCGAGATGCCTGGTCGATTGGCGTCGGCCCTCGCTACCTGATCGGGGTATGGATTGGCCGGCCGGACGGCACCCCTGTGGCCGGGCAGTTCGGTCTGGCCTCGGCCGCCCCGTTGATGCTGCAAGTGCACGACCTGCTCAGCAACCGGGACAGCCAGCGCGGGTTCGAAGCCCCGGTGCAGCGAACGCCTGCCAATGTCGGGGTGGCGGCGATCTGTTGGCCTTTGGGGCAAGCTATGAGCCGCCAGGACGACAACTGCAGGCGCCAGCGCTTTGCCTGGACCCTGGACGGCACCGTTCCCCCTACGTTGCAGGCGGCCGATCAGCCGCTGGGCCTGGGTTTGCGCGAACACATCTGGGTCAACGACCGCGGTTTGCGCGTCGACAGCTCTTGCCCAGGCGCCCAGGCGCGCGAGGTGGCCCTGTGGCCCGCCCCCCTGGAACCCTGGTTGCCTCGAGCTGAACGGCGGGCTGCCCGTCTACCGGCCATGGATCCCACATGCCCACCGCAAGGTCCGGTCAGTGCCCCGCCGCTGGCCATCGTCGGTATTCGTTCTGGTGACCATCTGCGTCGCCCCGCCACCAGTGGTGAGCCGCTGCAAGTGCCAGTGTCGGCGCTGGGCGGTGGTGGGCGGCGTTGGTGGTTCCTCAATGGGCAACCGCTGGGGGAAACCCAGGGGCAGGACAGCCTGCTGGTGCGCCTGCCGCAGGCAGGGCAGGCCGAATTGAGTGCGCTGGACGAAAGCGGTGAGACCGCGCGGGTCGTGTTTCAGGTCAACGAGTAGTACGGCGGTGTGCCGGTGCCTTGGCACCGGCACCTGTCAGTGCGCCGTGAAGCGTTGATTCATCGGGGAGGAGCCTGGTGTCAGAGCCAATGCCAGTTGCGTGCGGTTGTGCATATGGGTCAGGCGCAACACCTGGGACACGTACAGTTTCACTGTGTTTTCGGTGATACCCAATTCACAGGCGATCTGATAATTGGTCTTGCCCTTGCCCACTAGCCGCGCCACCTCCAATTGACGGGGCGAGAGCTTTTCGAACACCGAGGGCAGCTCGGCCTCGGCTTCCTCCGTGTCGCCGGCGCGCCGGTGAGCCCCCTGCCCGCGGGCTTTTTCCAAGTCCTGATACAATTCGTCGACGGACTCTGCCAGATCCTGCAGGCGCTGATTGAGCCCACTGAGGTCGTGGAAACCGCGCTGACGTTCCTGCAGCACCTGCTCCTGGCGGCGTACCCCTTCGAGCAGCTCGTCAAGGTCCATCGGTTTCTGGTAGTAGTCCGCAAAGCCTTCGCGCAGCGCCCGAATGACGTCCTGCTTTTCGGCACGGCCGGTCAACATGATCGCCTCGAACATGCGCTGATTGCCGTCGATCTGCTTTAGAGCCCGCATCAGTTCGATGCCATCGCGTCCGGGCATGTGAAGGTCGCAGATGATCAGACCGATGGCTGGGTCGGCCTTATAGTGTTTTACCGCCTCATCCGTGGAGAGTGCCGATACGCAACTGTATCCCTTGGCTTGCAGGAACTCGCACAGCTGTTCGACGATGACCGACTGATCATCGACTACCAGCACTTTCATTTCACTTACAGGTTTGGACACGATCAACTCCCTGTGAATATACGGCCCTGCTCCCGGGCTAGACGCTCTGGCAGATTAAAAGTAGCCGTACCTCTCGTAGTTGTACAAGGTGTGTACAAGATTAGGGACCGCTGGTTTCTTCATTGGATCCATACAGCTGTCAGAAGGTAGCCAGCCAGCACATAGGGGACGAATGCCTGCTTGTCGCCCATGGCTTCGGTCAGGGCCTGCAGGCGTTTTTTCACCTTGGGGTTGAGCAGCGTCCATAAGCGCCTACGGGTAGTCAGCCAGATCAACAACGCGATCCCGGCCCCGATAAAGGTGCCGAGCACATGATCGGTGCCGGTAGCCAATGCCAGCGCGCCCATCAGTTTGACGTCATCGGCGCCGAAGTGGCCCAGCATGTAGCCGGGCAAGGTGAGGAGCATGACGATGGCCAGCCCCCAGCCTGCCGAGCTAGGGTCGGCGCCAAGCCAAGTGTGGCCGGTTGCGAACAGCCATAGCAGAGCCCCTACGGCCACACCCAGCGTCAATAGATCCGGGAGCTGGCGCTGGCGCACATCCTGTTCGGTACACAAGGCAAGCCACAGAAGAAGAACAATGCTTTGCATCGACAGGTCGCCTTTCCTGGTAGATGAACACTTACCCGTTCAGTCAGGTTTCCTTAGTCAAGATAGACCGGAACCTGCATGACGGCCGTGTGCCGCGAGGAAAAGGCGCTGGGAGAATGAGTTTTGTCGCAGTCGTCGTCTGTCGAGAGGGGCGGTCGGCCTCTGCCTGCACCCCGCCACGGGGCGAGGCAGGCAGAACATGCCCCGCTAGCGTTTGCTGCCAGGTGGATAATTGCCCAGCACCTGAGCCACCGTTTTTTGGATGGCTTCGTTGCGTTCCTGCGGGCTTGGCGGGTAGTTGTTCATGATCTGCTCGGCACTGCCGCGCCAGACCAGCTTGCCATCGCGCCCATCAAGCAAGTCGACCTGGATGGTGGCGACCTTGTAGTCGACGCTGCGGGTTTCGTTGTACATCGGCCCGCCCCAGTAACCTCCCCAATAGCCACCCCACCCGCCGCCGTAGTTGGTGGTGACCTGTTGCTGGCGTTGCTCCACTATCAGGTAGGTGCGCACGTTGAGGTCCGCTCGCGTGCCAGGGGGCGCTGGGCGTAGGCCACGCTGATCAAGCTGTTCGCTGACCGCCTGACGGATGCGCTGCTCGGTCAGGTCGCTCTTGATGCGTGGATCGTCAGGACGATATTGCAGGCCGGGCTCCTGCCAGGCCCAGTTGCGGTAGGCGGCAAAATCACGACTCGCGTCGTAGTCCTGCTGCACATTATGGCTTGAGCAGGCAGCCAGCAAGGCCGCGAACGACACGAGTAACAGGCGGCGAAACATGATGAATCTCCGTTAGGCGTTAACTGGGAGGATAGCCGCTGAGGGCCTTGCGCACGGCGTCGCGCACGGCATTTTCACGGTCTCGCGGTGAACCCTGGTCGTTGCCGCTTTCGGCGCTGGCGCTCCAGACGGCCTGGCCGCTGCGGCTGTCGTACAGGTCGATGCGCACCACCATGACCTCAACCTGATAGGTGCGCACCACTGGGGTACTGGCATAACCCCCAAAACCGTTGCGGTAACCGCCATAGCCTACGTTGCCGTAGGGCCCGTAGTAGGGGTCGTAGCCGTCGTAGTCGCGCACTTGGCGCAGGCGTTTCTCAAGGCGGATATCGGCGCCGACGAGCAGGTCGCCAACGCCGCTGCGGGCAGGGCGCAAGCCCTGCTGATCGAGCGCTGCGGCGACGGCATCCGCCAACTGCGCAGGATCGGCATTGGCCGAACCGCTGGGCAGGTGGCCGTCACGCCAGCTCCAGCTGCGGTAGCGGCCGTAGTCCCGTGTCGGTGCGGGGTAAGCGCTTGCGTCGAACGTGGTCGCTGCCTGAGGCGGGGCTGGTGGCAGTGGGCGGCTGCTGGCGACGTAGGGATTGGTGCCCTGGCATCCGGCCAGAACCAACGGCAGCAGGGCCAGTGGCAACAGACGGTACGGCATGCTTGCTCCTCACGGCAGGTCAACGTGGGCGACAGACCCAGTGCAGGTAGCGGCCCAGGCCGGCGAAACTCGGATGGCGGCGGTGAGCGAGCTCCATTTCCAGCAGGTCCAGCAGCTCGGCGCGGTCCTGAAATTCCTTGGGCATATAGTCATGGAAAACACGTATGCCACTTTCACTTTCGACCTGCCACAGAGGTTCAAGTTGCGCCCTGAGCGCCCGCGGATCAAGTGGTTTCTGCGGGGTAAGGCTCTGCTTTTCACCTTCGAGGCGATTGCTGCGCAGTTTGCGGAAGTGGCCCTTGAGCAGGTTGCGGTAGACCAGGGCATCGCGGTTGTAGAACGCCAACGACAGCCACCCTTCGGGGGCCGTGAGTTGATGCAGAACTGGCAGGATACTTTCCGGCTCAGCCAGCCATTCAAGTACCGCGTGGCACACGACCACGTCGTAGGGCTCGGTCAGCTCGCCCAGCAACGCTTGCCAGGGTGCCTGGATGAACGTTGCCGCCTGACCCGCTGCGGCAAAGCGGGCCCGTGCCCCTTCGAGCATGGGCTCGGCAGGTTCGGCCAGGGTAAGCTGGTGCCCGCGCTGGGCCAACCATAGCGCCATGTGGCCAAGGCCAGCACCGATATCGAGGATGCGCAACGGGCGATCCGGCAAGGCTTCGGCCAGGTCGGCCTGCAAGACTGCCAGCCTGATCGCACCCTTTGCGCCGCCATAGATCTTTTCGGCAAAACGGGTGGCCAGTTCATCGAAATGACGGTCGTTCATCGTGCGAAGCGCCTTTCACTGTCGGCCAGCTTGGCGCGCACCACCTGGTCCATGTCCAGCCCCAGTTCACTGCACAACAGCAACAGGTAGAGCACGACATCGCCTACTTCCTGACCGGCGTGGGCCAACTGTTCGGGTGGCAGGCGACGTGACTCGTCCTCGCTGAGCCACTGGAAGATTTCAACCAGCTCGGCCATTTCAACGCTGGCGGCCATGGCCAAATTCTTTGGGCTGTGGAAACGTTGCCAGTCATTGGTATCGCGGATTTGATGCAGGCGTTGAGTCAGTTCTTGCAGGTTCATCGGGTTCTCCTCATGGCGCATAGCTTCCGCGCAGGGCCGTTGCAAAGCAAGCTTCCCTGCACGGGGGCAGCACGCGCGAGTCAGCCCTGCAAGCAGGCCCAGCGGCCGAGCATATGTACCACGTCCGCCTGGCCGTCCAGGCGCAGTTCACCCACAGGGCCGGCCTGGCTGGCCCTGAGCACCACCTCCGAGGGCAAGCGCACGGGTTTGTGGAAGTCCACTTCGAACCAATAGCCACTGTGGGGCAAGTGCCCGTGCAGCGCGGCCATGGCCATGGCCTTGCTCCACATGCCGTGGGCGATGGCAGTGGGAAAACCGAACAGCTGGGCGCTGGGGGCGCTGAGGTGAATGGGGTTGTAGTCGCCGCAGACCTTGGCATAACGGCGGCCGATATCACTGTCGGCATACCAGCGCGTGACTTCAGGCAAGCTGCTGGCCTGATCCTCGGCCGTTTCTGCAGTTTCTGCAGTTTCTGCAGTTTCTGCCGCTTCTGCGGGGTCGCCGTCGAGCTTCAGCCCGCGCACGAGCATGCGGCTGGTTTCCCGCCAGAGCACGCCGATACCGTCCGCCGCCTCGGTGACCAGGTCGAACGTTCCGCCTTTGGGGTGGGGCTGCAGGTTGTCGGCGTGAACCGCCATGCGCAGCGACTCGATGCCCCCAAGCGGGCGAATGACGTCAATGCGGTTGTGCAGGTGGACCAGCCCCAGTAGCGGAAAGGGAAACTGCTCGGCGGTCATCAACTGCAGTTGCAGGTTGAACGCCATGATGTGCGGATACGTGGCAGGCAGCCGGCCATCGTCGACGAAACGACACAACTGCCGGTAGGCATGCAGTTGCTTGGGCTGAACCGCCAGGGTGCAGCGCAGCCCGTGCATAGGCAGTTGATCACCGGTGATGCGTCGTTTGCCCGCTGCGCGCAGGTACAGGCTGGCGCGGCTGGCGGGTTGGTGCAGGTCATGCCATTGTCGTTGCATGCTCAGGCCCCCATCAGTGCTTGGCCGCACACCCGCAGCACCTGGCCGCTCACGACACCGGAGCCAGGTTGGCTAAGCCAGGCGATGGCTTCGGCCACATCCTGGGGCTTGCCGCCCTGGCCGAGCGAACTCAGGCGTCGCCCCGCCTCGCGCAAGCCCATGGGCATGGCGCCAGTCATATGGGTCTCAATGAAGCCAGGCGCCACGGCGTTGATGCTGATGCCTTGCTCGGCAAGCGTCGGTGCCCAGGCCTGAGCCAAGCCAATCAGCCCAGCTTTGCTGGCCGCATAGTTGGATTGCCCACGGTTGCCGGCGATGCCGCTGACCGAAGCCAGCAGGGTGATGCGGGCGTCCGCGTGCAACGCGCCGTTATCGAGCAGGGCCTGGGTAAGCACCTGCGGAGCCTTGAGGTTCACCGCCAGCACGGCGTCCCAATATTCGGGGGTCATGTTCGCCAGGGTCTTGTCACGGGTGATGCCTGCGTTGTGCACCAGGATGTCGAGGCCATCGGGCAAGGCCGCCAGCAACTGTTCGGCGGCGTCACTGGCGCAAATGTCCAGTGCTAGCGCCTTGCCACCCAGGCGCGCAGCGAGCGCCTGCAATGGCTCGCTGGCCTGGGGCACATCGAGCAGCAACACGTCGGCACCGTCGCGGGCCAGGGTTTCTGCAATGGCGGCGCCGATGCCGCGGGCAGCCCCGGTGATCAGCGCACGCTTGCCGCTAAGCGGCCGTGTCCAGTCCTCCACCTGAGCCTGGCAGGGCTGAAGGCGCAGCACCTGCCCCGACACGAAGGCGCTCTTGGGTGACAGGAAGAAGCGCAAGGCGCCTTCGAGTTGAGATTCGGCGCCATCACCCACGTACAGCAACTGTGCAGTAGCGCCGTTGCGCAGCTCCTTGGCCAGTGACCGGCTGAACCCTTCAAGCGCACGCTGGGCGACGCTGGCCATCGGGTCAGCGACGGCCTCAGGCGGGCGACCCAACACCACGATATGGGCGCAGGGCGCCAGGTTGCGCAGCAGCGGCTGGAAGAATTCGCGCAACTGCGTGAGCGCATCGCTGTCGGACAAGTGACTGGCATCGAACACCAGCGCCTTGATCTTGGGGCCCAACCCGGCGACCCAGGGTTCGCACTGGAGGCCTTGGCCGTTGAAACCGTAAACCGCGTCGGTCAACCGCGCTGCGAGTGTTTCGACCTGGCGTGCCAAGGGGCCGCCGCCAAGGACCAACGGCCCGTCCACTGGCCGCATGCGGCCCGCTTCCCAGCGCTCCAGGGTGGCTGGACGAGGCAGGCCCAGGCTGTCGACAAGTTTGCGGCCGAGGCTTGAGTTGGCAAAACCAAGGTAGCGATCACTCATGGTGGGTCCTCCGAAAGCAAGTCTGACAGTGTGGACCAGGATTGTGGCCAGGTCGTTCGAATGCAGCAAAAACACCTAGGCTCTACGGATCAAATTGTTTCAGGAGGAACATGCGCATGCGCTCACTTCGCCGGGTCGCTATCTTGGGCGGCAATCGAATCCCATTCGCCCGTTCCAATGGTGCGTACGCCACCGCCAGCAATCAGGACATGCTGACTGCCGCACTCGAGGGGCTCATCGAGCGCTACCGCCTGCACGGCCTGCGCCTTGGCGAAGTGGTGGCAGGGGCGGTACTCAAGCATGCCCGGGACATGAACCTTACGCGCGAGTGCGTGCTGGGTTCACGCCTGTCGGCCTCGACCCCCGCCTATGACATTCAGCAGGCCTGCGGCACCGGGCTTGAAGCTGCATTGCTGGTGGCCAATAAAATTGCCCTTGGGCAGATCGACTGCGGCATCGCCGGCGGCGTCGACACGACCTCCGACGCACCCATCGCCGTGAGCGAAGGGCTGCGCCGAATGATGTTGCAGGCCAACCGGGGCAAGACGCTGGGTGACCGACTCAAGCCTTTTCTGGGCTTGCGGCCTCACCATCTCAAGCCGTCGCTGCCGCGCAACGGCGAGCCACGCACCGGGTTGTCGATGGGCGAGCACTGCGAACGCATGGCCAAAACCTGGCGCATTGGCCGGGACGAGCAGGATGAGATGGCGCTGCGTAGCCATCAATGCCTGGCACGTGCCTACGAAGAAGGTTGGCAGGAAGATCTGATGACCCCTTTTCGGTCGCTGACCCGGGACAACAACTTGCGCCCCGAGCTGACACGGGAGCAACTGGCCAAGCTCAAACCGGCCTTCGACCCCAGCGATGAGGGCACCTTGACGGCAGGCAACTCCACGCCGTTGACCGATGGCGCCTCGCTGGTGTTGCTGGGGACTCAGGAGTGGGCAGACCAACATGGCCTGCCGGTGCTCGCCTACCTGGTCGATGGCGAAACAGCCGCGGTGGATTTCGTCGACGGCCGCGAGGGCTTGCTGATGGCGCCCGTGTATGCGGTGCCGCGATTGCTGGCCCGCAACAACCTGACGCTGCAGGATTTCGATTACTACGAGATCCATGAGGCATTCGCGGCCCAGGTACTGTGCACCCTCAAGGCCTGGGAGGATGACCAGTACTGCCGGGACCGCCTTGGGCTGGATGCGCCGCTGGGGGCGATCGACCGTTCTCGGCTGAACGTGAAGGGCAGCTCACTTGGGGCAGGCCATCCATTCGCCGCAACGGGTGGGCGCATCTTGGCCAACTTGGCCAAGCTGCTGTCGACAGCGCCCCAAGGGCGAGGCCTGATCTCGATCTGCGCCGCAGGCGGGCAGGGCGTTACGGTCATCGTCGAGCGGTGAGCGTCGGTGTTGATCCGGCTGGGTGACCGAAGGTGGCCATCGAGCCGGATAACGCCGAGGGCGCCTGGGCTGTTAGGCTTGTCCGATCATCATGATAAGAAGTCGCCATGCCTGCCATCGGACATCCCCGTCCCATTCCAACGCTCGATTGCCTGCCTCGACCACTCTATGCCCGCGCCGAGCGACTGGTCGCCGGCTCGTGGACGACGTCGCATCAACACGACTGGGTGCAGTTTTCCTATGCCATCAGTGGCGTATTGGGGGTGTACACCCAGGCAGGCAGTTACTTCGCCCCGCCGCAATGGGGCGTGTGGATACCCGCGCAGGCCGAGCATGCGGTGTCCAGTTCGATGCAGGCTGAAATGCGCAGCCTCTACATACGCCGCGATGCCTGCCCTTGGGCGGCTGAGCGTTGCCGTGTGCTGGAAGTGACCCCCTTGGCCCGTGAGCTGATCAAGCAGTTCTGCCTGTACCCTGCACATTACCCAGAAGGCGATAGCGCACAGGCGCGTCTGGTCGCCGTGCTGCTTGACCAGTTGCAAGCGTTGCCAGAGGTGGCGTTTTCGTTGCCGCTGCCGCAACACCCAGGCTTGCTTGCCCTGTGCAATGGCCTGATCGCTGCACCGGAGCAGCCGCAGACCTTGCAGCAATGGGCGCGCGAACTGGGGTGTTCGGAAAAGACCCTGATGAGGTTGTTCCAGCGCGAGACCGGGTTGAGCTTTCGCAACTGGCGCCAGCGCATGCGCCTGCTGTCGTCCTTGACCGCGCTCGAGGCGGGGCACACGGTCACTGACGCGGCGCTGGGCTGCGGGTACGACTCGACCTCCGCCTACATCGCCGCGTTCAAGCAGCTGTTCGGTGCCACGCCAGGCGAGCTTAAACTCTAGCGGCTTACCTGGTGCGGCGCCCCGCGAGCCGGGTGAACGTGCACGCCCGATACATGCGAGGCTTTTGCCGTCAGGTACGGAACCTGCGGACCAGCGCGTCCAGCTCGTTGGACAGGCCGGCGAGGCTTTCGGAGTCCTGGCGGGCTGCCTGGGCCAGTTCTGCCACCAGCTGGGCATCGCCGTGGATCTGGCTGATGTGCCGGTTGATGTCCTCGGCTACTTGGTGCTGCTCTTCGGCTGCCGTGGCGATCTGCGTGTTCATGTCACGGATAACGTCCACCGACTCGCGTATTTGACCAAAGCTGTCGCGGGCCATGCCGATACGGCTCACCGATTGCTGCGAAACTTCGAGGCTGGCGTGCATTTGCGCCGCCACCTCGGCCGTACGCCCGGCCAGGTTGCCCAGCAGGCCGTCGATTTCGGCCGTGGAGTCGGCGGTTCGCTTGGCCAGGGCACGCACTTCATCTGCCACCACTGCGAACCCACGCCCTTGCTCACCGGCACGGGCCGCTTCGATGGCGGCGTTGAGCGCCAGTAGGTTGGTCTGCTCGGCAATGGAACGGATGGTGCCCAGGATCGACTGGATGGCGTTGCTGTCGCGCTCAAGCTGCTGAATCGACTGCGCCGACTGTTCGATCTCGTGGCTCAGGCGGTCGACGCTGCTGACGGCGGCATCGATCTGCTGCTGGCCTTCGCGCGCCTGCTGCTGGCCGCTGTCGGCCGACTGCGCCGCCTGGCTGCAGGAACGTGCGACCTCGTTGGCAGTGGCGACCATTTCATGGAAGGCGGTGGAGACCATGTCGACTGCCTCACGCTGGCGCCCGGCGGCCTCGGCCATGTCGCTGGACACGCGTGTCGAGCTGGTGGAGGTGTTGAGGATATTGCCGGCCGCGGCGCTGATGTGCTGGATAAGGCTGCGAATGGCCCCCAGGAACTGGTTGAACCAGCTCGCCAGCTGGGCAGTTTCGTCACGGCCGCGGATTTCCAGGTTGCGGGTCAGGTCCCCTTCGCCCTGGGCGATGTCCTCAAGCCCGTTGGTGACGCTGTTGATCGGGCGCACGATCAGTTTGGCGAAGGTGGCACCCACGACGGCGAACACGGCAGCCAGTACCAGCGCGACGATCCCGATCAGCCAGGTCAGGCGGGTGGTGGTCTGCATCACCTCGCGCTGCTCGATCAGCCCGATAAGCGTCCAGCCCAGCTGTTCGTCCGGGTAGATGTTGGCCATGTAGCGAACACCGTCCAGCTCGACTTCAGCCAGGCCCTTGCCGTGCTTGGCAAGCTCGGCGTAGCCGTCGCCGAAGCTCGCCAGTTGTTTGAAGTTGTGCGCGGTATCCCGTGGGTCTACCAAGACGTTGCCGTTATTTTCGACCAGCAGCAGGTACCCACTTTCGCCCAGCTTGATCTGCTTGACGATTTCGGTGAGGCCTTTGATGGAAACGTCGACGTTGACTACGCCGCCAGGGTTGCCCAGCTGGTTGGCCACGGCACGCACGGTGCTGACCAGTACGGCATCGTCGGCGGCCCAGTAGTAGGCACCGGTGCGCAGGGTCTTGCCAGGGTTGGCCATGGCCAGCTGGTACCAAGGGCGCGTGCGCGGATCGTAGTTGACGAACTTCTGCCCTGCCGGCCAGCCGACGTAGCCCCCGTCGGCGACCCCGTAGGAGAGGTAGGCATAGGCAGGATGAGCATTGGCCAGGCTGGTCATGAACGCCAGAATCTTGCTCGATTGCTCGCCCAGCTCGTAGGAAGGCGTGGCGCTCGTGTACTTGGTCAGCTCGTTGCCAGTGGCCGCCACCAAGGGTTGCGAGGCCATGTACTCCACGTTCTGGCTGATGCCTTGGAAGAAGATGTTCATCGCGTTGCTGACCTGACGGATTTCTCGACTGCTGCTGTCGAGGAAGCCGTCCCTGGCCTCGCCGCGTAGGTTGAGTACCACCAGGGTGGCCACCAGCACGATGGGCAGGGCGGCGATGATCGCAAAAGCCCAGGTCAGTTTCTGTTTGATGCTCATCGGCGCTCCCGAATTATTGTTGTCGACACATGAGGCAGGTACCTAATGCATCGGCAGCAACCGAATTTTATGTAGGAAAACGCCCGTAATTATTGGGCGAAGTCGCTATTGATGCCTATTCGGTCGCGTTTGGACGGGTATGCCCTATGAGCTTGGTTGCACGGGTGCCGGGAATGCTCAGCGGCAGCAGCGCCCCGGCGCTTCGTTGGCCAGTTCCTTGAGAATCGGGCAGTCCGGGCGGTCATCACCGTGGCAGCTGGAAACCAGCTCGACCAAGGTGTCGCGCAGGCTAAGCAGTTCGTCGATACGTTTGTTCAACACATCGATATGCTGGTTGGCCAGTGCTTTGAC
The DNA here is from genome assembly GCF_002425525.1 of Pseudomonas sp. UBA5568. Taxonomy (NCBI): domain Bacteria; kingdom Pseudomonadati; phylum Pseudomonadota; class Gammaproteobacteria; order Pseudomonadales; family Pseudomonadaceae; genus Pseudomonas; species Pseudomonas sp. UBA5568. The sequence continues at coordinate 1,050 of NZ_DIMK01000041.1, read as the reverse complement.
ATCAGCACTGGCTCGCTGCCGGTCCTGCCACAAGGTGAGCAGCTTGCCGACCTCCTCGAGGGAAAACCCCAGGTCTCGCGAGCGCTTGATGAAGGCCAAGGCGTGCAGGTCGGCAGGCTGATAGATCCGATAACCGCTGTCGCTGCGCAGGGCAGGCTTGAGCAGGCCGATGGATTCGTAATAGCGGATCATCTTGGTGCTGAGCCCGGTCCGGGCCGCCGCTTGGCCGATATTCATGGTGCCTCCTGATCGAGGGCGGGCTTCCAGGCCTTGAGCAACAGCGCATTGCTGACCACGCTGACGCTGGAGAGCGCCATGGCCGCGCCGGCCATGACCGGGTTGAGGTAACCGAAGGCAGCCAGCGGGATGCCGACGAGGTTGTAGATGAACGCCCAGAACAGGTTCTGGCGAATCTTCGCGTAGGTTCTACGGCTGATTTCGAGGGCTGCCGGCACCAACCGCGGATCCCCGCGCATCAGGGTGATGCCGGCGGCCTGCATGGCCACATCCGTGCCACCGCCCATGGCGATGCCAATGTCTGCAGCCGCCAATGCCGGTGCGTCGTTGACGCCGTCGCCGACCATGGCTACGGCACCACCCTGCTTGAGGGTCTCCACGGTGGCGGCCTTATCCGCTGGCAGCACCTCGGCGTAGACATCGGTAATGTCGAGGGCGGCCGCCACGGCCATGGCGCTGCCCCGGTTGTCGCCTGTGAGCAGGTGGCTGCTGATGCGCTGGCTGCGCAGCGTCTGGACCGCCTGACCGGCTCCGGGCTTGAGGCTGTCACCGAATGCGATCAAGCCAAGCACGCTGGGCGAAGTCCCGCGCTGGACGAGCCAGGACAAGGTGCGCCCTTGTGCTTCCCAGGCGTCAGCCGACGCGGCCAGTTCGCCGGGTGCCAGGCCAAGGTCTTGCAGCAGGCGGCGATTGCCCAGTGCCAGGTCACGTCCATCGACACGCCCGGCAATGCCGCGGCCGGTCAGGGATTGGCTGTCAGTTACCTCGGGCACCCGCAGGCCACGCTCGGCGCAGGCGTCCAGCACGGCCTTG
>NZ_DIMK01000035.1:0-31180 GCF_002425525.1 Pseudomonas sp. UBA5568 | reverse complement strand
AGCGGCCGGCGAGCGTCCAGCACGCCCGGCGCGCGAAGAATCGCCGCGCAAAGGCAACCGCGGTAGCGCAGTGGCCGAGCGCCCGAGCGAAATGCGCAAGCGCCCGGCCAAGCCCGAGGGTGACAAGCCTGCAGGCCGTGGTCGCGGCAAGCCACGCGGCTGAGGCATTCGGAGCCATTGTTGGCCCTTGCTTAATTACCGACGCTGAACACATTGGGGCTGCTACGCAGCCCATTGCCCGCAAGCCGGCTTCTGCAAAAGGCGAATATCTCGCGCTGAGCAGGAGCCAGTGGCCAACGATGGGGCGCGAAGCGGCCCCAATGTGCAGCCCGCTAAATGATGCATGCCTTGCCAGATGCACCCTGCCAGAGGGTGCGAGTGTGCTGATCTGACTCAACTCATGGTCGGCCGTAACCCATTGGGCGCAAAGTCATTTCGTTAGTCTGGCAACTTATATTTCCAGCTTGTAAGGTTTTGTTTACAAGCCTTGGCTGATTCTCGCAGCAAATCAGAAAAAGTCCCCGTCCGTAAAGAAAGCTTGCCGAAGCTGCTGTCTCCGGTTGCGCCCTTAGCCCTTCACCTCCCTTGCCTAAACCCCCGCTCCACGGTGTTATAGCCCTCATTGCCCCGTGCAACAGCCCGCCGCAGAGCCGGTTGATAAAACAACAAATGGAGGCGCCATGTACGCCGATCAACTCGCCCACAAAGGCCATTACCCCAGGAACGCTGCGTTTTTTCCGCCGGAAACCACGCAACGCGTTGACGCCTGCGCGCTTGCAGGGTTATACAGTGCGCCGCGTTTTACCTGTGACCCCCTTGCGTACCGCGCACTCCTGACCCCGCCCGGTTGAATCGACCGCGCAGCTGTACCTTCAGGAAACAAGGTGACCACCTTGCCCATTCCGCTGCGCCACGAGCGCGGTGGGTCCGATTCCGTCACAGATAAAAACAATGCAGGTGACTTCGTTCATGAGTGGACACGACAAGCATTCAGGCGAGCTCAAGCGGGGCCTGAAGAACCGCCATATTCAGTTGATCGCCCTGGGAGGCGCCATCGGTACCGGCCTGTTCCTGGGTTCGGCGGGCGTGATGAAATCCGCCGGCCCGTCGATGATCCTGGGCTACGCGATCTGTGGTTTCATCGCTTTCATGATCATGCGCCAGCTCGGCGAAATGATCGTCGAGGAGCCCGTGGCCGGCTCGTTCAGCCATTTCGCCCATACCTACTGGGGTGGCTTCCCCGGCTTCCTGTCGGGCTGGAACTGCTGGGTGCTGTACATCCTGGTGGGCATGTCCGAATTGTCCGCCGTGGGCAAGTACGTGCACTACTGGTGGCCGGAAATCCCTACCTGGGTAACAGCCGCTGCGTTCTTCGTGCTGATCAACGCCATCAACCTGATGAACGTGAAGTTCTTCGGCGAAGCTGAGTTCTGGTTTGCCATCATCAAGGTGGTGGCCATTGTCAGCATGATTGGCCTGGGTGCCTACCTGCTGACCAGCGGCAGTGGCGGGCCTGACGCGACCGTGGCCAACCTGTGGTCGCACGGTGGCTTCTTCCCCCATGGGGTCAGTGGCCTGGTGATGGCCCTGGCGTTCATCATGTTCTCGTTCGGGGGGCTGGAGATGCTCGGCTTTACGGCCGCAGAGGCCGACAAGCCCAAGACCGTGATCCCCAAGGCCATCAACCAGGTCATCTACCGCATCCTGATCTTCTACGTCGGTGCCTTGGTGATCCTGCTGTCGCTCACGCCGTGGGACACCTTGGTCGCCAGCATCGATGCCTCCGGCGGCAGCTACGGCAGCAGCCCGTTCGTGCAGGTGTTCTCGTTGCTGGGCAGCGATGTGGCCGCCAACCTGCTGAACTTCGTGGTCCTGACCGCGGCCTTGTCGGTGTACAACAGCGGTACCTATTGCAATGCCCGCATGCTGCTGGGCATGGCCGAGCAGGGCGATGCGCCGGCTGCCTTGGCCAAGGTCGACAAGCGTGGCGTACCGGTGCGTTCGATTCTGGTGTCCGCGGCCGTGACCCTGATCGCCGTGCTGCTCAACTACCTGATGCCTTCCAGCGCGCTGGAGCTGCTGATGTCGCTGGTCGTGGCTACCCTGGTGATCAACTGGGCCATGATCAGCTACTCGCACCTCAAGTTCCGTCAGCACCTCAATCGCACGGGTCAGAAACCCCTGTTCAAGGCGCTGTGGTACCCCTACGGCAACTACGTGGTGCTGGCCTTCGTGGTCTTGATCCTGGGCATCATGCTGCAGATTCCGGGTATCCAGGTGTCCGTCTACGCCATCCCGGTCTGGTTGCTCTGCATGTTCGTAGCTTATGTCATCAAGTCACGGCGTAAGGGCGTCATCACTGAAGCCGTTGGCAGCGCCGCCAAATAAGCGTCGTACAGTCGCCTGTAAAACCCGAAGCGTCGACCGCTTCGGGTTTTTCTTTTCTGCGCGTCAGATCTGTTCCAGCAGCCACGCCCTGAATGCCCGTAGCGAAGGTAGCGCTTCGTTGCGCGGCGGATAGATCAGGTAATAGCTGCGTTGACTGGCGAATGCCAGGCCTGGGCTGTACAGCGCCCCTTTGGCCAGCTCGTCTTCCACGAGCACGCGGGGCACCAGGCCCACACCAATACCCGCCTGCACGGCCTGAATCAAGTGCGAGGTCAACTCGAAGCTTGGCCCCAGGCGCATGCTTCGGTGGGGCAGGCCATGGTGCGAGAACCATTCACCCCAGGCATGGGGGTTGTTGGCCACGTTCAATAGTAACTGCTCGCTGATGCGGGTGGGGCTCCAGTGCGGTTGTTCGTTTGCGGCCTGGGCCGGAAGGATCACCAGCAGTTCCTCGGCATGCAGGCGGTGGCTGATCAGCCCTGGCAGGTCACCGCTGGCCACGCCAATGGCTGCATCGATCTCGCTGGTGTCGAAGTCGATGGCTTCGATACGCGAATGCAAGTGCACAAGCATGCCAGGGTGCGCCTTGTAGAAGTCGTTCAGGCGCGGCAACAGCCATTTGGAGCCAAAGGTGGGCAAGGTGGCCAGGCGCAAAGTGCCGACCCCGGACTGATAGGCCAGCGCCTGTAGGGTCGCGCCCCGAATGCGGCCCAGTGCTTCGCTGAGCTCGCGTTGGTACAGGCGGCCGACGTCCGTCAACCGTACCTGGCGACCCTCGCGGCGAAACAGGGTCAGACCCAACTGCTGTTCCAGCGCCTGAACTTGCCGGCTGACCGCGCTCTGGGTCAGCGACAGTTCAGTGGCCGCGCGGGTGTAGCTCTGGTGCCGGGCGGCCGCCTCGAAGGCCAGCAGCAGAGACATGGACGGGGTTAGGTGGCGGTAATTCATTCATGAAAGTCATCGATAACGGCAGGATTATCCGTTTGCCCCTGGCGCAAAACTACAGGAACATTGCCACATTCGTCACTGTTGCCGGCGCCACCCATGCCGCCACGACATCTTTTCCGTGAACCAGCCCTATTCCGAGGCCGTCCTTCGATGATCGCCCAGCTGCCTACCGTTGCACCTGACGCCGACTACCCGGCATTCCTCAAAGCCCTGCATGACAGTGGCTTTCGTGGCCAGATCAGCGCCGACTACGGTACCCGAACCGTCCTGGCCACCGACAATTCCATCTACCAGCGTCTGCCGCAGGCTGCGGTGTTTCCACTGGACGCCGATGATGTGGCGCGCGTCGCCACGCTGATGGGCGAGTCGCGCTTCCAGGCGATCAAGCTGACCCCGCGCGGTGGCGGCACAGGCACCAATGGCCAGTCGTTGACCGATGGCGTGGTCGTGGATTTGTCGCGGCACATGAACGGCATCCTCGAAATCAATGCCGAGCAGCGTTGGGTGCGGGTGCAGGCCGGTGTGGTCAAGGATCAGCTCAACGCCGCCCTCAAGCCCCATGGCTTGTTCTTCGCGCCTGAACTGTCCACTTCGAACCGCGCGACCGTGGGTGGCATGATCAACACCGACGCCAGCGGGCAGGGCAGTTGCACCTATGGCAAAACGCGCGACCATGTGCTTGAGCTGCACAGCATCCTGCTCGGGGGTGAGCGCCTGCACAGCCTGCCGCTTGACGAAGACGCGTTGCAGGCAGCGTGTACGGCGCCCGGTCGCGTGGGTCAGGTGTACCGCACGGCCCTGGATATCTGGGACACCCAGGCTGAACTCATCCGCACCACCTTTCCCCCGCTCAATCGCTGCCTGACCGGCTACGACCTGGCGCACCTGCGAGACGAGCAAGGCCGCTTCAACCTCAACAGCGTACTGTGCGGCGCCGAAGGGTCGCTGGGGTATGTGGTCGAGGCCAAGCTCAACGTGCTGCCGATTCCCAAGTATGCTGCCCTGGTGAACGTACGGTACGCCAGCTTCATGGATGCGCTGCGCGATGCCAATGCCTTGATGGCGCAGCGGCCATTGTCCATCGAGACCGTCGATTCCAAAGTGCTTGGGCTGGCGATGAAGGACATTGTCTGGCACAGCGTCGCCGAGTATTTCCCGGCCGACCCCGAGCGCCCCACGCTGGGCATCAACCTGGTCGAGTTCTGCGGTGATGACCCCGTCGAGGTCAACGCAAAGGTCCAGGCCTTCATCGATCACCTGCGTGTCGACACCAGCGTCGAGCGCCTTGGCCATACGCTGGCCGAGGGGGCTGAGGCGGTGACCCGCGTCTACGCCATGCGCAAGCGCTCGGTTGGCCTGCTGGGCAACGTCGAAGGCGAAGTGCGGCCGCAGCCGTTCGTCGAGGACACGGCGGTGCCACCGGAAAAACTTGCCGACTACATCGCCGAGTTCCGTGCCTTGCTCGACGGCTACGGGTTGGCGTACGGCATGTTCGGGCACGTCGATGCCGGGGTTCTGCATGTGCGCCCTGCGCTGGACATGAAGGACCCGGCCCAGGCGGCATTGGTCAAGCCTGTCTCCGATGCAGTAGCTGCCTTGACCCGTCGCTACGGCGGTCTGTTGTGGGGCGAGCACGGCAAGGGCCTGCGCTCGGAGTACGTGCCCGAGTACTTTGGCGAGCTGTACCCGGCACTGCAGCGCCTCAAAGGCGCGTTCGATCCGCACAACCAGCTCAACCCCGGCAAGATCTGCACGCCGCTCGGGGCCAGCGAGGGCCTGACCAAGGTCGATGGCGTGACCTTGCGCGGCGAGCTGGATCGCACCATCGATGAGCGGGTCTGGCAGGCCTATGGCAGCGCCGTGCATTGCAACGGCAACGGTGCCTGCTACAACTACGACCCGAACGACGCCATGTGCCCGTCGTGGAAGGCGACCCGTGAACGTCGGCACTCGCCCAAGGGGCGGGCTTCGCTCATGCGCGAATGGTTGCGTCTGCAAGGCGAGGCGGGGGTCGATGTACTGGAGGTGGCGCGCAAGCCGGTGTCCTGGGTCAAAGGGCTGCCAGCGCGGTTGCGCAACGAGCGGGCGCGGCGCCAGGGGCAGGAAGATTTTTCCCATGAAGTCTATGACGCCATGGCTGGCTGCCTGGCGTGCAAATCCTGCGCAGGACAATGCCCGATCAAAGTCAACGTACCTGACTTCCGCTCGCGCTTTCTCGAGCTGTACCACACCCGTTACCAGCGCCCCTTGCGCGACTACCTGATCGGGTCGTTGGAATTCACCATCCCGTACCTGGCCCATGCGCCTGGTCTGTACAACGCGGTGATGGGCTCGAAATGGGTCAGCCGTCTGCTGGCCGAGCAGGTGGGCATGGTCGATAGCCCGTTGATCAGCCGGTTCAACTTCCAGGCGACCCTGACGCGCTGTGGCGTGGGCGTGGCCACTGTGCCGGCGCTACGCGAACTGACGCCCACCCAGCGCGAGCGCAGCATCGTGCTGGTGCAGGATGCATTCACCCGCTACTTTGAGACGCCGTTGCTGTCGGCATTCATCGACCTGGCGCATCGCCTGGGCCACAAGGTTTTCCTGGCACCGTACAGTGCCAATGGCAAGCCGCTGCATGTTCAGGGCTTTCTGGGTGCCTTCGCCAAGGCCGCCGTGCGCAACGCCACCCAGCTCAAGGCGCTGGCCGACTGCGGGGTGCCGTTGGTCGGGCTGGATCCGGCCATGACCCTCGTCTATCGCCAGGAATACCCGAAAGTGCCCGGGCTCGAAGGGTGCCCCACCGTGCTGTTGCCTCAGGAGTGGCTGCTGAGCGCGTTGCCCGAGCAAGCGGCAGGGAGCACGTCCACCTTCCGCCTGTTGGCCCATTGCACCGAGAAGACCAACGCCCCTGCCAGCACCCGGCAGTGGGAGCAGGTGTTCGAACGCATGGGGCTCAAGCTGATCACCGAGGCCACCGGGTGCTGCGGCATGTCGGGTACCTATGGGCACGAGGCGCGCAATCAGCAGACCTCGAAGGACATCTTCGAGCAGTCGTGGGCGCTGAAACTGGATAAGGAAGGGGAGCCCTTGGCGACCGGCTACTCCTGCCGCAGTCAGGTCAAGCGCATGGCCGGGCGGCCGATGCGTCATCCATTGGAAGTGGTGTTGCAGTTCGCCAGGCGCTGAAGGGAGACTTGCTCGACCGAGCGGTGTGAAAACGTGCTGAAGCGTCAGGTGTCGATCAGCCGTTTTCACACAGCCAGTGCGCGCGGTCTAGTCCTGATCGGCGCTGGTCTGATCGTCACCTTCCTGCTCGCGGGCAGGTGCCGAGTCGGCATGGGCGGTAACGGTGGGCTCTTCTGGGTTCAGGCTTGGGAAGGGAAGATTCGGGATCTCGTGCATCTCGTCGTTCCTCGCAAGTGTGAGTGAAAAGGCTGCGCCAGGCGCGTGTGAAGCTTCAAGAAGCTGGGGCAGGATACACAAGTCTGGATGACAGTTTGGCTTTTTTCCTACGCCCGGCCCCCGCAGCGGGTCGATCAAGGCGGCTCGTGCCGCAGGCTCAAGGCTGCTCTGGCGGCATAAAAAAGGCGTGACCGGCGGCCACGCCCGTGTGAGCCCCGAGACTGAAGCCTTGGGCAGTTTACTTGCGCCCTTCGGCCGTCTCGGCCACTTTGTCGGTGCGTGCGCACATGATGAAGTCGTTACGGTGCAGGCCTTTGATCGAGTGGCTCCACCAGGTAACGGTCACCTTGCCCCACTCGGTCAGCAGCCCTGGGTGATGGCCTTCGGCCTCGGCAATTTCCCCGACGGCATTGGTGAACGCCAGGGCATGCTTGAAATTCTTGAACGAAAATACGCGCTCAAGCTCCATGTGCCCGTCACGCACTTCGATGTTCCAGTCCGGTATTTCGCGAATCAGCTCGGCAAGCTCCTGCTCGCTGACTTTCGGTGCATCGGCGCGGCAGGCTTCGCAGTGGGCTTGGTTCAAGGCATTCATACGTTCTTATCCATGTGGCGTTGTGAGTGGCAAGCAGCGGTCAAGCGGCAACCTTGGGTGGAAACTTCGGCGCGTGCAACCCCAGCTGTTGGGCTTGCGCGACCATGCCCATGATGTCTTCATGAGCCAGGTCGAACAGGCGCTTGAGCTCTGGCAGTATGAAGTACACCGGCTGCAGGATGTCGATCCGGTAAGGGGTGCGCATGGCCTCGATGGGGTCGAAGGCCTGGTGCTCCGGTTCGCCGGACAGGCTGTAGACCGTCTCTTTGGGCGAGGACAAAATGCCGCCGCCGTAGATCTTGCGGCCGTTGGGTGTGTCCATCAGGCCGAATTCGATGGTCATCCAGTACAGGCGCGCCAGGTAAACACGCTGTTCTTTCGTGGCGGCCAAGCCCAGCTTGCCGTAGGTATGAGTGAATTCGGCGAACCAGGGGTTGGTCAGCAGCGGGCAGTGGCCGAAGATTTCGTGGAAGATGTCTGGTTCCTGGAGGTAGTCCAGTTCTTCGGGTGTGCGAATGAATGTCGCCACCGGGAAGCGCTTGCTGGCGAGCAGCTCGAAGAACGTCTGGAACGGAATCAATGCCGGAACCCGAGCGACCTGCCAGCCGGTGGTTGCCCCCAGCACCTTGTTGATCTCGCCCAGCTGCGGAATGCGGTCATGAGGGAGCTTCAACTGCTCGATACCGTCGAGGTATTCCTGACAGGCACGCCCTTCGATCACCTTCAGTTGGCGGGTGATCAACGTGTTCCACACGCCATGCTCCTGCTGCGGGTAATCGATGAAGCCCTGGGCATCCGGCTCGCGGGCCACGTACTGGGTGTGCTTCATGAAGGTCTCCTGGTCGGCTCTTGTCGTTATGTACAGGTAGGCATCAGAAATAACCCTTTATTGCTCGGTGCACACCTACTTATGCAAGGGCTAGAGCGCAGGCAAACACGCTATCTTGTAAGGATAATTTTACAAATCCGCTATTTTGTCCCAACATCAAGCGCCTGCGATGATCGTTAGCGGTCATTTCGTCAGCATTTCTTTACAAGTTTTCCGCTCAGACGGGAAGTTTTTGCCAGGCGTACCCTCTATGCGTATCAAAGTGCACTGCCAGAACCGTATCGGTATTCTGCGCGACATCCTCAACCTGCTGGTCGAATACGGCATCAACGTATTGCGGGGCGAAGTGGGTGGGGACCATGGCAACGCCATCTACCTGCACTGCCCGAACCTCATCAACCTTCAGTTCCAAGCCCTGCGCCCCAAGTTCGAGGCCATTACGGGCGTGTTCGGCGTCAAACGCGTGGGGCTGATGCCCAGCGAGCGCCGGCACATGGAGCTCAATGCCCTGTTAGGGGCGCTGGAGTTTCCCGTGCTCTCGATCGACATGGGCGGCAGCATCGTGGCGGCGAACCGATCGGCGGCCCAATTGCTGGGGGTGCGAGTCGACGAAGTGCCCGGCCTGCCTCTGGCTCGCTACGTGGACGACTTCGACCTGCCGGAACTGGTGCGTAGCAACAAGTCGCGTATCAACGGCCTGCGGGTACAGGTCAGGGGCCATGTGTTCCTGGCCGACATCGCGCCGCTGCAATCGGAGCATGACGACAGCGAAGCGTTGGCTGGGGCCGTGCTCACCTTGCACCGTGCCGATCGCATCGGTGAGCGTATCTACAATGTGCGCAAGCAGGAGTTGCGGGGGTTCGACAGCATTTTCCAGAGTTCACGTCTGATGGCTGCCGTTGTCCGTGAAGCCAGGCGAATGGCGCCGCTGGATGCACCGCTGTTGATCGAGGGGGAGACCGGCACCGGCAAGGAGCTTCTGGCCAGGGCGTGCCACCTGGCCAGCCCGCGTGGACAATCACCGCTGATGGCGCTCAACTGCGCCGGCTTGCCTGAGTCGATGGCCGAGACAGAGCTGTTCGGCTACGGGCCGGGCGCCTTCGAGGGCGCCCGCGCCGAAGGCAAGCTGGGGCTGCTGGAACTGACGGCCGGCGGCACGCTGTTTCTCGATGGCGTGGCTGAAATGAGCCCGCGGCTTCAGGTGAAGTTGCTGCGGTTCTTGCAAGACGGGTGTTTTCGGCGTGTGGGCAGCGACGAGGAGGTCTATCTGGATGTGCGGGTGATCTGCGCCACGCAGGTGGACCTGTCCGAGCTTTGTGCCCGGGGCGAGTTCCGGCAGGACCTGTACCACCGGCTCAATGTGCTGTCATTGCACATTCCGCCCTTGCGCGAGTGCATGGATGGGCTTGATGGGCTGGTGCAGTATTTTCTCGATCAGGCCAGTCGGCAGATCGGATGCGCCATGCCTCGCCTGGCGCCGGGGGCGATGCAAAAGTTGGCCAGCTATGAGTGGCCGGGTAACGTTCGACAGTTGGAAAACGTGGTGTTCCAGGCTGTGTCGTTATGTGAAAACGGTGTGGTCAAGACTGAACATGTGCGATTGCCCGATTATGGCGTGCGACAGCCTTTGGGTAATTTTTCACTGGACGGTGCATTGTCCGATATTGTCGGGCGTTTTGAAAAAGCCGTATTGGAAAGTTTGCTCAAGGAGTTTCCAAGCAGCCGAGCATTGGGCAAGCGCCTGGGTGTATCGCACACGACCATTGCCAATAAGTTGAAAGATTATTCACTGGGCAAATCGGCAGGGCACTGAGTGGACGGTGCTAAGTGTAGGGGCCTGTTGCTTCTAACTTTTGAGTGTTACTTGTGTGCAGACGGCCGCGAAGGGGGTCATTCGGCCCCCTTGGTCGCCGCGCTGTCAGCCGTTTGAGCAGCCATTGCCCATCACGCGGTATTCCAGCACGTGGGTATGGCCTTGCGAGTCGGCGTAGGTCATGCGAGCAGGCACTACGCCGCAGACATTGGGGATTTCACTCATGGAAATGACGTGGTCGATGTCCAGGTGTTGCGAGTAACTGTACTGTTCAACCGGTGCCTGTTCGGCGGCCTGGGCTTCGTCGGCCATGGCCGTCCCGCACAGACTGCCCAGCAGTACTACCATTAAAGCTTTCATGTTTAATCTGCCTGTTTAAAGTCGTCAGGGTGCGCGCAGTGCGTCAGGCACTACGACAACCGTTAAGGTATTGATCACGTTTGCAGAAAATTGACAGTTGCCTTCGTGGGGGCGGTTACAGGTTGTCAATCTTCTTGCCGTTGCTGGCGAGATCAATTCTAGAACTGTGGCCCAGGCTGAAACAGTGGGGCTTTTGATAAAGTCTGTTGGTGAAATTGGTAACAATCTGCGAGGCCTTTAACCTGGCAGGCAGCAAAATGCCCGCGCCTGAGCGGTTGCGACCTGATCGACTGGCAAATTACTACCAACGTCGAATGGCGGTTATCGCTCTGGTACAGTTACATCGGTCCCATACAAAAACAACTATTACACCGAGGTAAACACGATGAGTGCGGCTCCACTGTATCCCGTTCGTCCCGAGATCGCGGCCACTACCCTGACAGACGAGGCCACCTACAAGGCCATGTACCAGCAGTCGGTGATCAACCCGGACGGCTTCTGGCGTGAGCAGGCCCAGCGCATTGACTGGATCAAGCCCTTCACCAAGGTCAAGCAGACCTCCTTCGATGACCACCATGTGGACATCAAATGGTTTGCCGACGGCACTCTGAACGTTTCCTCCAACTGCCTGGACCGCCATCTGGAAGAGCGTGGCGATCAACTGGCCATCATTTGGGAAGGCGACGACCCCTCCGAACACCGCAACATCACCTACCGCGAACTGCATGAGCAGGTGTGCAAGTTCGCCAACGCCTTGCGTGGGCAGGACGTGCACCGCGGCGATGTGGTCACCATCTACATGCCGATGATCCCAGAGGCTGTGGTCGCCATGCTGGCCTGCGCCCGTATCGGTGCAATCCATTCAGTCGTATTCGGTGGGTTCTCGCCCGAGGCCCTGGCAGGGCGCATCATCGATTGCAAGTCCAAGGTGGTGATCACGGCGGACGAAGGCGTGCGCGGCGGTCGCCGTACACCGCTCAAGGCCAACGTCGACCTGGCGCTGACCAACCCTGAAACCAGCAGCGTGCAGAAGATCATCGTCTGCAAGCGCACCGGCGGCGACATCGCCTGGCACCAGCACCGCGACATCTGGTACGAAGACCTGATGAAAGTGGCCTCCAGCCATTGCGCGCCGAAGGAAATGGGGGCTGAGGAAGCCCTGTTCATCCTCTATACCTCCGGCTCGACCGGCAAGCCCAAGGGCGTGCTGCACACCACCGGTGGCTACCTGGTGTACGCGGCGCTGACCCATGAGCGCGTGTTCGACTACCGCCCGGGCGAGGTGTACTGGTGCACCGCCGACGTCGGTTGGGTCACGGGCCACAGCTACATCGTCTACGGCCCGCTCGCCAACGGTGCCACCACCGTGTTGTTCGAAGGTGTGCCGAACTACCCGGACATCACCCGCGTGTCCAAGATCGTCGACAAGCACAAAGTCAACATCCTCTACACCGCACCCACCGCCATCCGCGCCATGATGGCCGAAGGGCAGGCGGCGGTGGACGGTGCCGACGGTTCCAGCCTGCGCCTGCTGGGCTCTGTGGGCGAGCCGATCAACCCCGAAGCCTGGAACTGGTACTACAAGACCGTGGGCAAGGAGCGTTGCCCGGTCGTCGACACCTGGTGGCAGACCGAAACCGGCGGCATCCTCATCAGCCCGTTGCCAGGGGCGACGGCGCTCAAGCCAGGCTCGGCCACGCGCCCGTTCTTTGGCGTGGTGCCGGCCCTGGTGGACAACCTGGGCAACCTGATCGAAGGCGCGACCGAGGGCAACCTGGTGATCCTCGATTCATGGCCAGGCCAGTCGCGCTCGCTGTACGGTGACCACGACCGGTTCGTCGATACCTACTTCAAGACCTTCCGGGGCATGTACTTCACCGGTGACGGCGCGCGCCGCGACGAGGACGGCTACTACTGGATCACCGGTCGCGTGGATGACGTGCTGAACGTCTCGGGCCACCGCATGGGCACCGCCGAGATCGAAAGTGCCATGGTGGCGCATGCGAAGGTGGCCGAGGCCGCGGTGGTGGGCGTGCCGCACGACATCAAGGGCCAGGGTATCTACGTCTACGTCACCCTCAATGCCGGCGTCGAGCCAAGCGAGCAACTGCGCCTTGAACTGAAGAACTGGGTGCGCAAGGAAATCGGCCCGATCGCTTCGCCGGATGTGATCCAGTGGGCGCCAGGGTTGCCAAAGACCCGTTCGGGCAAGATCATGCGCCGCATCCTGCGCAAGATCGCAACCGCCGAGTATGACGCACTGGGGGATATCTCGACCTTGGCAGACCCAGGTGTCGTGCAGCACCTGATCGACACGCACAAGGCCATGAGCTTGGCCACGGCTTGACGGCACCGCGCGCGGCCCGAGATCCAAGCTTGATGGGAAGGTAATTTGGGTCGCGCCGGCAGTACGCCAGCGTCCAACATCGGCCCCGCCGGGTGAACCGGCGGGGTTTTTGCTTTAATAGACGGCTGAATCTGCTACCCGACAGTGATCGGTTACTTTTCTGTCACCGGCAATGCGCTATAGCGGGGCGCCTGGAAACACTTCGCGCTGTTTGAGGGCATTTGGGCTGTCATGTGTGTCGGTCTATCACGCTACACTTGCCGTCCCACAAGGGTTTGCCAATAATAGGCCCAGGATTTGCTAGATTCATGGGTTCAATTTCTTGCGCTTTTGCATATTCTGCATTGGCTGTCAACATCGCCCGTAGCGGTTTCAAGCGCTTCTGTAAGTAGTTGTCGCTTTGAAGAAATTTCGACTACCGGGCTGTCGTTAAAATGCCATTCACTCGCTCGTGGTCTGCGACCTTGGTCGAACCCTGCGCGGCTCGCGTTGTAACCATTCGCATATCGGGCAGCTGTTACCTGCCTTGTATTGCCCCGTACCGATGGAGTTACCTGATGAAGAAGCTCGCACTGCTTGGCGCCCTGGCGCTGTCCGTGTTTTCCCTGGTATCGCAGGCCGATGAAAAACCGCTGAAAATCGGTATCGAAGCGGCTTACCCTCCCTTCGCTTTCAAGCAGCCCGATGGCAGCATCGCCGGCTTCGACTACGACATCGGCAATGCCCTGTGCGAAGAGATGAAAGCCAAGTGCACCTGGGTCGAGCAGGAGTTCGACGGCCTGATTCCTGCGCTCAAGGTGCGCAAGATCGACGCCATCCTGTCTTCGATGTCCATCACCGAGGACCGCAAGAAGTCGGTGGACTTCACCAAGCGTTACTACCTCACCCCGGCGCGTCTGGTCATGAAGGAGGGTACCGCGGTTACCGACAGCCTCGATGAGCTCAAGGGCAAGAAGATTGGCGTGCAGCGTGGCTCGATCCACGATCGCTTCGCCAAGGAAGTGCTCGCGCCCAAAGGGGCCACCGTGGTGCCCTACGGCACCCAGAACGAAATCTACCTCGACGTGGCGGCTGGCCGCCTGGACGGCACCGTGGCCGATGCCACCCTGTTGGAAGATGGCTTCCTCAAGACCGATGCCGGCAAGGGCTTCGCGTTTGTCGGTCCGGCCTTCACCGACGTGAAGTACTTCGGTGACGGCGTCGGCATTGCCGTGCGCAAGGGTGACAAGGCCAACGTCGATCGTATCAATGCGGCCATCGATGCCATCCGTGCCAACGGCAAGTACAAAGAGATCGAGAAGAAATACTTCAACTTCGACATCTACGGCCCAGACGCGAACTGAGTCAGCCGTCAACCGCTGTGCAATGGTGCAAACAGCAGGAGCGCTGAGGTTTGCACCATTTTTCATTCTCTAGGTCGAGGACCTCAACATGTTGAAAGGCTACGGGGCAGTCATCCTCGATGGGGCGTGGCTGACGCTACAGCTCGCCCTTTCGTCGATGGCCCTGGCCATCGTGCTCGGCCTGATCGGCGTGGCACTGCGCTTGTCGCCGGTGCGCTGGCTGGCCTGGCTGGGCGACCTGTATTCCACGGTCATTCGCGGCATACCGGATCTGGTACTGATCCTGCTGATCTTCTATGGTGGGCAGGACATCATCAATCGCGTGGCGCCGCTGGTGGGCTACGACGACTACATCGACCTGAACCCGCTGCTGGCAGGTATCGGGACGTTGGGCTTCATTTTCGGCGCCTACCTCTCGGAAACGTTCCGGGGTGCATTCCTGGGCATTCCAAAAGGCCAGGCCGAGGCGGGTGTCGCCTACGGCATGAATGCCCGGCAGGTGTTCTTCCGCATCCAGGTGCCGCAAATGATTCGCCTGGCCATTCCAGGTTTTACCAACAACTGGCTGGTGCTGACCAAGGCCACGGCGTTGATTTCGGTGGTCGGCCTGCAGGACATGATGTTCAAGGCCAAGCAGGCGGCCGATGCCACCCGTGAACCCTTCACCTTCTTCCTGGCAGTGGCCGCCTTGTACCTGGTGCTGACCAGTGTCTCGCTGCTGGCGCTGAAGTATCTGGAGCGCCGCTACTCGGTGGGTGTCAAGGTGACCGAACTATGATTTTCGACTACAACGTGGTCTGGGAAGCGTTGCCGATGTATTTCGACGGCCTGCTCACCACCCTCAAGCTGCTGGCGGTCTCGTTGTTCTTCGGCTTGCTGGCGGCCATTCCGCTGGGCTTGATGCGCGTGTCGAAGCGCCCGTGGGTCAACCTGCCGGCCTGGCTGTACACCTACGTCATTCGTGGCACGCCCATGCTGGTGCAGCTGTTCCTGATCTACTACGGCCTGGCCCAGTTCGAAGCCGTGCGGGCCAGCGTGTTCTGGCCCTTGCTGTCCAGCGCGACCTTCTGCGCGTGCCTGGCTTTTGCCATCAACACCAGTGCCTACACGGCCGAGATCGTTGCCGGCAGCCTCAAGGCCACGCCCCACGGCGAGATCGAGGCGGCCAAGGCCATGGGCATGTCGCGTATGAAGATGTACCGACGCATCCTGCTGCCGTCTGCGCTGCGCCGTGCGCTGCCGCAATACAGCAATGAAGTGATCATGATGCTGCAAACCACCAGCCTGGCATCGATCGTGACCCTGATCGACATCACAGGTGCCGCGCGCACGGTCAATGCTCAGTACTACCTGCCTTTCGAGGCCTACATCACGGCGGGCGTGTTCTACCTGTGCCTGACCTTCATCCTGGTGCGCCTGTTCAAGATGGCCGAACGCCGCTGGCTCGGCTACCTGGCGCCGCGCAAGCACTGACCGCTCTGTGAGAATCGACAGCATGTACAAACTCCAAGTCCAAGACCTGCACAAGCGCTACGGCAGCCACGAGGTCCTCAAGGGTGTTTCTCTGGCGGCCAAGGCAGGCGATGTCATCAGCATCATCGGCTCCAGTGGCTCGGGCAAGTCCACCTTCCTGCGCTGCATCAATCTGCTGGAGCAGCCCCATGCGGGCAAGATACTGCTCAATAACGAAGAGCTGAAACTGACCCCCGGCAAGGATGGCGCACTCAAGGCAGCCGATGCGCGCCAGCTGCAACGCATGCGCTCGCGCCTGGCGATGGTGTTCCAGCATTTCAACCTGTGGTCGCACATGACGGCGCTGGAGAACATCATCGAGGCGCCGGTGCACGTGCTGGGGGTCAGCCGCAAGGAGGCGCTTGAGAAGGCCGAGCACTACCTTGAGAAGGTCGGGGTCGCCCACCGCAAGGATGCCTTCCCAGGCCACATGTCCGGTGGCGAACAGCAGCGGGTGGCCATTGCACGGGCGCTGGCCGTTGAACCTGAGGTCATGCTGTTCGACGAACCGACCTCGGCCCTGGACCCTGAGCTGGTCGGCGATGTGCTCAAGGTGATGCAGGCATTGGCCCAGGAAGGCCGGACCATGGTGGTGGTAACCCACGAAATGGGCTTTGCCCGCGAGGTGTCGAACCAGTTGGTGTTCCTGCACAAGGGCCTGGTCGAGGAGACCGGCTGCCCACGCGAGGTGCTGGCCAACCCGCGTTCGGAACGCCTGAAGCAGTTCCTGTCCGGCAGCCTGAAGTAAAAGCTGCTTTTTTGCACCACGATAGGGCATGCTGCGTGTCACGCGCAGCCTGACCCGGCGCATCGAATCGAACGATCTCAGGTTTCGGACCTTACCCTATGACCACCCAGCGAATCGGTTTTCTCATCTGGCCCAGCACCCGGCCACTGACCCTGGCGCTGGCCGAAGAAGTCTTGCAGGTGGCGCAGCGGGTCCATCCCGATGTGGTGTACGAAACACTGTTCCTGCAGGCCGAAGCCCCGGTCGAAGGCAGCTGGCGCATGCCGGGCGAGCCCTGGAGCGGGCGCCTGGAAGGGTGCCACAAGCTGTTTCTGATGGCCGATGAAGCGCCGGGCAACATCGGGGCTGGCCTGTCGACAGCGCTCAAGCAATTGGCCCGAAGCGGCTGCATGATTGGCGGGTTGTCTGCCGGGGTCTATCCACTGGCCATGCTCGGCCTGCTCGATGGCTATCGCGCGGCCGTGCATTGGCGCTGGCAGGACGATTTTGCCGAACGGTTCCCCAAGGTCATCGCCACCAGCCACCTGTTCGATTGGGACCGCGATCGCCTGACGGCCTGCGGCGGCATGGCGGTAACCGACCTGTTACTGGCAGTGCTGGCCCGGGACCATGGCGCTGAGCTGGCAGGCGCGGTGTCCGAGGAACTGGTGGTCGAGCGTATTCGCGAGGGCGGTGAGCGCCAGCGCATTCCGCTGCAGAACCGGCTGGGCTCGAGCCACCCCAAGCTCACTCAGGCGGTGCTGTTGATGGAAGCCAACATCGAGGAGCCGCTGACCACCGATGAAATTGCCCAGCATGTCTGCGTGTCACGGCGACAGCTCGAGCGCATCTTCAAACAGTACCTGAGCCGGGTGCCGAGCCAGTATTACCTGGAGCTGCGCCTGAACAAGGCACGGCAGATGCTGATGCAGACCAGCAAGTCCATCATCCAGATAGGCCTGTCGTGCGGCTTCTCCTCCGGCCCGCATTTCTCTAGCGCCTACCGCAACTTCTTTGGCGCCACGCCCCGTGAAGACCGCAATCAGCGACGCAACAGCAGCCCGTTCGAACTGAGCTCCGCGCCGGCTGAAAAAGGCTAGTCGACGTGTCAGCGCGGCCGGGCTGCACAACTAGGTGAACACCCGTTCACCCAGCTTCTTCTCTGCCGTACACTGCGCGATTGCGACAGTGTTTGTCGCATTGCCGAAAGCCCGCCCGAATGCCGGTTTTGCGCTGTAACAAGTTGTCGCTTGGCCGCAAGGCCACGCGGTCTTCGTTCCTTACAATCCCCCCATCGCTCGCCACTTTCAGGTCAGCGATCCTCTTCAGGAGACTCAGATGTCCGTTGAGCAAGCCCCGGTGCTACGTGCCGATTTCGATCAGGTCATGGTCCCCAACTATTCCCCGGCGGCCTTCATTCCTGTGCGAGGCGAGGGCTCCCGTGTCTGGGACCAGACTGGCCGCGAATTGATCGACTTTGCCGGTGGCATCGCCGTCAATGCACTGGGTCATTGCCATCCGGCCTTGGTCAAGGCACTGACCGATCAGGCCAATACCCTGTGGCATGTATCCAACGTCTTCACCAACGAGCCGGCCCTGCGCCTGGCTCACAAACTGGTAGAGGCCACGTTTGCCGATCGCGCGTTCTTCTGCAATTCCGGCGCCGAATCCAACGAGGCGGCGTTCAAGTTGGCCCGCCGCGTAGCCCATGATCGCTTCGGCCCTGAAAAGCACGAGATCATCGCAACGCTCAACAGCTTCCACGGCCGCACGTTGTTTACCGTGAGCGTGGGTGGTCAGCCAAAATATTCCGATGGTTTCGGGCCCAAAATCACCGGGATCAGCCACGTGCCCTACAACGACCTGGAAGCGTTGAAAGCGCAGATTTCCGACAAGACCTGCGCTGTCGTGATCGAGCCGATCCAGGGTGAAAGCGGTGTGGTCCCGGCTGACAAGGCCTATCTGGAAGGCGCGCGCGCCTTGTGCGACCAGCACAATGCCTTGCTGATATTCGATGAAGTACAGACCGGTGTCGGTCGTACCGGGTCGCTGTACGCCTACCAGCACTACGGCGTGACGCCCGACATCCTGACCAGCGCCAAGAGCCTGGGCGGCGGCTTCCCGATTGGCGCCATGCTCACTACCAATGACCTGGCCAAGCACCTGGCTGTCGGCACCCACGGTACGACTTACGGGGGCAACCCGCTGGGCTGCGCCGTGGCCTGCGCCGTGCTGGATGTGATCAACACCCCGCAGACCCTGGCGGGCATCAAGGCCAAGCACGAGCGATTCAAAGCCCGTCTGGAGCAGATCGGTCGTGACAATGGGCTGTTCAGTCATGTCCGCGGCGTGGGCCTGCTGATCGGTTGTGTGCTTTCCGAGGCCTGGCAGGGCAAGGCCAAGGACGTGCTCAATGCCGCCGAGAAAGAAGGCGTCATGGTGTTGCAGGCAGGGCCTGACGTGGTGCGTTTTGCCCCTAGCCTGGTTGTCGAAGATGCCGACATCGACGAAGGCCTGCAGCGCTTCGAACGTGCCGTGGTCACCTTGACCCAAGGCTGAGCCGGCTCGCAGGGTTGGCGCCGCGCCGGTTGCAACACCGGCCGGTGAGCCCGGATTCCAACGCAGGCGCCTGGCGCCTGCCTTTTTCACGCGCCGCCATTGGCAGCGCGTTTTCCAAGGAGTGACACCATGCTGGTGATGCGCCCGGCGCAAATGGCTGATCTGAACGAAGTGCAGCGAATGGCTGCGGACAGCCCCATTGGTGTCACCTCGTTGCCGGACGACAGCGCTCGGCTGGGCGACAAGATCGCCGCCTCCGAAACTTCCTTCGCCGCCGAGGTGAGCTTCAACGGCGAGGAACGCTACTTCTTCGTACTCGAAGACAGTGAGACCGGCAAGCTGGCTGGCTGCTCGGCCATCGTTGCCTCGGCAGGCTATTCCGAGCCTTTCTACAGTTTTCGTAACGAAACCTTCGTTCACGCCTCGCGGGAACTGAAGATCCACAACAAGATTCACGTCCTGTCGCTGTGTCACGATTTGACCGGCAACAGTTTGCTGACCAGCTTCTACGTGCTGCCCGAGCTTGTGGGCAGTGGGTGGGCCGAACTCAATTCCCGGGGTCGCCTGTTGTTCATGGCATCGCACCCCGAGCGGTTCGCCGAGTCGGTTGTGACGGAAATCGTAGGCTTCAGCGACGAGCAGGGCGAGTCGCCTTTCTGGGACGCCATCGGGCGCAACTTCTTCGACTTGAGCTACGCCGATGCCGAGCGCCTGTGCGGCCTCAAAAGCCGCACGTTCCTGGCTGAACTGATGCCCCATTACCCTATCTACGTGCCGTTGCTGCCTGACGCTGCGCAGGAAGCCATGGGCCAGGTGCACCCGCGGGCGCAGATCACCTTCGACATCCTCATGCGCGAAGGCTTCGAAACCGAGCACTACATCGACATCTTCGATGGCGGCCCGACCCTGCATGCCCGTACCTCCGGTATTCGTTCGATTGCACAAAGCCGCGTGGCGCCCGTGAAAGTCGAGCCGGTGGCGGCCCGCGGCACGCGGCCGTACCTGGTCTGCAATGGCCAGCTGCAAGATTACCGTGCCGTGCTGGTGGAATTGGACTGGGTACCTGGCAAGCCCGTCAGCCTGAGCCAGGAGGTGGCCGACGCCCTGGGCGTGGGCGAGGGTGCCAGTGTGCGGCTGGTCGCGGCCTGAGCGCCGACCGCCATCTTGCAGGATTAGCAGAGTTTCGCGCCGGTTGATGCCGCCGCACAAGGAGATAGCATGATCGTTCGTCCTGTACGCAGCAGCGACCTGCCTGCGTTGATCGAATTGGCACGCAGCACCGGCACCACGGGGCTGACCACGCTGCCTGCCAACGAGGAACGCCTGGAGCATCGCGTAGGTTGGGCGGAAAAGAGCTTTCGCGGTGAAGCCGAGCGCGGTGATACCGACTACCTCTTCGTGCTGGAAAACGACGAAGGGCTGGTCGTGGGCATCAGTGCAATCGCTGGCGCCGTAGGCTTGCGCGAGCCTTGGTACAACTACCGCGTCGGGCTCACCGTCAGTGCGTCCCAGGAATTGAAGATCTACCGCGAGATACCCACGCTGTTCCTGGCCAACGACCTGACCGGCAATTCCGAGCTGTGCTCGCTGTTCCTGCGCCATGACTACCGCTCAGGGCTCAATGGTCGGCTGTTGTCCCGGGCGCGCATGTTGTTCATCGCCGAGTTTCCCGAGCTGTTCGGTCAGAAGATCATGGCGGAGATGCGTGGCATGTCCGATGCCCAGGGGCGCTCGCCGTTCTGGGAGAGCCTGGGCCGCCACTTCTTCAAGATGGAGTTCAGCCAGGCCGACTACCTGACGGGTGTGGGCAACAAGTCATTCATCGCCGAGCTGATGCCCAGGTTCCCGCTTTACACCTGCTTCCTGTCCGAAGCGGCGCGCAGCGTGATCGGCCGGGTGCATGCCGACACCGAGCCAGCATTGGCCATGCTCAAGCAGGAAGGCTTCACCTATCAGGGGTACGTGGACATTTTCGACGCAGGGCCTGCCATCGAATGCGACACGGCCCGCATCCGCGCGGTACGCGACAGCCAGACACTGGTACTGGCCATCGGTACGCCTGGTGAGGATGCCACGCCCTTCATCATCCACAACCGTAAGCGCGACGACTGCCGGATCACGGCTGCCCCGGCTCGGCTGGCGGCGGGCACCTTGGTGGTCGACCCGCTGACGGCCAAGCGCCTGCGCATGGGTGCAGGCGACAACGTGCGGGCCGTGCCCCTGTCGGCCGCCCGGGAGGGCCAGTAAATGACCACGCATTACATCGGCGGTAACTGGGTAGCAGGGCGCGGCGAGCACCTGGCATCGCTCAACCCGGTGAGCCAGGCGACCGTCTGGCAAGGTCAAGGGGCTGATGCAGGCCAGGTGCGGACTGCCGTACAGGCCGCGCGCCAGGCGTTCCCCGCCTGGGCGCACATGAGCCTGCAGGGGCGCATCGAGGTGCTGGAACAGTTTGCCGCGCAGCTAAAACAGCATGCCGACGCGCTGGCCTATTGCATTGGTGAGGAAACCGGCAAGCCCTTGTGGGAATCGGCTACCGAAGTCACCAGCATGATCAACAAGGTGGCGATCTCGGTGCAGAGCTACCGTGAACGCACCGGCGAGAAGAGCGGCCCACTGGCTGACGCCACTGCAGTGCTGCGGCACAAGCCACATGGCGTGGTGGCGGTATTCGGACCTTACAACTTCCCCGGTCATTTGCCGAACGGGCATATCGTCCCGGCGCTGCTGGCTGGCAACTGCGTAGTGTTCAAGCCCAGTGAGCTGACGCCCAAGGTGGCCGAGCTGACCGTCAATTGCTGGATTGCCGCCGGCCTGCCTACCGGGGTGTTGAACCTGGTGCAAGGGGGGCGTGACACGGGTGTGGCCTTGGCCGCCGACCCTGGCATCGATGGCTTGTTCTTCACGGGCTCCAGTGGTACTGGCCATCTGCTGCACCAGCAGTTCGCCGGCCGCCCCGACAAGATTCTGGCCCTGGAGATGGGCGGGAACAATGCGCTGGTGGTGGACGAGGTCCAGGACCTCGACGCTGCGGTCTACACCATCGTTCAGTCGGCGTTCATTTCGGCCGGCCAGCGCTGCACCTGCGCGCGCCGACTGCTGGTGCCGCAGGGCCCATGGGGCGATCAGTTGCTGGCGCGGCTGGTTCAGGTGAGCCGCACCCTGGCCGTGGGCGCTTTCGATCAGCAACCAGCCCCATTCATGGGCTCGGTGATTTCCCTGCAGGCGGCGCACGCGCTGCTGGCCGCCCAGGCCGAGCTGATCGCCGGGGGCGGCGTCAGCTTGCTGGAGATGACGCAGCCGCAGCATGACGCCGCCTTGCTGACCCCGGGTATCGTCGATGTCACGGACGTGGCACCGCGCAAGGACGAGGAGTTTTTCGGGCCGCTGTTGCAGGTGCTGCGCTACCCCGATTTCGAGGCGGCCATTGCCGAAGCCAACAACACCCGCTATGGCCTGGCTGCCGGGTTGCTCAGCGACTCCCAGGCTCGCTACGAGCATTTCTGGCTCCACAGCCGCGCAGGCATCGTCAACTGGAACCGCCAGCTTACCGGCGCTGCCAGCAGCGCGCCGTTCGGTGGGGTGGGCGCCAGTGGCAATCACCGGGCAAGCGCCTACTACGCAGCCGACTACTGCGCCTACCCCGTCGCGTCGCTGGAGGCCACCGGCCTGACCTTGCCGGCAACCCTGGCGCCGGGCGTCACACTATAACGATGGTCGGAGCCTTGCCGATGAAAGCATACGAAGTGAATTTTGACGGCCTGGTGGGGCCCACCCACAACTACGGTGGCCTGTCCTACGGCAACGTGGCCTCTCAAAGTAACAGCCACCAGGGGTCCAACCCGCGCGAAGCGGCGCGCCAGGGGCTGGCGAAGATGAAGGCGCTGGCCGACCTTGGCTTCCAGCAAGGGGTGCTGGCGCCTCAGGAGCGCCCCGATGTGGCCGCACTGCGCCAGCTTGGCTTCGCCGGCACCGATGCCCAGGTGATCCAGCGCGCCGCACGGGAGGCCATGCCGTTGCTGGTGGCCAGTTGCTCAGCGTCGAGCATGTGGGTGGCCAACGCCGCGACAGTCAGCCCCAGCGCCGACACGGCCGATGGTCGGGTGCACTTCACTGCCGCCAACCTCAACTGCAAATACCATCGCAGTATCGAGCACCCCACCACCAGCCGCGTGCTGGCAGCGATGTTCAGGGACGAGGCGCATTTCAGCCACCATCCCGCCTTGCCGGGCGTCGCCCAATTCGGCGATGAGGGCGCCGCGAACCACACGCGGTTCTGCCACGATTATGGGCAGGCTGGGGTCGAATTTTTCGTCTATGGCCGCAGTGCCTTCGACAACCGTTACCCCGCTCCGCAGAAGTACCCAGCCCGCCAGACCCTCGAGGCGTCCCAGGCCGTGGCCCGCCTGCACGGGCTCAGCGCCGACGCGGTGGTCTATGCTCAGCAGAACCCCGCTGTGATCGATCAAGGTGTGTTTCACAACGATGTGATCGCGGTCGGTAATGGGGAGGTGCTGTTCTACCATGAGGATGCGTTTCTCGACACCGAGGCCGTGCTCACCGAGCTTCGCATCAAGCTGGCCGCCAAGGGCGGTGAGTTGCAGGCCATTTGCGTGCCGCGTGCCACCGTATCGGTAGAAGATGCCGTGCGCTCCTACCTGTTCAATAGCCAGTTGCTCAGCCGCGACGATGGGTCGATGCTGCTGGTGGTGCCGGAAGAGTGCCGCAACAATGAGCGGGTCTGGGCGTATCTGCAGCAGCTTACCCGCCTGGGCACGGCGGTGCGGGAGGTGCAGGTGTTCGACCTCAAGCAGAGCATGCAAAACGGCGGCGGGCCGGCTTGCCTGCGCCTTCGCGTGGCCTTGAACGAAACGGAACTGGCGGCGGTGAACCAAGGCGTTATCATGAGCGCCCCGTTGTACGAGACACTGCTGCAGTGGGTCGATCGGCACTACCGCGACCGTCTGGTCGACGCTGACCTGGCCGATCCTCTGTTGTTGCAGGAGTGCCGTACGGCACTGGACGAATTGACCCAGATACTCAAGTTGGGCTCGGTATACCCGTTCCAACGCCAACCTTGAAGAGAGAATTGCAATGACCGACGCCCTGCGCCTGATCCTGGAAGATGAAGACGGCACTCAGCTGGAAACTTCGTGCACGCGCTTTGCCGTGATGTGGCAAGGCAAGGAAGTATGGATCCAGCAGGACGGCCGTGGCCAACTGCTGATCGGGGTGGATGTGGAGGAGGGCGATGCCGAGTATGCCAACCTGCTGCTGCGCCCCCTGGCGACCAACCTGGTCAGCCTGCAACTGGAAATGGAGCCGGCCGACGTGGGCGAAGACGACCACGTTCACGGCCCGGACTGCGGCCACCATCACTGAGGACGCCCGCCATGCTCGCCCTTGGCAAACTGCTTGAGCTGACCCTCACCGGCCATGAACCGGCCGAGAAGACCCAAGTGACGTCCAGGGGCGTGCGCCTTCGCTGGCTGGGGCAGGGTGCCCTTGAAGTGAGCCCCAGCGCCGCTGACGACTGCGGCCTGGACCTGTTGCTGTCTGCAGGTATCCACGGCAACGAGACGGCCCCGATCGAGTTGCTCGAACGTTTGCTGCATGGCGTTGCGCGCGGGGATATCGTGCCCAGGGCGCGCGTGCTGTTCCTGTTCGGCAACCCGGCGGCCATCATCAAGGGTGAGCGGTTCATCGAACAGGACATCAACCGCCTGTTCAATGGCCGCCACGAGCAGTCCAGCGGGCCGGAGGCGTTGCGCGCTGCGGAGCTCGAACAGTTCGCACGGGTCTTCTTCAGCAAGCCTGGGCGTAGTCGCCTGCACTACGACCTGCACACGGCCATTCGAGGCTCCAGGATCGAGCAGTTCGCGCTGTATCCCTTCAAGCAAGGACGTGCGCATTCCCGGCGCGAACTGGCCCGCCTGGCAGCAGCGGGCATGGAGGCGGTACTGCTGCAGTGCAAGCCTTCAATCACGTTCAGTGCGTTTACCTACGAGCAGCTCGACGCCGAGGCCTTTACCCTTGAGCTGGGCAAGGCCCGCCCCTTTGGCCAGAACGACGCGGTGAATCTCGACAAGCTCGAAGCCCGGCTAGTGCGCATCCTTCAAGCCACCGAGCCCGATGACGACGTGTCGCTTGAGGGGTTGCAGTTGTTCAGCGTGGCGCGTGAGGTCATCAAGCACAGCGATGGTTTCCGCTTGCACCTGCCAGCAGACATCCAGAATTTCTCCCCGCTGAACAAGGGCTACCTGCTGGCCGATGACCTTGCCGGCGTGCGCTGGGTGATCGAAGAGGAGGGCGCACGGATCATCTTCCCCAACCCCAAGGTTCGCAATGGCCTCAGGGCGGGCATCATCGTGGTACCTGATGACGGTGAAAACCTGGCCTGAGCCCTAGATGTCGATATCCAGAGCCGGTACCAGTACGCTTGGGGTCAAGGCTTCGTATGCGTCCTGCAGCAGCCTGGCAAGTGCAGTCAGGCCGTCCAGGCCCTTGGCTTGGTAAGGGTCGTACAGTACAGCGGTGTAGGCACCGGGTAGCAAATGGGCGTATCTGGCTGGGATGACGCGGCTCAGGTCGAAGCCTGGTCCCTGCTGCGCCGGGCCTGCATGGCATTGCATGAGCACGATGTCGGGCACATCGGCATAGCCCTGACGGGCAGCATCCAATGCCCTCTTCAACTCTGGGTAACCCGACAGCAGTGCGAGCTGCTCATACACCCGGTTCTGGAATTGCGGTGTGCCGTAGATGAACAGGTGGTCGATGGCAGTGGTTTCGAACCGCGCATCAGCGCTGGCATTGGCATCCACGCGCAGTGTGCCGTCGGCGTTATCGGCCAGCCCCGCTGGAATCTCCTGGCCACTGAACAGCAGATGCACACGCTGATCGGGTGTGGACCTGTTCAGTCTCAGCGGCACGCCGTCTATTTCCAGATCCAGGCCGCATTCCTGATTCAGGCTAACGTTCACCGTATCGAGCCAGACCTGGACTTCATCGACGGTGCCTACCTTCACGTTGTCGTCGAATGCCTCGATCACCCTTCGTTGGATGTTGAGCTGGCCAGCCGAATAGAGTTTGTACAGCTCGTAATCAAAATAGACGCGAGACCCCAGACGTTCTTCGCCGTCTGTAGTGTCGTAGGCTAACGCTTCGTCCAGTTCCCCGAAGCTCAAGCGCTCACTATTGTCGCCGCCGTCGATATTGACGGTTTGGGTTACTGCAGTCATGGGCATGATCTCCTGTTCAAGAGCATTCACGCTAAGGCTGCCGGGTTTGCTGGGTGCGGTAGTTATTTAGGCTTGGCCGACGCTGTATTCAATGAGCCGGTGATGCGCAGGGGTGCGTGGCTAATTCTGCCAGGACGCTGATTCCCGGGGCTCAGGCCGCCTGTCGGGGATACCGGTTGCAGGCAACGGTTTCAGGAGTTGCCAGTTGGGAAGCCGGGGATTTAGCATCAGGCGTGATGAATGATTGATGCGTTTGACGCTGCCAATAGCCGATTCGGCCATTTCAATAGCACAAACTCACTGCACCAAGCCTGCAGGCCCGATATAATGCGGCCCTTTGCCGTCGTTTCGTCGACGCTTTGCCCTGATGGGCCGCCGTTTCCGTGGAAGATCCTATGAAAAGCGCAGAAATCCGTGAAGCCTTCCTTCGCTTCTTCGAAGAACAGGGGCATACCCGAGTCGCGTCCAGTTCGCTGATTCCGAACAACGACCCGACCCTGTTGTTCACCAATGCCGGCATGAACCAGTTCAAGGACTGTTTCCTCGGAGCGGAGAAGCGCGCCTATACCCGTGCTGTCAGCAGCCAGAAGTGCGTGCGCGCCGGTGGCAAGCACAANNCGGTTACACCGCACGTCACCATACCTTCTTCGAAATGCTGGGCAACTTCAGCTTCGGTGATTATTTCAAGCGCGACGCCATCACCTTCGCCTGGACCTTTCTGACGTCGGAGAAGTGGCTGAACCTGCCCAAGGACAAGCTCTGGGTCACGGTCTATGCCACCGACGACGAAGCCTACGATATCTGGACCAAGGAAGTGGGCGTGCCGGCTGAGCGCATGGTCCGCATCGGCGACAACAAGGGCGCACCCTACGCGTCGGACAACTTCTGGACCATGGGCGACACAGGCCCATGCGGGCCGTGCACCGAGATCTTCTATGACCACGGCGCAGACATCTGGGGTGGCCCGCCCGGGTCGCCCGAAGAAGACGGCGACCGTTACATCGAGATCTGGAACAACGTGTTCATGCAGTTCAACCGTACCGCCGACGGCGTGCTGCACCCGCTGCCGGCGCCGTCGGTCGATACCGGCATGGGCCTGGAGCGCATCAGCGCCGTGCTGCAGCACGTGCATTCGAACTACGAGATCGACCTGTTCCAGAACCTGCTGTCAGCGGCGGCCACGGCCATCGGTTGCACCAACGAGGGGCAGGCCTCGCTGAAAGTGGTGGCCGACCACATCCGCTCCTGCGGCTTCCTGATTGCCGACGGCGTGTTGCCTTCGAACGAAGGCCGTGGCTATGTGCTGCGCCGCATCATTCGTCGTGCTTGCCGTCACGGCAACAAGCTGGGCGCCAAGGGCAGCTTCTTCTACCAGATCGTCGCCGCGCTGGTCGCCGAGATGGGTGAAGCGTTCCCTGAGCTGGGTAGCCAGCAGACGCACATCGAACGTGTGCTCAAGGCCGAAGAAGAACAGTTCGCCAAGACACTTGAGCAGGGTCTGCGGATCCTCGAGCAGGACTTGGCCCAGTTGCAGGGCAGCGTGGTGCCGGGCGATGTGGTGTTCAAGCTCTATGACACCTACGGCTTCCCCATGGACCTCACTGCCGACATCGCCCGTGAGCGCGAGCTCACCATCGACGAGGCCGGTTTCGAGCGTGAAATGGAAGCCCAGCGCGAACGTGCACGCTCTGCCAGCGCGTTCGGCATGGACTACAACAGCCTGGTCAAGGTCGACAGTGCGACCGAGTTCCTGGGTTATGAGGCCACCGAAGCCTCGGCCAGGATCATCGCGCTGTACCACGATGGCCAGCCTGTGGACCAACTGGGCGAGGGCCAGGAAGGTGTGATCGTGCTCGATCGCACCCCGTTCTACGCCGAGTCCGGTGGCCAGGTGGGCGACTCCGGTTACATCCAGGCAGGTTCGGCGCGCTTTGACGTGCGGGACACCACCAAGACCGGTGGCGCCTTCCTGCATCACGGTGTGGTCGCCACCGGTGCGCTGGTCGTAGGCTCTCCGGTACAGACCAAGGTCGATGCCGACGTGCAGCACGCCACCGCCCTGAATCACTCGGCGACCCACCTGCTGCATGAAGCCTTGCGCCAGGTGCTGGGCGAGCATGTGCAGCAGAAAGGCTCGCTGGTGGACAGCCAACGCCTGCGCTTCGACTTCAGCCACTTCGAAGCGGTGAAGCCTGAGCAACTGAAGGCGCTGGAAGACATCGTCAACCGCGAAGTGCGCCGCAACACGCCTGTGCAAACCGAGTTGACCGACATCGAGACGGCCAAAGCCAAGGGTGCCATGGCCCTGTTCGGCGAGAAATACGGCGATACGGTGCGCGTGCTGACCATGGGTGGCGACTTTTCGGTGGAGCTGTGCGGGGGCATTCATGCCAAGCGCACAGGCGACATCAGCGTCTTCAAGATCATCAGTGAAGGCGGCGTGGCGTCGGGCGTGCGTCGTATCGAGGCCGTGACCGGTGCCGCTGCGCTGGCATATTTGAACGCTGCCGAGGAGCAGGTCAAGGAAGCTGCGCAACTGGTCAAAGGTAACCGCGACAACCTGATCGACAAGCTGTCGGCTGTGCTCGAGCGCAACCGCCAGCTGGAGAAGCAGCTCGAGCAGCTGCAGGCCAAGGCCGCCAGTGCCGCCGGGGATGATCTCTCCAACGCGGCTGTGGCGGTCAAGGGTGCCAAGGTGCTTGCCGCCCGTGTAGACGGGCAGGATGGCAAGGCCTTGCTCGCCCTGGTCGATCAGCTTAAGAACAAGCTCGGCCATGCAGTGATCCTGCTGGGCAGCGAGCATGAGGGCAAGGTCGTGCTGGTGGCCGGCGTGACCAAAGACCTCTCCAGCCAACTCAAGGCTGGCGATCTGATGAAGCAAGCCGCTGCGGCAGTGGGTGGCAAGGGCGGCGGGCGTCCGGACATGGCGCAGGGGGGCGGCGTCGACGTCGCGGCCCTGGATCAGGCCCTGGCGCTGGCCGTGCCGTTCGCAGAGCAGGGACTTTGAGATGAAGGGCAGGGTGGCTTGAGCGCGATTGGCGTTCATGGCCCTGCTGGGGTGAGTTTTCCTGCCCTTCAGGTTGGATTGTTTTTTGGGGCCCTGTATGGGCTGAGGCACCATTGAAATGGCGTTGATCGTACAGAAATTTGGCGGCACCTCTGTCGGTTCCATCGAGCGGATCGAGCAGGTAGCCGACAAGGTCAAGAAGCACCGTGAGGCAGGCGACGACCTGGTGGTCGTGCTGTCTGCCATGAGCGGCGAAACCAACAGACTGATCGACCTGGCCAAGCAGATCAGCGAGCATCCGGTTCCGCGCGAACTGGATGTGATCGTGTCCACGGGCGAGCAGGTCACCATCGCGCTGTTGGCCATGGCATTGACCAAGCGCGGTGTACCTGCCGTGTCGTACACCGGCAACCAGGTGCGCATCCTGACCGACAGTGCGCACAACAAGGCGCGCATCCTGCAAATTGATGACCAGAAAATCCGCGCTGACCTCAAGGCCGGGCGCGTGGTAGTGGTGGCGGGCTTTCAGGGTGTGGATGAGCACGGCAATATCACCACCCTTGGCCGAGGTGGCTCCGACACTACGGGTGTTGCCCTGGCCGCTGCGCTCAAGGCGCAGGAATGCCAGATCTACACCGATGTCGATGGCGTCTATACCACTGACCCTCGCGTCGTGCCGCTGGCACGACGCCTGGAGAAGATCACCTTCGAAGAGATGCTGGAAATGGCCAGCCTCGGTTCCAAGGTGCTGCAGATCCGCTCGGTGGAATTCGCCGGCAAGTACAACGTCCCGCTGCGCGTGCTGCACAGCTTCAAGGAGGGTCCGGGTACCCTCATTACCATCGATGAAGAGGAATCCATGGAACAGCCGATCATTTCCGGTATCGCCTTCAACCGTGATGAAGCCAAGCTGACCATCCGCGGCGTACCGGACAATCCGGGCGTGGCGTTCAAGATTCTCGGCCCGATCAGTGCATCGAACATCGAGGTGGACATGATCGTGCAGAACGTGGCGCACGATAACACCACCGATTTCACCTTCACCGTACAGCACAACGAATACGAGAAGGCCCAGAGCGTGCTGCAGAACACCGCGCGCGAGATCGGTGCCCGCGAAGTGATCGGTGATACCAAGATCGCCAAGGTTTCCATCGTCGGTGTGGGCATGCGTTCGCACGCCGGCGTTGCAAGCCGCATGTTCGAAGCGCTGGCCAAAGAGAGCATCAACATCCAGATGATCTCCACCTCTGAGATCAAGGTATCGGTCGTGATCGAGGAGAAGTACCTGGAACTGGCGGTGCGCGCCCTGCACACCGCCTTCGAGCTCGACGCCCCGGCTCGACAGAGCGAGTAAGGCCCTGCCTGGGAGGGCGCGGCTTGCCGCGCCCTTCGCGTTTCTGCTCGTTGCGCAGGCTCCGTCCAGGCCTGTGTATTAAGCATTACAGCCCGTGTCGGCGTCCACGACTGGGCTGAAACCCCAAAAGACTGTTACCCCTGAATGTTTTGCGTAAGGAGAAAGCTATGTTGATTCTGACTCGTCGCTGTGCGGAGAGCCTGATCATTGGCGATGGCGAGATCACCGTGACGGTGCTCGGCGTCAAAGGCAACCAGGTACGTATCGGCGTCAGCGCGCCAAAAGAAGTGGCTGTTCACCGCGAGGAAATCTACCTGCGGATCAAGAACGAGAAGGACGAGGAGCCAAGCCTTTAATTCTTTTGAAGTTTTTTTCAAAAAAAGGGTTGCAGACGAGGAAGAACCTGTTTAATATTCGCCTCGTGTTGCGGTGAGGTGGCCGAGTGGCCGAAGGCGCTCCCCTGCTAAGGGAGTATACCTCATAAGGGTATCGGGGGTTCGAATCCCCCCTTCACCGCCATTATTCGCTTAGGTTGCTGTAAGTTGTAAGAACGCTAAGTAGTTGATTTTAAACGAAAAAGTTCTTGCAAAAATGTTTCAGCAACCTATAATGCGCGGCAAGACACGGACTCATAGCTCAGCTGGATAGAGTACTCGGCTACGAACCGAGCGGTCGCAGGTTCGAATCCTGCTGAGTCCGCCACTTTTGAAGTGGCTTTGTTATCAAGGCTGTTTCAAGAAACCAGTGGTAACCTGGTCTAAAACTACCAAACG
>NZ_DIMK01000013.1:0-8423 GCF_002425525.1 Pseudomonas sp. UBA5568 | reverse complement strand
CAAGACACAAGCGGCCTTGCCCGGGCGCTCCTACAGGGAGCGGAGTCAGCGCTACACCGTGCCGTCCCGTGAGGGCGCGGTCGGCCAACTCGCTCAACAGCCATGCTTGCGCCGCAACGGCGCCAGCAGGTCAGCCAAGCCGTTATGGTCGACCTCATGCATCAACGCCAGCAACTCCCCTAGCTCTCCCGTGGGAAAGCCCTTGCGCGCAAACCACGCCAGGTAATCGCCCGGCAGGTCGGCAATGATCCTGCCTTGGTATTTGCCGAACGGCATGCTGCGGGTCACCAGCAGTTCGAGACGCTCCGGGTTGAACATTTTCGTACTCGTCATAAAGACGCCCACCATACTGCAAACTGCACGACCCACCTAAGCGGATCATGCAGAACGCGATGCATAGCAATTTGCCTTTATCTTTTAAGGTAATGATTTACAAGGGTTTATTTTTTTTGGAAAGCTGGCACGAAGGCTGCTCCTGTCTACTCATCAACCCTCAAGGAGTTTGAGTCATGAGCGATACCAACAAAGACGTGATCGATATTCTCAACGACCTGATCGAATACAGCAAAGACGGCCAGAAAGGCTTTCTGAAATCGGCAGAAGACGTCAAGAATCAATACCTCAAAGGCTTCCTGACCGAGCGCGCCACTGGTTGCGGCGAAGCTGTTAAGGAGCTTCAGGACGAGGTCCGTAAATTGGGCGGTGACCCGGAGACGTCCACCAGCTTCACCGGTGACCTGCACCGTGCCTGGATCGAACTTAAGACAGCCTTCACCAGCCATGATGACGAAGCGGTGATGAACGAGACCGAGCGTGGCCAGGACTATGCCCTGAAGGCGTACCGTCAAGCCCGTGAAAAGCTCGTCAAGCTCAACGTCCCTGCCGCAGCAAGCAGCCTGGACCTGGTCGATCGTCAGCTCCAAGGCGTGCAGAAAAATCATGATGAAGTAAAGGCGCTGCGTGACAAGGTCCGCGCACATTCCTAAGTGACCGGGCATTCTACCCGGTTGCGGCCGTTGGCCTTGGCCCGGTAGAGCGCTTCATCCGCCCCACCCAGCATGGCTGCAAGGTCTTGCTGGGTGTGTGCGTTGAGGCTGCCAATACCGATGCTCACCGTGACCGGTTGGGTATCGTCACCAAAAGGTGCGAGTCGTGCGACGCTGCGGCATATTCGTTCCGCCAGCATCCGTGCCCCTTCCACGTCGGTTTCCGGCAGTACCACCTGAAATTCCTCCCCGCCATACCGGGCGGCCAGATCGGCCGGCCGACGGATACAGGCCTCGATGGCCTTGGCCACTTCGCGCAGTACATGGTCACCGCCCGCATGGCCGTGGCGCTGATTGAACGCCTTGAAATGATCCACATCCACCATCAGCACCGTCAGTGGTTGGCGCGTACGCTGTGCACGTGCCCATTCAAGGCGCAGCACTTGGTCCAGGTGCCGGCGGTTGGCCAGGCCGGTCAGGCTGTCGGTCGCGGCCAAGGTCGCCAGGCGCTGTTCAGCCTGGAAACGGCGACGCAGCTCGCGACTGAGCAGCCAGGTCAACCAGATGATGCCCGCACACAGCAGCCCGGTGGCAACGCTGACCAGCAGTGCCGTACGGCGCCAGGACGCGAACACCTCGTCGGTGGCATGCACCACCAGCACGATCAGCGGCAAGTCGCCCACGCGGGCAAAGGTATACATGCGCTCGCCGTCATCCCCGGCGGAGGCCGCGACGAAGCTGCCACTCTGCTGCCCGAGTATTCGCTGGAAATTGGGTTTGCCGGCATGCTGGCTACCGACCGATGGATCGGAGGGGCCCATGGGCTGGCGGGCCAGAAGCTGGCCTTCGACGTTGAGCAGGTTCACGCTGCTGTTGGCGCCGATATCCAGGCGTTTGAACAGATCGGTAACGTAGCCAAGGCGCAGCGCGCCAGCCGCGATGCCTGCGAAATCACCGTTCGGGTCGGTGATGCGCCGGCTGAAACTGATGCACCAGTCCAGGTCGCCCAATCGGGCCTTGAACGGCGGCCCCACCAGCAGGGTGGTGTTGGGGTTGTGCAAATGGGTCTGGAACACGCCTGTGTCCCGGAAGTTGGCCTTGCGCGGTACGCTGCTGGTCGAATCGCCTACCACGTCACCGTTGCTGTTCAGCCACAGTATATCCCCACGCTTGCGGTCGGCGAAGGTGTCATCGAACAGCAGCCGCTGGCGCAGGGGGCCGGGTACGGAGGGCAGCTCCTTGCGGCCTACCGCCCAGATCAGCCTTTGCAGGGCCTGATCGTAAAGCTCGACATTGCGCAAAATGTCACTTTCGATCAATTGCACGATGTTGTTGGCCGAGCGTACGGCCGATTGCTCCACGCTTTCACGCTCGCGCATCAGCAAGTAGCTGACGATGGCCACGATGGCGAACACGGCCAGGCAACTGCCCAGCACGAGAGCAAGTTCGGGGTGCGACCGGGAGGGGGGGAGGCGTAACGGTGAGGTAGGCATGGTCGCGACTGCTGGGGGCCATTTGCGGCGGCGACATTCTAGGCAAGTGAAGATTGTCGGACAAGTTCGTCCGACGGAATTACCGTGCGGCAGGGGTTCCCCTGCCGCGCTGATCAGCCAGTGATTGCAGTGACTGTCAGAACACGTTCAAGGGATAGTCGACAATCACGCGCATCTCGTCGTTGTTGCTATTGCCGTCAATCGAGGCGTAGCCCTGGCCGCCGCGGTGCGTGGCATACCGTACCAGTACCGAGAGGTCTTTGAGGTCGCCTTCCTGGAACACGTACTTGATGTCCAGGTCGCGTTCCCAGTGCTGGGCATCCTTGCCATCGGCCCGGTAGTAATCGTAGTGGCTGTTGTCCTGGGCGGCCTTGGTCAGGTCGGCCTTGCCCCGCGAGTAAGACAGCGATGCGCTCAAGCCGGGCAAGTCGAGGCCGGCGAAGTCGTACCCGTACTGAAGTTTCCAGGACCGCTCGTTCGGCGCGTTGAAGTCCGAATACATGCGCGAGTTGTCCAGGTAGACGCTGTCACCGAGGTTGATGTAGTCGAACGGGGTATCGCCGTTGACCCGCTGATAGGCGGCCGTCACGGTATGGGCGCCCGCATTGAGTGTCAGGTGAAGGCTGTAGGTATTGTTGTCGATGCTGCCCAGCAAGGCCCGGCCTGTGTCTTGCGTGTGATAGAAGTGGGCGCCAGGGTTGAGGCTGACCTGCTCGTTGACCACGTAGGTGTAGTCGAAGTCGGCGTAGTACTGGTTCCAGATATCCTTCAGTTCGGCCGCATACACGCTGGTAGTGATGTTGGGTGTACCGCTCCAGGCTGCGCCCGCCCAGCTCAGGTGCTTGCTCTTGCCGCGCTCATCCAGCGAGCCATAGTAGGTATCGATACGGCGGTGGCCGCTTTGGTTGTAGGGCTTGGTGAAACTGACCTTGCCACCCTCAAGCAGCAGCCCCTCGACGCTGGTGTTGATCAGGCTGATACCCCGGAACGTTTGCGGCAGCATGCGGGTTTCGCCACCGGCGATCACGGGGTTGGTCAAGAACAGGTCGCCGGCCTTGAACTCGGTGTCCAGCGCCTTGAGCTTGAGCGCCGCGCCTGCTGTGGAAAACGAATGCGGGGCAGCGCCCAGTTCGCCGTCGCCTTTCACATGTGTAGGCAGAATGCTGGTGCCTGCATGACCACCGCCACCGTCCAGCTTAACCCCCAGCATGGCGTGCGCGTCGAGACCGAAACCGACGATGCCTGGCGT
The DNA here is from genome assembly GCF_002425525.1 of Pseudomonas sp. UBA5568. NCBI lineage: Bacteria > Pseudomonadati > Pseudomonadota > Gammaproteobacteria > Pseudomonadales > Pseudomonadaceae > Pseudomonas > Pseudomonas sp. UBA5568. Next base: position 4,695 of record NZ_DIMK01000013.1, on the reverse strand, counting down.
GTAACCGGATTCGAAGCGCGCCACTGCCCCTTGACCCCATTCCCGCGTATCGCGTGCACCCTGATTGTGGGAGTCGCGGTTGAAATAAGCATTGCGCAGGTGCAGGTTCAACGATGAACCCGCTACAAAACCTTCGGCATTGTCATCGGTGGCCTGGGCCGTGACGGGAATACTTGCACTGAGCGCAATGAAAAGCGGGGTGAAGCGAAACGCGAAAGACACCGGTATTGACTCCTTGATCGGTAGGCGGGGCAGTGCTTGTTGTAGGAGATGGTCATGCTTGCTGCATGACGAATCTGCCAGGGGAAAACCCAGCGCATACGAAAAAAAGCCGCTGATAGGGCAGCGGCTTTTTAGAGGCTAACATATTGAAACAGATGAATCCCATGGCGCATGTTGAACGCGCCGAGGCGTAGGCTCAGCTGTCGGCGTCGGTATCGACAACCGCTTTGGACGCTGTCTGCTGCGAGGCTTTGACCGTCTCGGCATGCTGGGCGGTCACTGTTTCGCGGGCGTCCTGATGGGCCGCCGCGAACTCGGCGTTGCGGGCCACGAATGCAGGCGACTCTTCGGCCATGGCCAGGGGGGACAACAACAGGGACGACAGGACGAACACGCTGGCAATACCCATACTGTTGGACATTTCTAACTACCTTCTTGCGGTGCAAGTGCTAATGAGGACAGGGGTAAAGTTAGTCGTGTGGAGGCAGTTTAAACAGAGCGAAGTTGGATAAGCACTGTTGCGTAAAAGGTAAGTATCGGGGCTGGAATGGCGCAGATTGTCGTTGAAATGCCCGGTTTAGAGCCTTGTAGCGTGACGAAAGACAAGGCGCTCAGTGGGCGGTGTGAACACACCCTGTGAAAGGATCACCGAACCTTGTGAGTCGCGAAGCTGCGTGGCACGGCCACGGCGTAGGCCACTACAGCCGCAGCGGCGCCCCTGACCGGGTAAAACGGGCTGACGGTGTTCAAGCCAACATCACCCGTCCTGCCCCTAGAACCCGATAAAGGCGTAATAAATCGGTGGCTGGTCAATCACCTGCACCCCAAGTGCCTGTAACTGGGCCTGCAATACAGCGTCTTCGACATGCAGAGCCCAAGACCCCCCTGTGTCCTGAGGATGCTCTGCAAGGGCTGTGGCAAATGCCTGCATGTCAGGCAGGTAGGCCGTGAAGCCGTTGCCCTTGAGCGCGCTGGTGGTCATGCCCAGTGCTTGGCAGACCGCCACCTTGGCCGCAATGTCTTCCCTGTCTGCCTGCCGAGAGGCCTGCACCAGCGCCTGCAACTCGGCATCGACCAGCTGTGTGCCGTGAATCAGCTCAGGCCCCTGTTGCCAGGCCTCGGGTGGGCAATCCTTGCTCTCGGGCCGCAAGGGAATGTGCGGGTTGATTTCAACCGGATAGATCCTGCACACCAGTGGGCGCTGGTCGTAAATGGCGCACAGGTCGTTGTCGTCCAGGTAGCGGCAACGGCCAGGGTTGAAGGCCGCGAAGGTCACCGACACCCGGACCTGGCCGTCGGCACTGGGCACGGCATGAGAGCGCAACAGCACATGTTCGCGTTGCTCAGGGGGCATGCCAGGGCCGTCCACCACGAATGCCTCTATCAGCACTATCACCTGCCCGCCGTCACGGGCCCAGCGCTGCGACTCGGCCAGGGTCAGGGGCACATGGTGGCCGCTGCAGCACTTGCCGCAGCCGGTGCAGGCGAAACGCAGGCTATCGCTCACTTGGTTTGCGGGCTCCATTCACTCACATACGCCCGCTGTTGCTTGCGGTCATACAGGCACAACTCGGTACCGGTTCGCTGCTTCATGTGCTTTTGCGGGTACAGGCCTTCGACCAGCAGGGCGCTCATGCCGGTCTGGTCGTCGAATTCGGCGGGCTTGCTACGGGCATGGGCGTTCTTGAACTGGCTGGCAGCCAGGCAGGCCTTGAGCATTTGCTGGCGGTGCTCGTTCCAGGCCTGGCTGCTGGAAGCCTGGACGAGGCCGCTGAACAGGGCGCAACTGATCAGGATGAGGCTGATACGTTTCATGCGTGGCTTCCTGTTGGTTGCGAAAGGGGGTATGGAAGTATGCCCCAGTCAGTCCGAGGGGCAAACCCGCCGCCGTGTGGGCAGGTCAGCGCTCGGCGAAGACCACCGCCCGCGCCGCCACCACCAGGCAGTCGGTCAACTCCGGGGACGAGAACTTGGTCAAGATGGCATTGGCCCCGGCCTGGGTCGCCTTTTCGCTGCTCATGGCGCTGTCCAGCGAGGTGTGCAGCAGCACATACACGTGCTGGAAATCCGGGCTTTCGCGCAGGCTGCGGGTGAAGGCATAGCCGTCCATCTCGCTCATCTCGATGTCCGAGACGATGACATTGATCTCCTGCGCCGTGCCTTGCAGCTCCAGCAGAATGCCGATGGCGTCCTTGGCACTGCGGGCGGTGCGGCATTCGATCCCCAGGTTGCGCAGGGTATGCACCGACTGTTGCAGGGCGACGTTGCTGTCGTCGACCACCAGGATGTTGGCGGCAGCCAGCAGGCTGGCGTCCTCGACGCTCAGGCCACTGGCGGGCAATTCGACGGGGGGCGGGGCGATGCCGTGAATGACCTTCTCGATGTCGAGCACCTGCACCAAGGTGTTGTCCACGCGGGTGACGCCCGTGATGAACGACTGTTTGCCCGCACCGTACGGCGGCGGTTTGATGTCGGTGCTCAGGCAGTGCACGATGCGGCTGACCGCTTGCACGTGCAGGCCCTGGCGTGAGCGGCTGATCTCGGTGACGATCAAACACCCGCCGTTGGGGTCGGCCAGCGGTTGCTCGCCAATGGCGCGGGACAGGTCGATCACCGACAGCGGATGCCCGCGCAAGGTCGCCACGCCTTTGACATGCGGGTGGGACTCGGGAAGCTTGGTCAGCGCCGGGCACGGAATGATTTCGCTGACCTTGAGCAGGTTGATTGCCATCAGCTTGCCGCTGCGCAGGGTGAACAACAGCAGGGACAACGCGTCCGCGCGGGCATTTTGCTTGGCCATGGTGACCTTCGGTGGGGAACAGGGGATGACAGGTTATCGGCCTGTTCCGTAAAGGCTTTAGGGGCGCTTGCGCTAACGCTCGCGCAAGGCTTCCTTGGCCCGGTTCAGGGGTTTGATGAGGTAGTCGAGTATCGTCTTCTCCCCGGTGCGAATATCCACCGTGGCGATCATCCCTGGCACGATTGCAAACTGCTTGCCGGCCTTGTTCTGCAGGCTGTCCTGTTCGGTGCGAATGAACACCCGGTAATAGTAGATTTCAGGTTTGACCTCGTCTTGCAGAGTATCCGGCGAAATCCCCACCACCTTGCCGTCCAAGCCGCCATACACCGGGTAGTCGTAGGCGCTGATCTTCACTTTGGCGGCCTGATCGGGGTGAATGAAGGCAATGTCCCGTGGCGCGATGCGGGTCTCGATCAGCAGGCGCTCATCCATCGGCACGATCTTCATCACCTGGCCACCTGGCTGCACCACACCGCCCAGGGTGTTGACCTCGATGTCCTTGACGATACCCCGCACCGGCGAGCGCAAGGTCAGGCGCGTCAATGAGTCGCTGCGGCCACGGATTACCTCCGACAGGCTGTCGGCCTCGGCACTGGCCTTGGCCAGTTCCTCCCTGGCCCGCACCAGATACTCCGAGCGTGCCTCGGTGGCCTTGAGCTCCAGTTCCGAGCGCTGGCGGTTCAGGCGGATGACCTCGACGCGGCTGGAAGCGCCCATCTTCGCCAGGTTTTCGGTGATCTTGAGCTCGCTGCGCACCAGCCGCAGCGAGTCCTCGATACCGGCCAGCGTCTGCTCAAGACCACGGCGGCGGGTGGTGTACAGCGCCGTCTCCGCCTCGATCAGCTCGGGCGACTCGCGCAGGCTGGCCGGGAATTTCAACGGCTTGCCCGTGNNCCTCTGCCTGCAGGCGCGCCTGGCTGGCCTTGGCGGCGCGGTACTTGGCTTCGCTTTCGCCCACGCTTGATGATGTCTTGGTCGGATCGAGCTGGGCCAGGACCTGGCCGCGCTCGACCAGATCTCCTTCGGCCACGCTCATCTGCGCGACGATCCCACCCTCGAACGACTGGATCACCTGCTCACGGGAGCTGGGGATGACCTTGCCCGTGCCGGTGGACACCTCGGTCACCTCGAACCAGGCCGCCCAGGCCAGGAATGCCGCCAGCATCACCGCGCACAGGGTGATCAGGCGCCCAGCCCGAAACACCGCCTGGTCATCCTGACCATCGAGGTAAGAGGCGGGAAGTTCATGGTTGCTCATGCCTGCGCTCCTTGCAGTTTGGCCAACGCGGCGTCGCGTGCGTCGTCGATCACGATACGGCCGCCGTCGAGCACCAGGACGCGGTCCACCCGCTGCAGCACGCTCAACCGGTGGGTGGCGATCACCAAGGTGCGGCCCTGGCAGAAGCGATCCAGGTTATCCAGCAACCGGCGCTCGGTGATGTCATCGAGCGAAGCGGTGGGCTCGTCCAGCAGCAGCACCTGCGGCTGACGCACCAGCAGCCGCGACAGCACCAGGGCCTGGCGCTGCCCACCGGACAGGCCCAGGCCGCCTTCGAGGATCAGGTGATCCATGCCTTTGGGCAGGCGACGCACGAAGTCCAGCGCACCGGTGGCCGACAGCGCCGCCACCAGCTCCTGATCGCTGGCCTGGCCGGCGCCCAGGGTCAGGTTCT